>JAVBOE010000123.1:0-20657 GCA_031550925.1 Bacteroidales bacterium | reverse complement strand
GCTATGCGAAGTCGTTCGATGGGTTTAAAAACAGAATACTATCTAAAATACTAGCGTTAACCGTAATACAGTGGATAAACAAGTTGAGCAGCAAGAATATTAACAACTTAAAAACTTGTATCGCCTAAATGCACTACGGGTATTTATAAGTGAGATAATAGAGTTTATATTCAATAGTGAATTTTAATTTTGATTATCAGATACTTACAGAATCAACATTTTGGATATATTGCTGAAAATCAATAAATTTCAAAATTATGCTTCATAAATAATTGATTTTCATGCATCTAAACGCTTATTGTATATAATGTCTAATATTTTGATTTTAGGAAAAGTCATTAAGTCTTAAAATTTTGGAGTCTATATAAAATCCGTTTAGTTTATAGCATATTCTATTCCATTATCGTTGAGGAAAGAAAGTACATCGTTGCTCAGGTTAATGCGGTAGTTACGTGAGAATAGATCTAGCGCGACTCGCGCTTCAGCATCAAGCAACTTTAAGCGCAGTCCTGTACTTCCGGGGTTTCTTTTGGCAACATTTTTAATCGCTCCTATTAAATCTAGCGTAACCGTTTCAACCGGAAGTTTAACCGTAACGTTTTGCACCAGCTCCTCTCTAATGTTTGGTAGCAAATGGATAGACAGTACCTTTGCCTCCAGCTCGTCTTTGCCAAAGCGCGGTTGTATCTTTGCTTTTATAAAAAGGAAATAACCTTTTACAAAAAACTTCGTATTATCAACCCAGTCTTTAGAAAATAGCGTAAACCGATAGCTATCGCTATAATCTTCTATTGTAACATTTCCGAACGGCTTACCAGCTTTTGATGTTTGATGAGCTACATCGCTTACCATACCTGCAAAGCTTACGGTTTTTCCCCGCAACGGTTCCATGTCTTTTAAATCGTAAAGATTTACATTGCAAAACTGCTTTATCTCAAATGCGTATGGGTCTAGCGGATGAGAGGACAAGTACATACCTATCAGCTCTTTTTCTTTGCTTAAAACTTCCAGAATAGGCCATTCTTCGGCCCTTGGTATCTCCGGTGTAACAACCGATTCGGCCAATGCTGCTCCGAATAAAGACTGAGAACCTACCGTATCGTTTTGTTTTTTGCTACCGTATGATAGCAACGTTTCAACAAAGGTTTGTCCGTCTTTATTTGTTGCTTGAAACTGATGACGCTTAATCTCCAAGAAGCTGTCGAAACCACCAGAAAAAGCAAGCGTTTCAATAGTTCTTCTATTAACCATTGATAGGTTTACACGACAAATGAAATCGAAAATATCTTTAAACGGTCCGTTCTCTTCACGCTCCTGAATAATATTTTCTGCAGCATTAACCCCCATACCTTTGATAGCATTCAAGCCGAAGCGGATATTACCAGCCTTGTTCACGGTAAATGTTTTGTAGCTTTCGTTTACATCCGGACTAAGAACCTGGATACCCATACGCTTACACTCGTCCATAAACTTGGAAATTTCTTTTATGTCGGAGCTGTTGCGTGTAAGTACCGCTGCCATATACTCGGCAGGGTAATTTGCTTTTAGGTACGCCGTTTGATAGGCCACCCAAGAGTAGCAAGTTGCATGAGATTTATTAAACGCATACGAAGCAAACTTTTCCCAGTCTTCCCAGATTTTTATAACCGTTTTTTCTTCGTACCTGTTTGCCTTACAGCCATCAATAAACTTTACCTTTAAGGCATCCATCTTATCTTTTAGCTTCTTACCCATGGCCTTTCGCAGTTCATCAGATTGACCACGAGTAAAGTCTGCAAGTAAGCGCGAAAGAAGCATGACCTGCTCCTGATAAACCGTAATACCATAAGTATCCTTAAGGTATCGCTCCATGATCGGGATATCGTAAGTAATGGGCTTACGACCATGTTTTCTATCAATAAAGTCGGGTATATAATCCATGGGGCCCGGACGATACAGGGCATTCATGGCAATAAGATCTTCGAACTGTGTAGGCTTTAATTCCCTCAGATATTTCTTCATCCCGTCAGACTCGAACTGGAATGTACCTGTTGTTTCGCCACGGCTGTAGAGTTCGTAGGTTTTTACATCGTCAATAGGTATAGTGTTTATATCAACCTCAACACCCTTACTTCGTTTTATGTTGTCGAGAGCATCCTTAATGATAGAGAGGGTCTTAAGCCCTAAGAAGTCCATCTTAAGCATACCAACCTCTTCAATTACCGTACCCTCATATTGCGAAACAAGCATATCCTGCTTGGTTTCTTTATCGTAGGTAGTGCTTATGGGGATGTAGTTGTAAAGGTTATCCTTACCAATTACAACACCGCAAGCATGCACCCCTGTATTACGAACCGTACCTTCGAGCATCTGAGCATACTTCAACGTATCACTCATCAACGGGTCTGTTGATTCCGCAGCTTCACGCATGGCCGGAATATTTTCAACAGCATTCTTAATGCTTACCTTATCGCGAGGCAGCTCATCAATCAGCTTCGAGAGTCTGTCGGTTTCTGCAAGCGGTAGCTTTTGTACGCGACCAACATCTTTAATGGCAGATTTGGCCGCCATTGTACCGAATGTAACAATGTGCGCAACCTTTTCTTTACCGTACTTATTTTCTACATATTCTAATACCTTGGCTCGCCCATCATCGTCAAAATCAATGTCTATATCGGGCATTGAAATACGGTCGGGATTTAGAAAACGCTCGAACAGCAAGTCGTATTTTAGCGGATCTATATCGGTAATTCCTAAACAATAAGCAACAACAGAACCTGCAGCAGAGCCACGTCCTGGACCTACAGCAACATCATTATCTCTAGCCCATGCTATGAAATCTTGCACAATAAGGAAATAACCGGGATAACCCATGCGTTGAATTGTACCTAGCTCAAAGTCTATCCGTTCTTTTATCTCTTCAGAAAGTTCAGGATAATGCCTTTCTGCTCCTTTGTAGGTAAGGTACTTAAGATAATCATCAGCATCTGCAAACCCTTCCGGTAACGGAAAGTCGGGCATGATTGGCAAGCTGTTGATATCGTAGAACTCAACCTTACCAGCAATCTCAAGCGTATTGGTCAATACTTCGGGAACATCTGCAAATATTTCTCCCATTTCGGCTTGCGTTTTAAACCACTCTTGTTTGGTGTAGCGCATGCGATTAGGATCGTTCACATCTGCGTTAGTACTGATACAGAGTAAGCGATCGTGTGCTTCGGCTTCTTCTTCGTTAGTAAAGTGAGAGTCGTTAGTAGCAATCAGCTTGATGTTATGTTTTTTTGCCAGCTCCATCAGCTGAACGTTCACTACTTTTTGATGTTCATAGACATCTCTAGCCGAATTAGGATCATTGCTTTTGTGGCGTTGAAGCTCTAAATAGTAGTCGTCTCCAAAAAGGTTTTTATACCATAGTACAACTTCTTCAACCTCTTGGGGTGTACCGTGCATAAGCATTTGAGGTACCTCGCCACCAAGGCAGGCAGACGAAGCAATTACCCCCTCGTGATACATTTCAAGCAGTTCCCTATCTATACGTGGTTTGTAGTAGAAACCTTCTATGTATCCTAGCGATACCATCTTTATTAAGTTATGGTACCCTGTTTTATTTTTTGCCAATAAAACAAGGTGATAACCGCTGGCATTTTCTTTACCTTTCTTCTCGTGTCTTGTATTGGCTGCAACATAAACTTCGCAACCTATAATGGGCTTAAATTTTTTCTTTTCAGTTTCGGCTAATTTTACTTTCAGCTGCTCTATTTGAGTCTTCCGTTCTTCATTTTCTTCATTTTCTTCAAGTTCTTTCAGCTGTTTTTTGATGTCTTTAATAGCATCATCATGCTTGGCGTTTTTTTTGCAGACATAGTTGAAAAACTCTTTCATCCCAAACATGTTGCCATGATCGGTAATGGCAACGGCAGGCATACCGTCGGCTATGGCTTTATCTACTAAAGAGGGTATTTTAGAGGCACCATCGAGGGTTGAGTACTCGGAGTGCACGTGTAAATGTACAAATTGTGACATGTTAAATCTTTAGGGTGGTATAAAACTACTCCCGCAAAGTTACTGAGAAAAATTCCGAAAAAGAAGTTTGTTGATAAGTAGTGAAATTAGGTAAACATAAATAAAACAGGCAGATATAAATACCTGCCTGCAATATATGTTTTATAAATAATCTTAAAACAACGGATTCGCATACGCTTTAACTTCCTTATCGGTAATAACCTTATCGCTTAAAATAATCAGACGCTCAATTGTATTGCGGAATTCACGGATATTTCCCGTCCAGCTTAGCTTCTGTAGTTCGGCAATTGCTTTTGTATTGATTTCTTTTGGCGGAGTACCCATCTCTACAGATATCTGATCTATAAAATGCTTTGCCAGCAATGGAATATCTTCAAGTCTTTCTGCTAAAGGCGGCACATGAATAATAATTACGCTTAAACGATGATACAAATCCTCGCGAAAAGTTCCTCTTGCGATTTCTTCTTTCATGTTTTTATTAGTCGCTGCAACAACCCGAACATTTACTGCTATATCTTTATCACTTCCCACTCTGGAGAGCTTATTTTCTTGTAGTACACGTAGTACCTTTGCTTGAGCGCTAAGGCTCATATCGCCAATTTCGTCTAAGAAAAGCGTACCGCCTTCTGCCTGCTCAAACTTACCTTTGTGCTGTTTTATGGCAGAGGTAAACGAACCTTTTTCGTGACCAAAAAGCTCGCTTTCTATTAGCTCAGAAGGGATAGCGGCGCAGTTAACTTCAATAAAAGGAGCAGTAGCGCGTGGACCTAGTTCGTGTAGCCAACGTGCAACCAGCTCTTTACCTGTTCCGTTTGAACCTGTAATCAGAACGCGAGCATCGGTTGGAGCAACACGTTCTATCATATTCTTTATTTTCGTAATAGCTTCCGACTCGCCAACAATTTCCGCAACTTTAGATATTTTCTTTTGCAGCTTTTTGGTTTCTTTTACCAGCGTGGACTTATCGGTAGCGTTACGCAGTGTAATAAGAATTCGGTTAAGATCGAGTGGCTTTTCTATAAAATCGTATGCACCTTTCTTTATGGCTTCAACAGCAGTATCAATATTGGCATGCCCCGAGATCATAATAATTGGAGTATCGGATTGTGTCTCTTGCATTTTTTCAAGAGCCTCAATACCATCCATATTCGGCATTTTTATATCGCAGAAAATAACATCGAAAGTACTTTTTTGTACGGCCTCTACGCCTTTTATTCCATCTTCAGCTAAAGTAATTTCGTGCCCCTCGTATTCTAAAATTTCCTTTAAGGTGTTGCGAATACTACGCTCGTCGTCTATTACCAGTATTTTCATAAGTCGTGAATAATGTTAAATGTAAAGCGTTAATCGTGAAGCGAATATCAATTAACCATTAACGCTTAACCTGTAAGGTTTTTTATTTTGTCAAAAGTAAGCATATTTTTAAAGCGATGCTTACCTTTGTACATTACTTTGCAATGGGAACAATTACATCTTTTCAGAATCCGAAGGTTAAGAATATCTTGCTGCTGCAAGAAAAATCTCGCGAACGTAAAAAGCAAGGGCTTTTTGTTGTAGAGGGCGAACGGGAGATTTTGCTTGCACTAGAAGGTGGATATACTATACAATCGCTGTTTGTTTGCACACAGCTAAAGCCTTTATCAAAACAGCTTGAGCAAAAGCTACCGAGAGAAAGTAAGCTGTACGATTTAGCAAAACCTGTTTTTGATAAGCTGGCCTACCGCGAAAACTCCGATGGGTTAATTGCTGTTGTTGAGGCAAAAACAAATGTTCTAGAGGATATAACGCTATCTGAGAACCCATTTATAATTATTCTTGAGGCGGTAGAAAAACCGGGAAACCTTGGTGCAATATTACGTACTGCCGATGCCGCTCAGGTTGATGCTGTTGTTGTTTGCGACCCGTTATGCGATGTTTACAATCCTAATGCTATTCGCTCAAGTGTAGGTTGTTTGTTTACCACACAAATAGCAGTTTCCGATTCCGAAAATGTTTTGGCTTGGTTAAAACAGAATGGCATTATCGCTTATGCTGCAGAACTACAAGCATCTCAATGGTATTACCAAACGGATATGAGTAAGGCATGTGCTATTGTTATGGGTACAGAAGCTGATGGGCTTACCGATTTCTGGTTGAAAAACGCAGATGCCAGAATAAAAATCCCGATGCGAGGTAAGATAGACTCACTTAATGTATCAGTATCTACCGCTGTGCTTACGTTTGAGGCGATACGACAGAGAGGGTTTAGTAAGTAGGCTCTGGGTCAATAACTAAAAATTCTTCTTGTCATTTTTGAGTTTTGAAACCATACAACGAATTAACATGTTGTATATCAATATGTTAATTCGTTTTGCATTTTTATATAAATGTGTGAATTTTTATATAAAAACAACTACATTTGTTCATGTTAAACCAAAAACAAAAGTTATGAAAAAATTTGATGATTTTAAATGCTTTGAAATGACTAATGACGAGTTAGTCAAGGTAAATGGTGGTAGCGCAGAAGACATCTTTGATTTAGCAATGGACTTGGCAGGAACAATATTTGGTTTTTGGACATTGAAAATACCTGCAAGAAAACTAACACAAGGGGAATGGATTCGTTAGACTAAGGAAGGAGGCTGTATCAAAAATTGTCATACCAAACTGTAAGGAGGAACTTTTTGATACAGCCTTTTTTCTTAACCACCCCAGTACTCTCGAAGATTTTACATACCATTTTCCGTCTTCATACTTCAACGCTATTCTATCGCGAGAAGAAACTCCAGGCCCGGGGTTTTGCTGAATAATTTCTATTTCATCATCAAATACTTGCGAAACAATAAATACATGTCCGTGTGAACCTCCACCCATCACCATCAGGTCGCTCACCATTGGCTTACTTTTACTGCCATTGGTATATTGTACTAAGTTTCGTTGTTTGTTCAGCTTGCCATCGGCAACAGCTGGGTTGAAGAAATCTTTTGCATGACCATAGCTATCGGGCATTTTGTGGTTAAGGTATTCGTAGTAATAACGCTTAACAAACTCTACGCATTGATATTTTTGTCCGATATTATAGCCATCTTTTGCTGTATTTCGTCCACTTACATTTGATATGGGGCCGTTATAGTAAACAATAACTCCATTAAGACTATCAATAGGCTGCCCTATTTCGTATGATTGCAGGAGGTGGCGACCTCCCAATAAGTTAAACGCGATAAAAACCACTACAATACTGGCTATTATGCTTATAGCTACTTTTGTTCTTCTTTTCATCGTTGTTGAAGTAATGATGCTTACAAAGGTGGTAAAAAAAGAGAAAAAATCATTTTTAGATGGTTAAAATAACGGTTTTTATTGTCGGCTAATTTTTAATTCGCGGCAGAAGAATTGATTATATAAAGCTCAATAAACAACTACATTTATAAGTGAAGCAATGTTTTGGTTTTCAATAAAAGTCTTCAAGTCTTAAAATCCATAAGTTTTGAAATCTATATAATGTCAATAAAGATTAAAATAGTTGCTTTATAGCAGGTACTTGCTACTAATAAAAACCCTACATTTGCAAATCTTTACAAAAAGAAAGACTATAAACAATAAATACTAATCTATGGCTAACATTTTCAGTTCTTCAATTGGAAAAAAGTTGATAATGAGTATTAGCGGCTTATTCTTAGTAATATTCCTGCTACTTCACCTCACTATTAACCTTTTATCTCTACTCGGACCAGAAGTTTTCAATGCAGGTTGTGAATTCATGGAGCTTTGGTTCATTCAAATTATGGTACCGGTATTGGCATTCGGATTTTTTATCCACATTGTCTATGCCATTATCATTACATTAAAAAACCAAAAGGCGCGTCCTGTAAAGTATGCGGTAAGCAGTAACGCCAAAGCTTCGACATGGGCATCTCGCAACATGTTTGTGCTTGGACTTATTGTCGTTGGTTTTTTGGCATTGCACCTTACCCATTTTTGGTATAAGATGCAATGGATGCAATGGACTACCGGACACGGAGATCCAAATCCTTACAGCTTACTGGTAGGTCTATTCTCACAGCCGGTTTATGTAGCAATTTATCTTGTATGGATTTGGGCATTATGGTTCCACCTATGCCATGGTTTTTGGAGTGCTCTTCAAACCGTTGGATTTAACAACACCAAGTGGTTAAATCGCTGGCAGTGTATTGCTAAGATATATGCTACAGCTGTGGCAATAGGTTTTTCGGTTATTCCTCTTTTCTTTTTTGCTAAGAATTACCTGTGTAATTAAGCCTTAATACACCGAAAAAACTATGAGAAAGATTATACTAATAGCAGTACTTAGCATAGCAGGTATTTGCTTTTTTGCCAGCAAAGCACAATCACAGATTGTTTATGCGTGGGGAGATGAGAAGCTGCACACAGTTATAGATCTTCCGAATGATGAAACAACATACGATGAGGACTTGGGAGGATACATGAATGTTGGATACTTTTATAAGCAGCTTTGGGTTTTATGGGTTCCAATGTGGAACTGGGATGGACAATATTGCATACTTAAGGAAGGAGATAATGACTCTTATACTCCAATTTCTGCTGAAGAGCTTGAATACATCAAAGAAGCCTATAATGTAGATCTTCCAAGTAATCCAATTCCTTTTTGGGACAAGATTGGAGGTAAGCTGATTTGGTTAGCAGTTATCGCCTTGTTGATTTGGGGCTCTGCTGGTAAAGCGAAGAAGAAAGATGAAGAACAACCGGCAACACAAGGTGGTTCGGAATCATAAATCAATAGGTTCAAAAACTTGAAAATATTATACAATGTCAGATAGCAAGTTAATATCAAAAATTCCCGAAGGTCCATTGGCAGAAAAATGGACAAAGCATAAAGCTGATATTCGGGTTGTGAGCCCAGCTAATAAGCGTAAGCTCGAAATTATTGTTGTGGGAACAGGGCTAGGCGGAGGTGCTGCTGCTGCTGCTCTTGGAGAACTTGGTTATAATGTAAAAATATTCTGTATATCAGATAGCCCTCGCCGTGCGCACTCTATTGCTGCACAAGGGGGTATTAATGCTGCAAAGAACTATCAAAACGATAACGACTCGATTTGGCGTCTGTTCTATGATACCATTAAGGGCGGCGACTACCGTGCTCGCGAAGGAAACGTTTACCGTCTTGCTGAGGTAAGTAACCTTATCATCGACCAGTGCGTTGCGCAAGGTGTTCCTTTTGCTCGCGATTACGGTGGGTTGTTAGATAACCGTTCGTTTGGTGGAGCGCAGGTATCTCGTACGTTCTACGCTCGTGGACAAACCGGTCAGCAGCTGTTGCTAGGTGCTTATGCCGCGTTAAACCGTCAGGTTGCTGCAGGTTCGGTTAAGTCATATCCTCGTCACGAGATGTTGGATGTTGTACTTATTGATGGTAAGGCAAAAGGTATTATTGCTCGCGACCTTACAACTGGTAAGATTGAGCGTTTCGGAGCGCATGCTGTTGTTATTGCAACAGGTGGTTACGGTAACGTATTCTTCCTTTCAACCAATGCAATGAACAGTAATGGTTCTGCTGCTTGGCAATGCTACAAGAAGGGTGCTTATTTCGGAAATCCTTGCTTTGCACAGATTCATCCAACATGTATTCCTGTTCATGGCGACCAGCAGTCTAAGCTTACGTTAATGTCTGAATCATTACGTAACGACGGACGTATTTGGGTTCCAAAGAAAATGGAAGATGTTGAAAAGCTTCGTAAAAAACAGATAAAAGCATCTCAGATTCCTGAAGAAGATCGCGATTACTACTTAGAGCGCCGTTACCCTGCGTTTGGTAACCTTGTTCCTCGCGATGTTGCTTCGCGCGCTGCAAAAGAACGTTGTGATGCAGGTTACGGAGTAAACGAAACAGGTCTTGCTGTATTCCTTGATTTCAAAACCGCTATCGAGAGATTAGGTAAAGATGTTATCAAAGCTCGTTACGGAAACCTTTTCCAGATGTACGAAAAGATTGTTGACGTTAACCCTTACGAAGAGCCAATGATGATTTACCCTGCTATCCACTATACAATGGGTGGTATTTGGGTAGATTATAACCTTATGACAACGGTTCCCGGCTTGTATGCTATAGGTGAAGCAAACTTCAGCGACCATGGTGGTAACCGTTTAGGTGCATCTGCTCTTATGCAAGGTTTGGCCGATGGTTACTTCGTTCTTCCATACACCATAGGAGATTATCTATCGCATGATATTCAAACTCCAAAAACAGATGTTAAGCATCCTGCTTTTGATGAGTCTGAAAAAGCAATTAAAGATAAAATCAATAAAATTTTCAGCATAAAAGGTAAACAGCCGGTTGATCACATACATAAGGCTCTTGGCCATATTATGTGGGATTATGTTGGTATGGCTCGTAACGAAGCTGGACTTAAGAAAGCGATTGAAGATATCCGCGCTCTTAAAAAAGAGTTCTGGGCAAATGTATATGTACCGGGCGAAAATAACGAGTTTAACCAAGAGCTGGAAAAGGCTGTACGCTTAGCAGATTTTCTTGAAATTGGCGAGCTAATGGCTATTGACGCTTTGAACCGTAAGGAGTCTTGTGGCGGTCACTTCCGCGAAGAAATGCAAACCGAAGACGGCGAAACTTTACGTGACGATAATAACTTTATGTATGTTTCTGCATGGGAATATAAAGGCGAAAATCAAGAACCAGTATTGCATAAAGAAGACTTGGAGTTTGAATTTGTTCATCCATCTACGAGAAATTACAAAGACTAAAAACGACTAAAGGTTTAAATAGTTTAATGTTTAACTCTTTTCGATTAACGACTAACACTTAACTATTAACCTTTATCTTAAACGGCTAAACTATGGATCTTAAATTAAAAATATGGCGTCAGAAGAACGCTAAAGATAAAGGGCGTTTCGAAACATACGAAGTAAAAAGTATTTCGCCCGATAGCTCTTTCTTAGAAATGTTGGATATTTTAAATGACCAACTGATTCTGGAAGGGAAAGAACCTGTAGCATTTGACCACGACTGTCGTGAGGGTATTTGTGGAATGTGCTCGCTTTATATCAACGGTCGCGCACACGGACCTGATAGCGAAATTACTACTTGCCAGCTTCACATGCGTAAGTTTAAAGATGGCGATACCATTACAATTGAACCTTGGCGTTCGGCAGCATTCCCTGTAATTAAGGACTTGGTTGTTGATCGTTATGCGTTCGATAAAATCTTACAGGCCGGAGGTTTTGTTTCGGTAAACACAGGTGGTGTTCCTGATGGAAACGCTATTCCTATTGCAAAACCAAAGGCAGACGAATCAATGGATGCTGCTGCTTGTATCGGTTGTGGCGCATGTGTTGCAACTTGTAAGAACGGATCTGCAATGCTATTTGTATCGGCACGCGTATCATCTCTTGCATTATTACCACAAGGTAAGATAGAGGGTGCCCGTCGTGCTAAGGCAATGGTTGCAAAGATGGACGAGCTGGGCTTTGGCGGTTGTACCAACACCCAAGCTTGTGAAATGGAGTGTCCGAAGATGATTTCTATTACACACATCGCACGTCTTAACCGTGAGTTTTTGGTTGCGAAGCTGAGAGACTAAAAAATATTTAAGATAAAAAACCTACCAAATCCGGTAGGTTTTTTTTATGTTTGTACACATCATACAAAATACCTTAAACATGGGTAATATTATTTCTATACAAGGATTAACCAAAGACTACGGCTTTGTTCGGGCTTTAGATGGGGTTAGCCTTGATATTCCGGAGCGAAGCATATTCGGCATACTTGGTCCCAACGGAAGTGGAAAAACCACAATGCTTAGCGTACTAATGGATATTGTAAAACCCAATGCCGGTAAGTTTAGCATTATGGGTGAGCAACCATCGGGAAAGATGAGAGAAAAGATCGGATGTTTGCTCGAAACGCCTTCGTTTTATCCATATCTCAGCGCCGAAGATAACCTACGAATCGCTGCTAAGATTAAAAGTGTGGCTGAATCGGATATTCCAAGAGTGCTAAAACGCTTGGGATTGTTTGATCGTAGGATGTCTAAATTTTCTACTTTTTCACTAGGAATGAAACAGCGCTTGGCATTAGCATCAGCGTTGCTTGGCAATCCTTCACTCATTGTCTTTGATGAACCAACCAACGGCTTAGACCCGCAAGGAATAACGGATGTAAGAGGATTGATAAAAGAGTTGTGGGAAGAGGGAAAAACAGTTCTTATTGCAAGTCACTTACTAGATGAGGTTGAAAAAGTTTGTACGCATGTTGCTATTCTAAAAAAGGGGAAGCTACTATCCACAGGTAATGTGGACGAAGTACTAGGTGAAGGACTTACGTTTAAGCTATCTGCAAACGGCAATAACGAACAGCTACAGCAAATACTTGGTAAAATAGAAAGCATTAAGTCAATCAGCGTACAAGGCGATATGCTTATTGTTAACATTGAAGGGGAGCTAACACCCAGAGGGCTTAACCAGTACTGTTTTGATAATGGCGTGGTGCTATCTCATCTTGAGATGTCTCGTAAAAAGTTAGAGTCGTGGTTTATTGAAGTAACACAAAATCCTGAAGCGTAATGGTACAGAAGTTAATTGGTATAGAATGGATGAAAATCCGCAGCTACAAAACGTTCTGGATAATGCTTGGACTTTTTGTTTTAGGCTTCTTCGGGTTGGTATATATCATGTACTCTATAAAGTATGAAACATCGGGGCAAATGACCGGATCGTTTTTAGATTCATACTTTCGTTATCCGCAGGTTGCTCAGCTAACGGCATATATGGGTACGTTTATGCTACTGGTTTTAGGGATAATTCTTATTACACAAGTGGCGAACGAATTCAGCTATAGAACTCATCGGCAAAACATAATAGATGGGCTCGATCGTGTGCAGTTTATTAACGCGAAATGGTATATAATAATTATACTGTCGTTATTTGCAGGACTAATACATGTACTGTTTACCGCCCTGTTTGCGCTTATAGGTGATGGAGGAACGGTAACAAGCTTTCTGAACAGCCTTGAATATTCGTTTTATTTTGCTCTCGACGCATTTATGTGGCTCAGCGTTGCCTTAATACTTAGCTTGTGGCTAAAGCGTTCGGGGTTGGCTATAAGCCTTTTTATTGTATATACGTTGGTGGTAGAAAATCTGCTGGGATATTTTTTAAAACGAATGACGGATGTTGCAATAGGAGAGTATCTACCAATAAGTATTGTTGATGGACTTTGTCCAAATATATTGCTATCGTTTATCAGTTCAGCTGGAAGACCTTCGGATGCTGTTGCGGTAGTTATTACTTGTATTTACCTGATAGGGTTCTATCTTCTATCAAGAAGGATGATTACGAGAATGGATTTGAAGTAGATATAGAATCACGATGCACATATTAAGTATCACGAAAAAACATAGTGTCATGTCGAACGAAGTGAGACATCTCCTCAATAGCAGCAGCGTCTTGAATCAGGAGATGTCTCACTTCGTTCGATATGACAAGTTCTATAAATCCTTCGTTAGCTCTTGCATTGGATCCCAAAACACCTTCTTAAAATCTACCACCTTATTATTCTTAACCTTTACGCCTTCGTTCTCTAACAACGTTTGCATAACATTGGGTGTACCGAAATGATGTTGACCTGTTAGCAGCCCGCTGTGGTTTACAACTCGATGTGCAGGGATATTTTGTATGTGTTCATGACACACATTCATTGCCCAGCCAACCATACGAGAAGATTGTGCCGAACCCAGTGCGCGTGCAATGGCACCATAGCTGGTAACACGCCCATATGGAATCAGCTTAACAACTTCATAAGCCTGCTCAAAGAAGGTCAGGGTCGAAGGATTCGGGGTCTTTGATTGGCTCTGTGCCATTAATGTTGAATTTTAAATAGGTTATGGGTAATCCCTGACTTAAAAATTCTTTTTCGTAGGCAGTTTTTATCGATAGCAGTTCATCGGCAAAGCCTGTGCCGTATATATCCTTGTTAGCAACGATTTGGTTCAGCTTATTCTCTGCGATAATACATTTGGTAAACTCGTGCAGAAATTGACTATCGGTTTTTAGGTGTACAATACCGTCTGGCTGTAAAAAAGTACGGTAGTTGTTTAAAAAGCCTGCTGCAGTAAGGCGCTTCTTACGACGGTTGCTCTTCATTTGCGGATCGGGAAAAGTAATCCATATCTCGCTTACTTCGTTTTCTCCAAAAATAGAACGAATAAATTCTATGCGGGTTCTTACAAAGGCTACATTAGGCAGCTGTTCTTGGGTTGCTGTTTTTGCACCGCGCCACATGCGAGCACCTTTAATGTCTATACCGATAAAATTCTTTTCGGGAAACATACGTGCAAGTGCAACAGTATACTCTCCTTTTCCGCAGCCCAGCTCCAATACGATAGGGTTGGTGTTACGAAAGAACTTATCGTGCCACTGTCCTTTTAGATGATAATCTTTATTGAAAACCTCTTCAAACGTAGGTTGATGTAAGAGGGTAAACTGTTGGTTCTCGAGAAATCGTTTATGCTTATCTTTTCCCACTTAATTTGAACGCTTAGAATAGTGTTACTATTGATTGTTTGGAGTAGTGCTTAAGTATTCTTCCGGAGTTAGCTCTATGGTTAGGCCTACATCCGATATCCCCTCAAGCTCATCATTACGCATACCTTGCTTTATGTTGAACGTGTAGCTACCTTCTTGCGCAAATTTAACCATTGATCTAAACGGCAACTTGCAATCCCATATACGCGATGATTTATTGCCTAACCAAGCCCCATAATCATCGGCTAAACGATATTCGAGAGTATCGGTCACGTTATCGCCATTGGGGGCAACAACGTTCACAAAAAGATAAAGATTAGAGTAGGGATAGCTGTTAAGGTTACGCACATCAATAAAAATATCGTGATAGCTGATGGTATCAATAACCGGAACGTTTATGCTTACAGTGCTGTCTTTATTCCAATAGTCGTTTGGAATGGATTTGCTTTGCTGAAAGACGGGATTGTAATCACAAGCGGCAAACAACAAAATAAAAAAACCTAACATAATAGCGCTACTTAGCCGATTCATCGTTCTTTTTTTCTTTTGGTTTACCGTGGTGTCTTCTTTTGTGATTACGAGAAGAACCTCCTTCTTTTTTGATACCGTTTTGTTGGTTTGCCTTATTCTCTTGCTGATTATTCTTGTTGCCGTTGTTACTGTTATTCTCGTTGTTGTTCTTTACCTCTGCTTTTTTATCGTCTGCTTTTCTATCATCCTTGCGATTAGTGTTTCTGCTTCTTTTCTTTTTCTTCTTGTCGTCAAAGCGAGTTATACTGTCTTCTCCAACCGCGCTCTTAAAGTCAGAGGCTGGCTTTTCGGTATTTTCTGTTATGGCCTCAATGTTTTCAATCTTGATGTTTTTCTTGTTAAGGCGAATCAGCTCACGAACCCTATCAGTCGAAAGAACAATAAAGTTTGCAGGCGAATCTTTATCGTAGCTGAACCACATCAGCTTTTTAAGAACATCGGTTTTCATGTGAAATAACGGACCATTTACCGTATCTAACGGACCGTGGATATGTGGCATTTGCTTTTGCGCGTCAATATAAACATCTACCTCAAAGTTCAGACAGCATTTAAGCTTACTGCACTGACCTGCCAGCTTCTGAGGGCTTAAAGAAATATCCTGATAACGAGCTGCACCAGTTGTTACCGATACAAAGTTGCACATCCACTGTGCACAGCAAAGCTCACGACCACAAGGGCCAATACCACCGATAAGTCCGGCTTCTTGTCTTGCCCCGATTTGCTTCATTTCTATACGGATTTTAAACTCATCGGCCAGAACTTTTATCAGCTCACGAAAGTCAACACGTTCGTCGGCTATGTAGTAAAAGATGGCCTTAGTTCTATCGCCCTGGTATTCTACATCGCCAATCTTCATGTTAAGCCCCATTTTGTTAACAATCTGGCGAGTTTTAATCATTGTAGAATGCTCAAGGCTAACGGCCTCCTGCCACTTTTCAATATCTGCCGATTTCGCCTTACGGTATATGCGCTTAAACTCGTAGCGTGAAGCGTCTATATTATGCCGTTTTATCTGCAGTGCAACAAGTGGTCCATCAAGAGAAACGATACCGGTATCGTGCCCTGGAGAAGACTCGACGGCAATAATATCACCAACTCTAAGGCTGAGATTATTTACGTTTTTAAAATAGCCTTTGCGAGTATTTTTGAATTTTACTTCGAAGATATCGTAGCCAGCATCGGCAGGAATATTCTGTAGCCAGTTATAAACGTCCAGCTTATGGCAACCCTTAATCGATTTGGCATAAAGTTCTCCGTGTTCGTCTTTTTGAACTTTACAACCTCGCGAAACGTATAGTATGTTGTTTTTATCTATAGTCATATATGTGCTTAATTATGTGCGAATTATAAATAATTCGAAATGCTTTTTAGGGCAATTAACTTACAAAGTTATAAAAAAGAAAGAAACACGCTTGTTATTCACCCCTAAATCCCCTAAAGGGGACTTTTGGGCTGTGCGGTAAAAGTCCCCTTTAGGGGATTTAGGGGTAACATGCAGAAAGCTACGAATGGTTAGTAATACCTATTTCGGTTATATTCTGATATACGCTTAATTCAAAATAGGGAAGAATACCTAAAAAATGGTCGAAAATATCAGATTGAATTTGCTCATAAAGAACCCATGCTGTAGTTGCGGTAAAGCAATATACCTGAAGGGGTAGCCCTATATCTGTTGGTGGCATTTGGCGAACCATAAGCGTCATGTCTTTATTCAGCGTAGGGAGGCTTTTTAGGTAAGCCGTCATATACGCTCTGAATATGCCGATATTGGTTTGCTGCCTCCCGTTACCTGTAACCGATGTATCAATTTTATGTTCGTTGTTGTAAACAGCCTGCTCTTTTTCTGTTTTTTCAATATAATCTTTTACTAGCGCAATTTTCTTAAACTTTTCCAGCATTTCATCAGAGCAGAACTTTATGCTTTTCATATTGATGTTGATTGAGCGGGAAATGCGGCGACCGCCCGATTCGCTCATTCCTCGCCAGTTAATCACTACATCGCTTGTAAGTACGTAGGTGGGGATAGTGGAAATCGTGTTATCCCAATTCTGAACTTTTACGGTGGTTAACGTAATATCTATAACTTCTCCGTCGGTACTGTATTTCGGAAGAACAATCCAGTCGCCAATCGCAACCATATTATTTAGTGATAGCTGAATACCCGAAACCAATCCTAAAATGCTGTCTTTAAAAATCAACATAAGCACTGCCGAAGCGGCTCCCAAACCGGTAAGCAATCCGCCGGGAGCAACACCATACAGAATAGAAATAGCAATAATTGCACTAATAAAATATACAATTATCATAATAAACTGTACCAACGATTTTATTGGTTTCTGCCTTCCCGTTTCGGCATATTGGAATAACTCGACAACGGTCTTACCAATAGAGCTAAGAATAAGAATGATGTTTACAAGATACGTGAGGCTAAGAAGCTTATCCAGCCATTTTAGTAGAGTAGGATAATCTGTCCATAGATCGGCATAGGTGGCATTAATAATTACAAGAGGAATAATTAAGCACAAACGCTTAAAGAACTTTTTCGACTTTAGTACTTGTACTGTATTATTCTGTATCTTACTTATAAAGACATTGATAAGCTTAATTAAAAGATGATACACAATCCAACAAAGAAGGGAAAGTGCTGCAGTCCAACAAAGGTTAGCAAGAAATGAAGACCAGCCTTCATTTATGCCAATACTCTCCATCCATTTTTTCAAAAAATCATCCCACTTAGTAATAGGAGCAGACATGGTGGTGAGAAATAAGCTATTCATTGTATTACTGTTTAGGATTTATATAATTCTCTTGAATGGTTGTGTTGCTCTGTCAAATATTCCTTGTGTATAGGCTATTGCCAATCCGTAGTTTGTTACAGGAATACCCGCATCAATAAAAGGCTGTAACCGATTGATGAGCTGCTTGCGCGTAACCATGCATCCGCCACATTGAACGACTAAAGCATAATCTGTAACAGGTCTACTAATAGCATCTAACCTGCTTACTATATCAAACAACAATTTCTTACCCGTGAATGTTTGCATCCAGTTCGGAATTTTTACACGGCCAATATCCTCGCATGATGTCTGATGCGAACACGATTCAAGCATAAGTATTCTGTCTCCGTCTTTTAAAGAAGAGATATGCGGAGTTCCTTTTAGAAAAGCGTTGAAATTACCTTTTTGTCGAGCTAGTAGTATGCTGAATGAAGTTAGCGGAATATCGCTTGGAATTAACCGATCTGCCTCTTTAAACAGCTGACTGTCGGTAATGGCTAATGTCGGCTTAACTCCCGAGGTTGAAAGAAAATGCTCAACTTCATTTTCTTTCATTACAATGGCAACAGCATTGTTGTCTATAATATCACGAATAGCATTTACTTGCGGAAGAATAAGTCTGCCTTCAGGTGCCTCGCTGTCAATGGGGGTAATGAGTAGAACGATGTCGCCAGTATTGATAATATCACCAAGCAACGATGTTTTTTGCTGTAATGGTTTCGCAAGTTTGCTTATTTCGTCAAGTAAAGAGTCTATTCCTTCTCCTGTTTTTGCATTGAGCAAAATGTATGTTTTACCTATCTCTAACAGAGACTCGTCCTTTTCTCTTTGGTTATAAACAATGATATAAGGAGTGTTTAGCTGCTCAAATTCTCTAATAAGCTGCTGCTCGTCTTTATCCAAGGTTTCTTGTGGAGAAGTAAGAACTAATACGGCAATATCAACCTGCTGAATACTGTTGAGCGTTTTCTTTACACGTTGCTCTCCCAGCTCATTTGTGTCGTCTATTCCCGCAGTATCAATAAAAACAAGTGCCCCAACCCCAAGCAGTTCAAACGAACGTTTTACCGGGTCTGTAGTAGTTCCGGCAACAGGCGAAACAATAGCTACCTCTTGTCGGGTAATAGCGTTTATAAGCGTACTTTTACCAACATTTCTACGCCCGTATATTCCTACATGAATACTATCTGCCTTGCTCTTACTCATTTTTTCGTTCGTACACAATAAAAGAGAACGGGTATTCAAACTTCTCTCCGCGCTCAAAATCTTCTCGTGATATTTCTTTCCATTCATCACCTATTTCAGGGAAAAAGGTATCCCCTTCGTAGCTATGATGAACTTTTGTAAGATACAGCTTATCCGCTAAACCCATTGCTTCGCGATAGATAGAACCACCACCGATAATAAAACTTTCTTCGCCAGAATTCGTTTTCGCAACAGCTTCTTCTAATGATGAAACAACAATAACACCATTAGGTTTAAAATCGGCGTTTCTCGAAATAACAATATTTGTACGATTTGGCAGAGGCTTACCGATAGACTCGAAAGTCTTACGCCCCATAATAACCGTATGGCCTGAGGTAACGCGCTTAAAATATTTCAGATCTTCCGAAATATGCCAGATCAAGCTATTATTATGACCAATTACGTTATTTTCTGCAACTGCAACGATTATGGATAGCATACAATTATCAATGTTTAATTATTAATGTTTAATGCCTCAAAGGGGCTCTAGGTTCGTGTTAGTATTGCTATTTGACACATTAGTAAATTTTCATATTAGCAAATTAACACATTATAATTACACCGATATCGGTGCTTTTATTGCCGGATGCGGGTCATAGCCTGTTAATGTAAAATCTTCGTACTTAAAACCGAATATATCTTTTACCGCCGGATTCAACGTCATTGTTGGTAGCGCTCTTGGCTCGCGCGATAGCTGCAGCTCCGCTTGCTCTATATGGTTGCTGTATAAGTGCGCATCGCCTAATGTGTGTATAAATTCCCCAGGCTGTAGGTCGGTAACTTGTGCAAGCATTAGCGTAAGCAGCGCATATGATGCAATGTTGAAGGGTACTCCCAAGAAAACATCCGCACTACGCTGATACAGCTGGCATGATAGCTTACCATTTGCTACATATAGCTGAAACAACGCATGGCAGGGAGGCAAAGCCATATTGGGGATATCTCCTACATTCCATGCGCTGACAATATGCCTACGAGAATCGGGATTGCTTTTTAGCGACTTTACCAATTCCGTGATCTGGTCTATATGCTTTCCGTCCGGCGTTGGCCACGATCGCCATTGATATCCGTAGATATGTCCTAAATCACCATCTTTGTCAGCCCATTCGTCCCAGATGGTAACTTTATTATCGTTCAGGTACTTTATGTTCGTATCACCCTGCAAGAACCAAAGCAGCTCGTAAATTATTGATTTAAGATGCAGCTTCTTGGTGGTAAGCATGGGAAACCCTTTAGAAAGATCGAATCGCATCTGATAGCCGAAAATGCTGATAGTCCCTGTACCTGTACGGTCGCCTTTAGGTGTGCCGTTTTCTAAAATTGTGCGTAGTAAGTCTTTGTATTGTTGCATATCGAAAATCTTATGCTTACAAAGCTAATAAATTGATTTTGGAATAGATAATTTTTGTCAGCTATAAAATCAACAATATAATTTCATTGAGCTTATTTTGTTTAACAATCGCATAGTCAATGTATCTTGATACTGTGCAGTATAAACTTTAATTCGTATCTTTGTCGGCTTTTATACCCTAAAGAATATCAACGAGCTAGATGACAAACAGACGGACCTTCGGTGTTGTTGCTCGTGTT
>JAVBOE010000025.1:0-11819 GCA_031550925.1 Bacteroidales bacterium | reverse complement strand
GCTATGCGAAGTCGTTCGATGGGTTTAAAAACAGAATACTATCTAAAATACTAGCGTTAACCGTAATACAGTGGATAAACAAGTTGAGCAGCAAGAATATTAACAACTTAAAAACTTGTATCGCCTAAATGCACTACGGGTTATATTTATAATTAAATATAGCATTAAAGTTTTAAATTTAAAACTTTAATGCTACACTGAAAGATTGGAAAAATTCTCTAAAACATTCGTTTGCGCAGCTGTTTTTTCATTGATTTCAGCTGCTTATCGGATAGCCGTTTTTCTATTGACTCAAGGGTTGGTCTGGTTGCCTTTCGGGGCTTTCTTGGCTTAAGCGCTTTTTGGATCAGCTCTATTGCTTTAGCTATGGCAAGCTCCTTATTCTTTAGCTGCGAGCGTTCATTGTCGGCTGTTAGCTGCAAAACACCTCCGTCTATAATTCGTGCTACTAGCTTATTAAGCAAGATTTCTTTTTGCTCATCGGTAAAAAGAGCAGATGCGTTAATATCGAAAAGCAGCTCTACTTTAGTCTCTACCTTATTTACATTCTGACCACCTTTGCCCCCACTCCGTGAGGTTTTAAATGTACATTCTTGAGCAAAGGCTTCCTTATCAACATTAGCCATCTTGCACTAGTCAAAAATTAGCGTAACCACCAATAGCTCCGACTCTGTCCCGATTCTGAACGGAGGTCCCCATAACCCCAAGCCTGCCGAAACATAAACATTGGTATTGCCTTTCTGTTTGTAGCCTTGCGCTACTTCGTACATGTTACCAACAATGCAAGAGATAGGCCATACCTGCCCATTATGGGTATGTCCGCTAAGCATAAGGTCAACTCCGCATTCTTCGGCTTGCTCTAAATGGTAAGGTTGATGGTCGAGAAGTATAATTGTACGCTGCTTATCTAAACTATCTGTCAGTTCTTGCAGCTCTTTCCGGTTATGATTTGACCTATCATCCCTGCCAACTATTGTAAGGTTGCTACTCACGTTTAAGACATCATCTTGCAGCATGTGTATGCCCGATTTTTGCAGATATGCAATAGTAGTCTCTATTTTCTCTCCGCTATATGTACCAATATATTCATGGTTACCAAGCACAGCAAATACACCCATTGGAGCTTGCAAGCGCAATAGCTCTTCGTGCATATTTTTTGCGATAACAGGACGTACATCTCCGTCCACAACATCTCCCGATAATAAAATGATATCGGGATTTTGAGCATTAATCAGCTCTACAAATTTTGCCAGTCGGTTTTTGCCGATAATATTTCCTAAGTGCAAGTCGCTGGCCATAACAACGCGCAGCTCTTTTTTACCACCCATTGCGGATTTATGTACCCTCACCTCCAGCTCATTTATTGTGGGATGCGTGAACTTATAGTACCCCCATAAAAAGACAACAGAAATTATTCCGATAACCGAGAAAAACATTATCAGTTTTGTTTTAGCGTAATCTGCCGTCACCCATGATGGAAAGAAGTGCAACCAATGGTTGGCCAACCGAAATAAGTCGATTAGCAGAACCGCCATGAATAAATAAAGAATGGCAATCATCCATGTAGGGCCTACAACACCGATAAAGTTGGTAAACCATTCGGGCAGCGACTTACGAAAGATAAACGCCAGAATGTATCCAAAAGTCAAAAAGACAAAAAGCGTTGTATAAATAATTCGTACGCTAAGCATGGCGGGTAATGCCTGCCAACCTCTTATAAAAACATAGGTACAGGCAACTACAAAAATTAATAGTATAACAATAAACATAAGAGCTTCGATTTTTCGGATACGGTGGCTGCTCATAGCCGTAAATTATAATTCAACATCTTCTATAACGGCGTTCAGCCAATCGTTTAAGGGCTTTGCCGCCTTAAACATTTTCGCCGCGTTTTTCACAAAATCTCCGCTCATCAGCTCATTATCGGTAAAAGGATGAAAAACGTAAAAGTGTTTCAGCTTTAGATATTCGGCAGCAGGCGAGTTCTTATCAAAACCGGGAGGTACACGTTGTAGCGCATCTTCATCGCGCACTAAATCTCCAAGCAAAGCTTTGAATGTTTTATTACTTACAATGGCGTTAAGCGTCTCAAAATCCTCGTCAATAGCCGTACGTACTGCCTTTACAATAGGAGGATGCGGCATATATACCCCGCAAGACACGAAGCTAGCACCGGGTTCTATATGCATATAGTATGAAGACCTAAGCATTTTGGCATTCGTTTCCGGCCCAATCATGGCTCCCATATTCGTTTTGTATGGTTCCTTGTTTTTAGAAAAACGTACATCACGATAAATGCGGAAAAGAGATTTTTTAGGTTCAGGGTAGCCCATTGTCGGCTCAAACTTATTTACCTCTTTAATCAGCTCGCCAACCACTTCAATAACATTTTCTTTTGCGGCTTCGTAGCGTGGCTTATTCTCGTTAAACCATTCGCGGTAGTTATTTTTTTTCAGCTCTTTTAAGAACTGCAGTGTAGCCTTCTGTATCATAATTGATAATATGCAAATATGTAAATGTAATAATGAAAAGAGGCAAAGCACCATAATTTAAACTTCTTAAACCATTCAAACCATCTATTCTCCCTCTTATGGCAAAAGTAAATATTATTATAAAACAAAAGTCTGATAGAACTACTGCTCTATCAGACTTAACTTAAAATAAATATTGGAAGGAGCCTCTCCCCAGCCCTCCCAAAAGGAGGGCATTGTTAACATAATATAGTAATTTTATACTTAAACTCGAACAAGTGCCTGTTCAGAAACAGGTCGATGGTGATACGCAGCATCTCCAAGGTTTTTGAGTAGCGCTTAGTTTTCCTGTTAAACCTCGCAAGGTTGTCCCGAATGCTGCTGTTGGAGCTTTCAATCAGGTGCGTTTGTGCCTTGGTTATCGTATGGGGTTCCGGAACGTGCTTGAACGCCTGTCCATAGCAGCTGTTGGCATCCGTGTAGAGGTGAGCAATGCTGCCGACTTGATCCTTCGCTTTTTGGTAGATGCGGATGGCTGACCGCACGCCTTCATCACCTAGCTCAGCGGCAACAACGCGCTTTTGCCTTCGAGAATAAGCAGTCCATACGAGCATACGGTTCTGTTTTTTTAATGTACGTGTAAATTTCGTCCAGCTCCACGATATCCGGCTCGCTACCTGTGGCTATACGTTGCTCCACCGGCAGCTTGCGGTGTGCGTTGCGGATCCACCGCAGGACCGCTGGAGGGCTAACGCCCACCACCTTGGCGATTTTTCGAATTCCCATGTTGTTCAGGTAGAGCATTACGGCGAATGCCTTTAGCTCGTTGGCGATCCGCTTGGGCTTGGTGGTAAAGTTCCGCCCACAGCCCTTGCAGTAGTACCGCTGTACCCCGCTAACGATGCCATTCTTGCGGTAGCTTGTGCCGGAACAGTGGCTACAGCGTATCGGATTGGGTTGGTCTGTTGTCATGCTGGTGAGGGTTGGTATACCGCAAAGATAGCATAAATTTACAACTTACTATATTATGTTAACAATGCCCAAAAGGAGGGGGTGTTCCCTCTCCTTTTGGGAGGGTTGGGGTGGGCTTTTTGTTCTACTAGAAGTTCTCTGCCAATATTTCGAAGAATGCTTGTGGATGTTCGCAAAGCGGACAAACATTTGGCGCTTTCTCTCCTTCGAGAGTGTATCCGCACTTACGGCATTTCCATCTCTTACCACCTTCGCGCTTAAAGGCTATTTCTTTTTCAATGTTTTCTTTCAGCTTACGATAGCGTTCTTCGTGACGCTTTTCTACTGAAGCAATAAGCTTATACTTCGAAGCGATTTTTTTAAACCCTTCTTCTTCCGCAATTCTAGCAAATTCGCTGTACAGTTCGTCCCACTCTTCGTGCTCGCCATCTGCTGCCAGCTGTAAGTTTTCTGCCGTAGTACCTACAATACCTGCAGGATAGGTAGCAGTAATTTCAAGCGGTCCTCCTTCAAGAAAATCGAAAAATACCTGAGCGTGTTTTTGCTCATCTGATGCTGTTTCTTCGAACAATGCCGCAATTTGTTCGTAGCCTTCTTTACGTGCTTGCTTGGCAAACATCGTATAACGTTGGTATGCCTGCGACTCGCCCGCAAACGACTTTAGCAGGTTTTGCTCCGTTTTTGTTCCTTTTACGCTTTTTTCCATAGTTAAATGTATTTATAGTTAATGAACAGACAAAAGACTTTAGGACAAAAGAACAAGGATAGCTGTTGTTCTTTTATCTTTTTTATTCCATTTCCTACCTTTAGTTGTACACCTGATAGTAGGTCTTATACCCTAAAGGTCTAATAGGATAACGAGTAAGCCATGTACCACCACCTCTACCTTCGTTGTTAAGATCGAATATTGTACCGCATTTAGGACATTTAAGCCTAAGAATACTTGACGGGTCTTGGTTTAATGAATATTTAAATCCCGATTCTTGCTCTAGCGGACAGGTCGCGTCAAATGCCATAAATTCAGGCTCGTCTGTCATGCTGAACTGGCAAACAAATACACCATTTTTGTTATATCCTTGATTAGCAAATTTTTTAACCCCACCGTAAGCAGATAGTTCGCTATCAGTTGTATAGGGATAAAACCGAAAATCTACCTTAACATAAGGAATATTATTTGACTTTTCTTCTTTACTGCAACCCAAAGAAGCCAACATCACAGTAAAACAGAATAGTACTTGAAAAATCTTACCCATTATTATTCTAATCATATACAAATATACCTATTTTCGTTCCAAGTAAATAAATCCGGAACCTATCGAGAAGCTAAACTACTAAACCTCAATAAATTTTTCGGCTGAAGAACATGTTTTTGGTAGGTTTCAAATAAAAAATTTACTACCTTTGCCTAGTTAGAGTTCCGATTCATGCCGTCGGGATTCTTTTTTTATTGTTTATAAAAAAACGTAAGGCCATGAGTAAAATAATTTATGTTACCGAAGAAGGTCTCCAGAAGCTAAAAGCAGACCTGGATAAGCTAAAAAGCGAACGACCACTTATATCTGCTCAAATTGCGGAAGCACGTGATAAAGGCGACTTATCGGAAAATGCGGAATATGATGCCGCAAAAGAAGCACAAGGCCTTCTCGAAATGCGCATTGCCAAGCTGGAAGAAACCGTTGCCAAAGCTCGCGTAATGGACGAGTCGAAAATAGATACTTCGCAGGTGCAAATACTTACCCGCGTTAAGCTGAAGAACTTAGGTACTAAGGCCATTATGGAATATCAGCTAGTTGCTGAGTCGGAAGCTAACTTTAAAGAAGGACGCCTATCCGTTGGCACTCCTATTGCCCAGGCATTGCTTGGTAAGAAGGTTGGAGACGTTGTGGATGTAAAAATTCCATCGGGTGTTATGAAGCTTGAGATTTTGGATATAACGCTTTAGATACTTTCTATCTCCCATAGAAAATATTTATAAAGAAACAGCATATTTGCCATACCGATTTTTAGGTGTGGCTTTTTTAGTATCACGATACAAGTATCACGAAAAGTGTGAGAATGTAAGGCTTCGCTAAATTGCCCCTAAATCCCCTAGAGGGGACTTTATGCACTGCCCAAAAGTCCCCTTTAGGGGATTTAGGGGTAACATGCAGGTGTTTCACTACATTCAATTTTCGTTGTACGCATATCGCAATACGTAGTACCTTACTTTTTCATGATACTTTTTGTAAATTTACATTCAAATAAAGAGTTTAACATTATGGCAACCGTATTCAGTAAAATAGCAAACGGCGAAATTCCCAGCTACAAGGTGGCAGAAGACGCCCACTACTATGCCTTTTTAGATATTAATCCTATTTGCGAAGGCCACACACTGGTAATTCCTAAAGTAGAGGTTGATTATATCTTCGACCTTGATGAAAATACGCTTTCGGGTTTAGCTCTTTTTGCGCAAAAAGTGGCGAAAGCAATTGATAAATCTATTGACTGCAAGCGTGTAGCAATGGTAGTGCTTGGGCTAGAAGTACCCCATGCTCACATTCATCTTATTCCTTTAAATAGCGAGGCCGACATCGACTTTAAGCGCCCCAAGCTAAAGCTGACAACCGAACAGTTTCTTGACATTGCCGATCGTATTAAGCAAAATTTTGAGAAGTAAAAAGAAAGGGTTGTAAACAAAAGTACACCAATTGTTTTGAGTTAACTTTTTATTTTATAGGGTTTTTTGCAGCTTAACGATCTAAATAGTAAGACCGGTTGATTTAACTATTTTATTCATCATTCAAAACCTTATAGATATGAAACCTATATATCTGAAATTTTTATTTGCAGCATTCTTATCTCTTACACTTATTGTTAAGGCTAACGCCCAAAACAATACAGACTATATAACCATAAGCGGCGAAGTAAGAGATGCCGAAACAAAAAAGAAGCTGGAATACGTAAGCGTGTCTGTTTTAAACTCCAGCATTTCTACCGTAACCAATACCGATGGAGTATTTTCTATTAAAGTAGCAAAATCGTCGGGGGCAGAAGCGATAATATTTTCGCATCTCGGCTACGACAGCCAAAAGCTCACCATCGGTGATGGTGATATGCATAATGTAAGAATACTACTATCCCCCAGCACCTATACTCTCGAAGGGGTATCTGTCGGATCAGAGGCTTTATCGCTAGTTACTAAGGCAATTAGTAGAATTAAAGACAACTATAGCCCAAATACAAACATGCTTACCGGTTTTTATAGAGAAACTATAAAGAAGAGAAGCAGCTATATAAACATTTCGGAAGCAATAACCTATACCTATAAAAGCGCGTACGACAAGCTAGATGTCAGCGATAGAGCGCAGGTATATAAAGGCCGACAGCTACTTAGTACAAAAGCAAGCGACACACTTCTAATTAAGCTCCAAGGAGGTCCGGTTGCTTCGGTATATTTGGATGCGGTAAAAGCATGGGATTTGCTTACAGACCCCGAAACTCTTACGTACTACAAATACACTACGTCCGGCTCGGCAATGATAGACGGAAGGGCTCATCATGTGGTAAGCTTCCGCCCTCAGGTTATAGTACCTTATGCCTTACTTTACGGGAAAATGTATATTGATGAGGAAACGCTTACCTTTACAAAAATAGAAGCGAATCTTAGTATGGACAATGAAAGCAAAGCAACAAACGCCATGCTAAAAAGAAAACCCGGCGGACTGCGCTTTCAGCCGGAAGGTCTTGCATACGAAGTGAACTACAAACGGCAAGGAGAAACCAGCCATCTCAGCTATGTTCGTTCAGAGCTAAGCTTTAAATGCGATTGGAAGCGAAAGCTATTCCGATCTAACTATTTAATCGTTTCCGAAATGGTAACTACGGATGTTCAAGATCAAGATGTAGCCAAAATCCCAGCAAAAGTGGCTTTTGATGAGAAGTATTCTCTCTCAGATAAAGTTGCCAGCTTTTATGATGAAAATTTTTGGGAAGATTATAACATCATAGAGCCCACAGAATCGTTGGAGTCTGCCGTAAACAAACTGAGGAAGAAGCTTGAATAGCGGCTTAACACCTACAACCTGCGATATTAGCTATGCTAAGCGAAACCGTGCTATTACGAAATATAAGAAGAGGGGATGTAAAAGCGTTCGAACAAGTCTTTCGCCAATACTACGTTCCCCTTTACTTTTATGCTCTTAGCATAATAAACAAAAAAGAAATAGCAGAAGAAATAGTACAAGACTTGTTTTATGTATGGTGGAAAGATCGAGAAAAAATACAGATTAAGCATTCTCTTAAAAGCTACCTCTATACAGCTATTCGAAACAAGTCTCTGCAATATATCGAGCATGATAATGTTCGCGAACGATACAAGCAAAGGCTATTAGCTGCCGAATCAGAAATACAGAACCCCTCGCCACAACAAGTGCTAGAACAAAAAGAGCTGGAATACATACTGGACAGCACTTTAAAAAAGCTGCCGGAACGACGTCTTAGAATTTTTAAGCTGCACCGATTTGAGGGGAAAAAATATAAAGAAATAGCCGAAACATTATCCTTATCAGTAAAAACTATTGAGGCCGAAATGTCGAAAGCATACCAAGTATTACGAGAAGAAGTTGATAAATACAGAAATTAATTCATGATAAGCAAAGAAGAGCAAAATAGATTAACAGAAAACGCATGGACAAAGCTGAGGCTACGACTTGAGCAAGACGGGCTATTGGTTGAACGTACCATGAAGAAAAGCATACTAAAGAGATATCCGGTAATGAAATGGGCTGCTGCAATAGCCATACTATTTATTTGTTCTATTACCACTTTTCTTCTATTACGTCCCTCTAATGCAGCTTTACTAACCTTACATAATGGAGACGGAGAGCCTACCTTAGCTACCACGCTGGAAGATGGCTCTGTTGTCTTTCTTGGAGAACAAACATCGTTACACTATCCCAATCATTTTGCAAAAAATAAACGGGAGGTAACGCTAGAAGGCAAAGCTTTATTTGATATTAGCGCCGATGCAAAAAAACCTTTTGTTATCGATACCGAACCGGTGGTAGTAGAAGTTATAGGAACAAGGTTTAATATTGAATGCATTGATGGTTCATCATTTTTTCTATCTGTAAGCAGCGGCGAAGTAAAAACAACGTTGAAAAAGAACAACCAAGCTGTTTATGTAAAAGCCGGCGAGTCGGTAGTTTTAAGCTATGGCGGTTTACAAAAAGCTAACAACAGCAATCCATCCTTGTTTAATGGTTACACAAACAAAATTCAGTTTAAAGATGAGCGGCTGATAAATGTGGCAAATGTTATAAACAAGCTTTCAGACAGCGTTCAGCTGAACATCTTGCCTAATATAGCAAACAGGTTAATTACTATTACCATAACAGATAGCTCTCCTCATACTTTTGCCGAATTAATTTGTCTTACATTGGATTTAGAATTGAGCAAAAAAAATAATACCCTTACCATCTCAAGCAAGAATTAGGCACAATGAATCAAAAGAGAGGGTATATTGTATGCTGCATCCTTCTTGCCTGTTTAATGTTATTTACAAACATTTTACAAGCGAATAAAGATGAGTTGTCCTCTATAAAAGTTCAGATAAATAAAAATAAGGGCTCTATTTACGAGCTGTTACAGGATATTTCCGAGCAAACAGACTATTTTTTTACATACGATAGTCAGCTAATAGATAACGATAAGATTGTAAAAGTAAATAGAGGCACTTACAGCCTTCTTGGCGCAGTACACGCAATAACAAATAATCCTAGGCTGGAGGCAAGATTGGTAGGCTCTCATATACTACTATATATTCCTAAGCCTAAGCAAGAAAGTAGTATCAAAAAAACAGAGACAAAAACAAAAAGCAGCTATACCATAGAAGGGGTGATACATGACGGAGTGTCCCAAGAGCCTATTCCATACGGTTTTGTTTCCATAAATGGTACTAACATCGGTACAGCTACCAACTACAACGGAGAGTTTAGACTGGTAATACCGGATTCGTTAGCTCATATTACCGTCAAATTTTCTCATCTAGGCTATAAGAGCAAAGAGTTTGAAACCTCTATAGCTTCTACTTTATCCAATCAGCGTTTGGTTTTCACGCTCGAACCCCAATATATTTCTTTACAAGAAGTAACTATTAGGGTTATAAACCCTATGCAACAAATACAAAAAATGCTCTATCGTCGCGACGAGAACTACTCGCCCAAAGCTGTACAGATGACAACCTTTTACAGAGAAATTGTTGAGCATAAAAAAAATATGATCATTACAGAAGGGGTTCTCAGCTTATATAAAACCGGTTATCATAATTTAATTAGTAACGACCCTACGAAACTGGTAAAGATGAGAACGATTATAGCCCAAAATCAGAAAGATTCTATTTCAACTAAGATAAAAGCGGGAATAAAATCTGTTCTGGATTTAGATATCATGAAAGACCTGTCAGCTTTTCTTATGCTAAATGAAGATGAACCTCCCTACGCCTTTTGGTACACAGGCATGACAAGCATTGACGGTAGAGATATAAATATTATTGCGTTTGAACAAAAACGGCACATAAAAGAGCCTTTTCATAAAGGCGAGCTGTATATTGATGCCGAAAATTCTGCTCTTGTTGAAATCAGGTTTGAGATAAATCCTGCATATGTTGAAAATGCGACAAGTACTTATGTAGTTCGACAAGCTAAAACACATAAAATTACTCTTCAGCAAGCATCATACACCATATCGTATAAGCCAAACGACAAGGGCATTTACTTTCTCAGCGTTGTTCGGGGCGATATCCTTTTCAAGATAAAAAAGAAGAAAGGACTCTTCAGCTCCCCTTTAAAAGTTTCCTTCGAAATGATTGTTTGTGATATAAAAACAGAGAATATCAAAGCATTCTCTAAAGAAGAGCGCCTACAAACTCACAAGGTGTTTTCTGAAACAAAACATCTGTATGATGTAGATTTTTGGGAAGATTTTAATACTATTATGCCCGAAAACGAGGTAAGAAAGTTTATAATGAATAACCTTGTTAACATATCCGAAATATCTCTTGAAAACGATTTATAGCCCCAAGCAGTCAGCAATTTTATATCCCATCTAGCTTTAATAGCTCTTTTTTAGGCATATTATTACTACTTTTGCAGGCAATTTTGAGTGAAATACTATGAGTGATAATGCTATACTAAGTAAACTAGAAGGAGTTAAGCATAAGTTTGATGAAATTGGTCAGCAAATTACCGATCCTGATGTTATTGCTGACATGAAGAAGTATGTGTCGCTCAACAAGGAGTACCGAGAGCTGGAACCAATTGTTGAAGCATACGACCGCTATAAAAATCTTTTAAGCAACCTTGAGAACGCCAAAGCCATTCTTGCCACTGAAAAGGATGAAGAAATGCGCGAAATGGCAAAAGCCGAGGCTGATGAGCTGGAAGAAGAACAGCCAAAAATTGAGGAAGAAATCAAGATGCTGCTTATACCTAAAGATCCGCAAGATAACAAGAACGCGATCCTTGAAATTCGCGCCGGTACAGGTGGCGACGAAGCTTCTATTTTCGCAGGCGATCTTTTTCGTATGTACTCAAAGTTTATTGAGAAAAAAGGTTGGAAGGTCGAGATTACAAACACATCAGAAGGAACGGTTGGCGGCTTTAAGGAAGTAGTAATGAAAGTTTCCGGAAACGGAGTTTATGGAGTGCTTAAGTACGAATCGGGCGTTCATCGCGTGCAGCGTGTACCGCAAACAGAAACACAAGGACGTGTGCATACTTCGGCCGCATCTGTAGTTGTACTACCCGAAGCGGAGGAGTTTGATATTGAGCTTAACATAAACGATATCCGTAAAGATACATTCTGCGCTTCAGGCCCCGGTGGACAATCGGTTAACACAACCTATTCGGCTATCCGGCTTACCCATATCCCTTCGGGAATTGTAGTGCAGTGCCAAGATGAAAAATCGCAGCTTAAAAACTATGATAAGGCGTTAGCCGAACTACGTACCCGTCTTTACAATATGGAGTACCAAAAATATTTAGATGAGATATCAGGACAGCGTAAAACAATGGTTTCTACAGGAGACCGCTCAGCTAAAATTAGGACGTACAACTATCCGCAGAGCCGCGTAACCGATCATCGTATAAACTATACCATGTACAACCTGCCTGTTTTTATGGACGGCGATATACAGGAAGTTATCGATCAGCTACAGCTAGCCGAAAATGCTGAACGACTAAAAGAAAGCGAATAAACGGTAATGATGCCAACAATGGTGCGTTTTGGACAAAAAGTAGAGCGGATTAGTTCGCTCTACTTTTGTATTTATCCCTATTGTTTTTGAAGAACAAGTACCACTTAACGTAGCATTTGAAGTGTTCAGTAGATAAGCCTCTA
>JAVBOE010000008.1:0-17954 GCA_031550925.1 Bacteroidales bacterium | reverse complement strand
TGCCATTTGGTTTACCGATTTCGGCAACGAGTCGGGCTTATTTTCCATTGACAGCCAAACTAGCGAAGACCTTTGCTCCATGACCTTTGCCGAATGGTACGAAATGTGGCTGGATGATGCGTTGGATGGTGGAGGTTTTAGTGTATCAGACTACCTTCTATTTGACGATGGGCTAACACAAATTGAAGTTACTAAAGAGGATATTGAATAGTATTGCGACGAAGAAGGGGAGGAAGAAGATAACGACGAGGAGGAAGAGGAAGAAGATAACGACGACGATGAGGAGGAAAAAAAGGATGACAACAAAAGCGATAAGGATAAGTTGAGAGAGCTGGCTTTCATCAATGGTTACATAGGAAAATATACCCAGCTTGGTGGCTCCCAAATGACAACCGGCAAGTTTGAAGAAGGGCTTGATACCTACGCCGAAGCCTTTGCTCGTGCCGATTTTGACCGTGCCTACTTACAATACTGCTACGTTTGTAATCTGCGCAATGTGCTGGAATTTTTAAAAGGAAAGGAAGCTAAGAGATGCACTGAAATGATTATTGACGAAGCCAAGAAGATGCTGCAAAGCTTGCCCGCAGAACCCCAACATGAGCTACAAGTTCCTATTTATGAGGATATGCACCGTGTATCCGGCAACCTGTTTGCATGGTATTCTCATGTAAAAGGCGATAATTCACCTGAAATTTTACAGGCTATTGAGCTTGCCGAAAAGTATATTAACGGCAACAGCACCTACTACTACATTTACGATACCAAAGTGCGCATTCTGCTTGCCCTGAAACGTAAGGAAGAGGCATACGCTATTGTAGATAAGGTATTGAACGAGTTTCCCAACTTTGGAGATTTTCAGGACATCAAAAAGAGTGATGATTTCTTAAAGTGGCAAAAGGAAAAAGCGGGCACTTCGAAAACCGAAAAAAGCGCTAACCCGGTAGCTGGCAAAGTAGCAAACGGTACTAGTTGCGCTATTGGCAACGCTTGGGACGGCATTCTAAAGAAAGAATTTGAGGCAGACTACTTTAAGAAGCTGCAAACTTTCTTAGACGAAGAGTATAGCAGCAAAACCATATATCCCAAGCGAGAGGACATATTCAATACGCTGAAGTTTACCGCACCCGATAAAGTGAGAGTAGTTATTCTTGGGCAAGACCCATATATCAACGAGGGGCAGGCGCACGGCTTTGCCTTGTCGGTATTACAGGGTGTAACACCGCCGCCATCGCTCAAAAACATGTATAAAGAGCTGGAAGGCGACCTCGGTATTCCGGTTTCAAAAAGCGGACATCTCATCAAATGGGCTGAACAAGGCGTACTGCTGCTTAATACCGTGCTAACGGTAGAGGCCGGCAAATCAAACTCGCACGCAAAAAAAGGCTGGGAAAAATTTACCGATGCGGTATTTGCCTACCTTGGAGCCTGCGAGCAGCCCATTGTGTTTATGCTGTGGGGCAAGCCTGCACAGGCTAAAGAAAAGTTTATAACAGGTAAATCGCATTGCATTATTAAGTCGCCGCACCCGTCTCCCCTATCGGCTTCTACCGGATTTTTTGGCAGCAAGCCCTACTCACAAGCCAATGCTTTCTTAAAAGCAAAAGGCTTGAAAGAAATTGATTGGCGGGTAGAATAATTAAATGATGCCAAAAATGGAGCGTTTATAATATTGTAACAGGCTAGTTGTTTTTCTGTTACGAAGATATTTGAGAGGTTAGCTGAAACTAGTTTCAGCTAACCTCTCAAATAATTGATAGTAAATATTTTATAATGAACAACCCCGCAGCAAGCTACGGGGTATCACAAAGGAATAGATTTTATTTCTCGCAGCAAGCTGCGGGGAATTTAACCCTTAGAAATTAATTCTAATTTTAAACAGCTACTTAGAAGTTAGCATTTACACATTGTTTAGAATCTATAGGTAAGTCCTCCCGATAACATCATGCCCGGTACCCAGTACTGATGGAATGTTTCGTATTTCTTATTCAGCAGATTATTTATATTGCCAAATACAGAGAATCTGTCGGTAATAAAGTACTCAACGCTTCCACCTAAGTTGTAGATATTATCCATTTCTGTTGGAATACTATATGGGTTCAGATAATATCGCTTTAACGCCATATTAAAGTTTGCAGATATTATGAAATCATCAAGCTTAAGAGATGCCTTAATGTCGCTCTCAAACCTAGGGCGATGAATGGCTTCTGTATATCCATCCATATCATATTTATTATATACAGCTTTGGCATAAATACTGATGGGGCTGATATCTAACCTAAACTCTCCACCTATATTCCATACCTCACCATTATCATATGCTACACCAAGATTATTTGTATTAATGAGCTGCAAAGGAAGAGTCCAGCTAAAGTTGGGGAAAAGTGTAAAATCATTAATAAAGAAAGGAAGATTATCAATTTTTGAGTACGATACATAGAAATTGTATGATGCAGCAGAGCCTATATCTCCCTTAATAGCGAATTGGGCAACAATATCACGATATGTATTTCTAAATTTTTGCGATTCTCCCATATGTGCATAGTTGCCTAATCCGGGAAGAATATAGTTACAATCATACGCTAACTTACGATAGCTATTAACCTCTGTATCGCCTTTAATTTCAACAGATGGAACAAAGAAGTCGGCAATACGGTATGACGCCATAAAAGCCGGATAAACATTACTAGTGGTCTCTCCATCATACTGGTCTCCAACAAACGAGATGCCTAGCTTTCCTGTAAAATCGCCGTTGGTGTATATGTACGAGGGTTGTACATAAAGCAAGGTGTTTACTCCTAAGTTATCAAGTAGCGTATTTCTGTTATAGTTGGCAAGCCTTACAGTAGCCGATAGGTTATGCATTCCATCCCAATGTTTGCCTAGCATAGCCCACCCCATAGCTGAGGTTTCGCTCATATCAAAGCGGTCGGTAAAGTATTGTACCGAAGCACCAACGCCGTAGTCGTAACGGTCGGGACCGGATGTTGCAGATTCTACCTGAACATTTACATTGTACAGGTTGAATGTTTGACGGATGCTATCTTTATTATATGTATTTCCTACTTCTGTGAACCATGTAGGATCATATCCGTAGAAACGGAAACGCTTACCCGAATAGTCTGCATTTATTGATAGCGTTGCCGACGAGAAAGGTACTTTTACAAACGCACCTACATCGTTAGACATATTGTCGGCATTTACATCTTTTTTTATAGTACCGTTATCTAGCTCTACATCGCCCCAAAAGCCGCGATGGTTGGCGTATAAGCCGAATAGTGCCGTCTTTGCGTTGTTGTTGCTGATGTAAAAATCGGCTAGGGTAGAAGGTAGATAACCCGCTCCAACACGTATGTATCCTAAGCCTTTGTTACCTCTGCTATCTTCGACAAACGTAGCCGAGGCTATGGGGTTAAGACCAAATTCACTTGAAATACTTTGTGGTATTACGTTATAGCGAACCGGATCTTTTGCTTTTAGCGAGTCTGCATTAATGGTAGGATCAAACCAGATCTTCTGGGCATCAACAACACTAGGGTCATACGGACGTTTAACTTCTACTTCTTTATTTATAGGTCGTGGTTGCGCTATCGCTCCCGCTAATGGAAGCAGCAAAGCAGATAACAGAAAGTATGGTCTTAATTTTATCATAGTATTATTCATTTTATGGTTATATGGAGTCCAATAAATAATTATATTTATTAGCGAGATAATATTCTGATTTTCAATGAAAGTCCTTAAGTCTTATAGTCTTTAAATCTTGGAGTCTATATAATGGTTTACTTGTTTTCGATAGCCTTAATACGCTCTTGAGCCTCATCTACAATACCATCGGTTTTATTAGTATAGCCACCTGATATGCTCTTATAGGTTTCGCGAGCCTGGAAGTAGTTGCCGCGCTTAACGTAAGCATCGCCCAAAACGATGAAGCTACGGGCAAGCCAGCTTATGTATGGTGTTTTGCTTTCTGAGAATCGAACAACTTCTTTATCAACCTTGTCGTATTCGCCTTTATCAAATAACGCCTTTACTACCTCGTAGCAGGCTTCTGCTCCTTCTGCCGTTTTCGTATCTTTTGATAGCGTTTCGTATAGCTTAAAAGCTTCATCGTTTTGCCCGATTTCCTGCAGCGATTTGGCCTTTGTATAGCGAGCCTCGCGAATAACGTTCGCATCAAGCTTACTAATAGCTAAAAGTTGTGTTGCGGCATTTATTGTTGATGGATAATTCTTGGCAGCGTAATATGCACGCATTGCCCATATCGCTCCATCTGTAGCTTGTTTATCGTCTTTAAACTCTTGGGCAATACGACTAAAAGTTTTAGCTGCATTGTTATAATCTTGTAGCTCCCACGTTGCCTGAGCGTACCTCGTTAAGGCATCATTCGTGAATTCATTTTTTGGTTGTTCAATCACATATGATAGGGGCTCTAAGCTTTCTTGGTATTTTTTATCTCGGTTAAAACAATCACCCAAATAGTAGCTGGCGGTAAGGGTCTGTTTTGCATTTGGCAGCTGCAGATAGCTTTTCAGAGCAGTAATAGCTCGGCTACAATCTCCTTGTAAATAAAGACGCTCAGCAGAAGTAAAAGTTAGCGAGTCTTTCTCAACCTCAGGTTCGCTTGTGTTTCCGTTTAATCCCGAAGAATATGCAAAGTAGTCGCTTACAGTGCCCCTGTCCATGTGGATATTTTTAATACCTAATAAAGCACTCTGTGCTTCGGGGGTATCAGGATATTTTTCTACTACCTGTTGATAGTATGCTAAAGCTTTGTCTTCATTATTAAGGTTAAGCTCTATTAACCCCATTTCTACCAACGCTTTGGGGTAGTATGCTGATTCCTTGTAACTTTTTAAAATCACATCGAACGATTTTGTAGCATCGGCATATTTTCCGGCGCTAACATCGATTCTACCTAACTCATACCAAGCAGCAGGAACGTACGATGAAGTTTTATACTGAGTTATTAACCGTTTCATCAGCTCGGCTTTCTTTGTTGCATTTCCTTCCATTCCTTGAGTCATTCCGCTTTGGAATAGAGCGTAATCGGGTGCTGCAAGGTTTAAGTTATAGGCTTTTTCGTAGCTTTTGCTGGCCTCGCTAAACTCACGCTGGGTATAATAGCAATCGCCTATACGGTTGTATGCATCAGCAACAAAGGGCGATTTAGACAATCCCGAAAAACCGGTAAACTTGCGGAACCAAGTGGTGGCGTTGGTATAATCTTCTTCCTTAAAATAGCAGTATCCTAAGGTATAGTGGGCCATTTTATACTCCATAGTATTGTCGAAAGAGTCGTAAACTTTGATGTACTCTAAGAGGTCTTTGCGTGCTTTTACGTAGTTGCCCATACGGTAATCGGTTTCTGCTTGCCAGTACTTTGCCAGTGCAGCCAACGACTCATCGTAAGATGAGTGCTGTGTTGCAAGAGAGAAGTTCTTGCCTGCTTCTACATATTTACCAGCTTGATATAGCTCTAAACCGTTGTAGTATGAGGCTTTTTGTAGGTTTGCAAGATCAGAAGCTGTAGGATTGGCAGCATTCTGAATAAGGTCTATAGCCTTCTGAAATTTCTTTTCACTTATGTAAACATTAACCAAAATGCTACGAACTTCGCTCTGCTGAGCGCTCTCAGGATGTTTTGCAACAAAAGCAACCAACGCTTTAGTGTCGTTATTCAGGTCGTACATGAGCTTAGCATAGTTCAACTCTGCATTTACGGCCAGCTCTTTATCAACGTTTATAGTGTAGGCTTTCTCGAATGCGGTAAGCGCTTTTTGTTTTTCGTTGATGTTAATGTAAGAAGCACCTAATAAATAAGCAACATTTTGACCCAACCCGTTTTTAGTAATTGTTTGCTTTGAAAGTAAAACAGAAGCCTCTTTAAATCGCTGTAGTTCAAAGTAGGTAAGTGCCATCAGGTAGCTATCGGCAGGGGGCATGACGCCTTTTAGGTGTTTTTCGTATTTCTCGAACCATTCGAGCGCGCTTGCATATTCTTTTTTATGCACATACGATTCTGCCATCATACGTGCAATTTCGGTTGCTCTGGTATCTGAGGCGTTTTTGTACACCTTTTGCCCTTCTACAACTACTTTGTCGTACTCCTTTTGGTAAAAAGCAATCTGTAGCAAATAGAACGGAACAATATCAGCAAACTCAGGTATATTCTTAACTTTCTCAAAGTGCATTAAGGCCGCCGCATACTTTTGTTGCTCATACATAATGTGTGCGTAATAAAAAGTAGCAGCATCGGCATAGCGACTTTTTTGGCTGTCTTTTACTAACGCCAGCTGGGTGGTTGCTTTTTCTAGACTGTTGGTCTTAAGCAGGCTGTATCCATATTTGAAAGCAAGCTCTCCTTGTTCGCTATCGTTCAGATCATTCTGATTAACATCGGCAAACCATTTAATAGCCTCCTTATAGTTCTCTTTATCAAAGTTAGAGAGGGCAACAGCAAAAATTACCTGGCTTTTTCGTCCGCTGCTGGGATAGCTCTCAAGAAACTGTTTTGCGAGTGTTTCTGAGTTTGCTTGCTTAAGACGAACAGCACACATAATATCGTAAAAATCGATGTTAGCAAGCGTTGTTCTATCGGTAGAGGAGGTTTCTCTCTTTGCAAGCATTAGCTGTTGCTGAGCATCGGCATATAAACCTTTGTTATATAGCTCTACAGCCGATTGATAACGCTGGGATGATTGTCCGTAAACGCTTTGGCATGTATAAACAGCCAAGACTACAACAAGTAGCAGACGTAATGTTTTAGAAAACATAGTAATAAGCTTATTATATTAGTGCAAATGTACAAATAGTTCTATAAAACAATGCTTTTATGTTATAATTAGTACTAAATATAATATGAATTTAATGCACTAAGGCTTCATGTTTGGACATTAATGCATCATTTGGCTTATAATAAGTTTGTAGATTTTATTTGAACTATCAGTGTAATATAAAGTGAACTTTATAGAAGTTAGCCAATTTGTTTTATAAACATTCTTCTTGTTGCCCCAAAATCCCCTAACGGGGACTTTTCTGAAGTCGCTGGTTTAAAGTCCCCTTTAGGGGATTTTGGGGCAATGCAAAATATTATAAACCGAGGAGAAAACTTTACTGCTTTCTCCTCGGTTTAATATCTTGCTGACTTTTGCCAGCTGTTATGTTTACAAATCTAAAATCCTACTTTGCCTCCTTAATAAAAACATCATACAATGCGTTAATTGCATCAGACTGAATGGTAAGGAATCCGTTTTCGCCTCTTTTCAAAATGCTACCGTTAGTCATCATAACGATACCAAATTTCTTCTCAGGGCTGAAGAACATGGCGCTATATAAACCGTATGCCGAGCCTGTGTGACCTACTAACGTTTCTCCGGCAATCAGCTTATCGGTAACTTTGAGTGCAAATCCGTAGTCTTCTTCCAGGTTGTGCCCTTCATACTGGTAAGGAGTTTGCATAGCCTTAACGCTCTCCGGTTTTAGAATTGTTACTCCATCGTATGTTCCTGCATTCATTTGAATTAGCATGTGCTTAGCCAAATCTTTTGGAGCAATTTTCATTCCGCCGGTGGGTGAGAATATAGGAGTGCTACGACCTAAAACATAGTCATTCTCTATCTGCTCTTTTCTTGGTGCATAAGCCTCTGGAGCCCATGTATATTTGCCATCCTCGTACTCATATATGCGGACAAACTGGTTAGCATCAAGCATATTTACGTTGAAACCGGCGTTAAGCTTCAGCGGGTCAATAATGTGGTTTTTGATGTATTGGTCAAATCTTTCTCCCGAATGAATTTCTACCAGCGCGCCAAGCGTGTTAAAGCCTAAGTTGCAATATTCATATTTGCTTCCGGGGATATAATCGTTGTACGCATTAGCTGTGCTATCGTTTTTCTTAGGATCGATCACATCAAGTGAAAAATAGCCGTTCTTATCGCTAAGGCTTGATGAGTGAGACAGCAACATTCTGTACGTGATAGGAGTATCGGGGTATTTAGGATTTTTTACAGGAATACCCAAAGCAATACTAACATCATCGTCAAGGTTAAACTTTCCGGCTTCGTGCAGCTGCATAATGGCTGTAGCTGTAAACGATTTTGAGATAGATGCAATTCTGAAAATGTCATCAGTACCAAGCATTACGCTATCTTCCATGTTTTTGTAGCCAACAGCGCCTGTGTAGATAATTTTGTTGTCTTTAACAACAGCAACCGAAAGCCCAACGGCTTCGTTCTTAGCAAGAACCTCATCCAGCTTTTGTTTGGCTTGCTCTTCAATGGAAGGTGTAGTGTTGCATGCCGATAGAGTGCCCAGCACTAGTGCAATGCATACTGCATAAAATAAATTTTTCATAATAAAATTGGTTATGGTTAGTAGTTTAGATGATTAGCCTAACAAAGATAGTAAAAGAGATGAAAAATAGATGTGCTAATTATGAACAGACAGATAGATAACTATAAATGATTAGTTATTAATGATTAGTTGTTTTTCACTAAACGAAAAAATAATGTAATGATGAGAAAATAGGTTTATCTTTATACCCCATTTTATAATACTCACTCAAGAGAAGAGGGCTGCTGAACAGTGCTGATAATTAAACATTAACAATTAAACATTATATTTTTCAATTAAGGGTTTGCATAATCGGAAAAAAAAGTTGATATTTGCACGCTCAAATGAAAAAGAGCAGTTAGTCAGAACAAAGCATAATACGCAAAATACACAGCAATGTCACGAGTTTGTCAAATTACCGGAAAGAGTACGATGATTGGAAACAATGTATCTCACTCGAAACGCAGAACTAAAAAAGAGTTCGCTCCGAACCTCAGAACCAAAAAGTTTTGGTTAGATGAAGAGCAACGTTTTGTTACCCTAAAAGTTTCGGCTGCAGGGATACGTACTATCAATAAGATAGGTCTAAAGGCTGCTTTGGCTAAGGCTAAAGTAAACGGATTGGTTAACATTTACTAAGATCTAGAACAATGGCAAAGAAAGGAAATAGAGTACAGGTTATTCTTGAATGCACAGAGCAGAAAGAAACTAGCGTACCAGGAATATCGAGATATATTACTACTAAGAATAAGAAAAACACTCCCGACAGAATTGAGCGTAAGAAATATAACCCTTACCTTAAGAAAGTTACAGTTCACAGGGAAATTAAATAAGTATAAGCCATGGCAAAGAAAGCAGTTGCAACTCTTAGAGAGAAAGGTTCCGGAAAAAACCACACTAAGGTTATTAAGATGGTAAAATCGGCAAAGACTAACGCATACACGTTTAAAGAAGAAATTATTCATAATGACGATATGAAAGACTTCTTTAAGAAGTAAGCATATTTGTTCATAAATAAAGTATAGTATAAAAGTTCCTCATTTGGGGAACTTTTATATTATCAGCTAGTTAGGTTCTACGTATTTATGGCACATCAGTAAAAACAAGAGTTTAATGTAAATACCATTTATACAGCTAATTAAGAGCATTATATTATTGCAACACAAAAGTTTTGTTTAAAAACATCACAGCTATATTTTAAATTAATTTATTTATTATCAGCTTATTATTGATATTTTGAAGAAGAAACGAGTAATAAACGTAATAACTCTTGGGTGTTCTAAGAATCTGGTTGATTCTGAACGGTTAATGCGCCAGCTGGAGGCTGGGGGATATGAGTTGGTTCACGATTCTAATGATTCTGACACCAGAATTGTTGTAATAAATACTTGCGGCTTTATTGGCGATGCTAAAGAGGAGTCTATCAATACTATACTAAGCTATGCGGCAGCTAAAGAACAAGGGTTAATTGATCATTTATTCGTTTTTGGCTGTTTATCAGAACGATATAAAGATGAACTTCGAGCAGAAATCCCTGAAGTTGATAGCTTTTTTGGAGTAACCGATTTGGAAGGAATACTCGAAAGGCTAAATGTGGCAAAGCATACCGAGCTGCTAGGCGAACGTTACATCACAACTCCTAAGCATTATGCATACCTCAAAATATCAGAGGGATGCAGCTGGGGATGTGCTTACTGTGCCATTCCGCTTATTCGTGGGAAGCATGTTTCTGTTCCAATGGAGGAACTGGAGCTAGAAGCACGGTATCTAGCCTCTAAAGGAGTAAAAGAGCTGATTATCATTGCTCAAGATACTACCTACTATGGGTTGGATTTATATGGAGAGCGTAAGTTAACCGAATTAATCCGCCGTTTAAGCCAAATTGAGGGCATAGAATGGATAAGGTTACATTATACCTATCCTAACCAGCTACCACAGAATTTGATAGACGAAATGCGCGGTAATCCTAAAGTTTGCAAGTACCTCGATATTCCTTTGCAGCACATTAATACCAACGTGCTAAACCATATGCGTAGGGGGATAACAAAGGAGGAAACCTATGAACTTATCAATAGGTTACGTACCGCTATACCCGATATTGCCATACGTACAACGCTAATGGTTGGTCATCCGGGTGAGGATGAGCTGGCGTTTGAGGAGCTGAAGCAGCTTGTAAAAGACGTAAAATTCGACCGTATGGGGGTGTTTACCTACTCTGAAGAAGAGGGAACCTATGGTGCTAAGCAATACGATAACAGCATTTCTGAAGAAGTAAAGCAACAGCGTGCAGATGAGCTGATGGCAATTCAGCAACGTATTGCTAAAGAGATGAATAGTAAAAGAGTAGGAGAGACCCTTCGTGTTATTATTGATAGAGTTGAAGGTGATTATTACATTGCCCGTACTGAGTATGATTCGCCCGAAGTGGATCAGGAAGTGCTTATTAATAAAGAAGATGGCAAGCTAAGCATTGGTGACTTTTATATGGTTACCATAACCCATGCCGACGACTTTGATCTATATGGAAAAACAAGCCCCCAACCCCCAAAAGGGGCTTTTAAGGGCTGAGTTAAACTTTAGAGTATTGTGGTAAATAATTATTAAATTCTAAATCTCTTAAAGCCCCCTTTGGGGGTTGGGGGCTTGTTTTTAATCTATTTGAATGAAATCATTTTACACCATTGGACTACTAGTCATGTCCAATATTTTTATGACCTTTGCTTGGTATGGTCATCTTAAGTTTAAAGAAATAGGTTGGTTTAGCAAGCTAGGCTTACCTGCCATCATCCTTATCAGCTGGGGTATTGCTCTGTTTGAGTATTGCTTTCAGGTTCCTGCAAACAGAATCGGATATATAGATAACGGTGGGCCATTCAACCTATGGCAGCTGAAAGTTATTCAAGAAGTTATCACATTGATTGTGTTTACGTTGTTTACCGTTTTACTATTTAAAACAGAGAACTTTCGTACAAATCATGCAATTGGCTTCGTGTTCTTAATCTTAGCAGTTTATTTTATTTTTAAAAAGTAGCAGGCATTGTTAGCTATTCTTTTTCTCTACTCATTGTTATTTACAGTGAATAGCTATTTTTGTATGATAACTACCTAACAACCGTCTTATATGGCACTAATTACTTGTAAAGAATGCGGCTCTCAGATTTCTGAGTTTGCCGAAGTATGCCCTAGCTGCGGCGCACCAACCGCTATGTCTAAAGACCAGGCTACACAGCCACAGGCTTCTTATCAGCAGGCAACAAGTACGAATACACCAGCTTCTCAACCAGGAGTGAACGAGTTGCCGCCCAAGAGCTGGCTTGTAGAGTCGATATTGGTAACAATACTATGCTGTCTGCCATTTGGTATTGCCGGTATTGTAAGCGCTTCTAAAGTAGAATCCCGTTGGTATGCGGGAGATAAAGAAGGAGCAAAGCGCGCTTCTGATGATGCTGGCAAATGGACTAAAATCGGTTTCTTTGGCGGGCTGGTTATTATAATTACTTATGTTATTTTAATTGCTGTAGGTGCCGTTAGAGGGGTGTGGGATAGCGGTTCTTATTACTACTAAAGCATATATTAGCTATGAAAAAATGGATAATCGCTATTGTTGTAATAACAGCAGTAGCGGTTATTTATTTTACATATAATCCGGCCGAATCGGAGTATTTTCCTAAATGTCCTTTTTATGCGCTTACCGGTCTAAAGTGTCCCGGATGCGGTTCTCAGCGTGCTATACACTATCTATTTAATGGCCATATTGGTAGCGCATTTGTTGTACATCCCCTTCTTGTAATAGCTATTCCTTATTTATTGGTTGCCGTTTATTTTGAGTATATAGGAGGTAAAAAGAAGTATCCGGCTATGCGTAAACGTTTATTTGGAGTAAAAGCCTGCATCATTATACTCATTATCGTTCTCGCATACTGGATATTGAGGAATATCTTTGGCTGGTAGGTTATTAATGATCAATGATTAATTTTTAATTATTATAGGAAAATAGCTGTGCTATGTTTATAAGAGATTGACATGGCACAGCTATTACTTCAAACTGCTAATAATTAATAACGAACAATTAAAAATTGTATCGTTTTTTCCAACTATTAGTAATGTCGTAGGTCATAACTCTTAACGGATCTATAATAACCTCTTCTCCAAAGGCTTTGATAAGGTCGTTGGTAATAAGGTATAAATCGGTGCAGCCCATGACCATATTATCAAACTGGTATTTCTTAAGCATTTCTTTAAGATCAGGGATAACATTTTCTATAGTATCGCCATCTTTTAACCTATAAATACACTGATGCACAAATTGTTGATCTTCAGGTGTCGGATACATTATATTCTCGTCTTCGCCAAACAGTTTATAACGTGCAGAGCCTTTAGTGCAGAGTATCAGTATTTTCTTGTCTCTATAGCTGGGGAATATTTCTTGTTTAGTATATCCGGGCAGCGATACTACTTTTTTTCTTAGATCTTTCTCAAGCGTATCAAGCATAGCATGAAAAGTAAAGCAACATATCACAACATGACTGCAACCCAAGTCGATAAGCTTTCGAACGTTGTCGTTTAAAGGAGCAATCAGCTCTTGTTCTCTTCCGGCAAGCAAAAGAGTAGTTCTATCGGGAATGCTACCGGGGGTAGAAAATAGTATTATCTCAACCTGTTCGCTTTCCGTCATACGAGACGATAGTAGGCAGGTATCATAATGAAATTTGGCGGAAGTCATATTGCCCATACCTCCCAAAATACCAAGGCGGGTTATCCCTGCGAAATTATCTGAACTATAGCCGGATAAAAAGGCTTGTGTTTGATTCATAACAAGTTTATTGGTTTTTATAGGTTAATATTGTGATGCAAAGTTACGTTGAAAAGTGGAAAGTGAAAATGTTTAAAAGCTTCTAGTTTGAAAACCCCTAGATCTCCTTTAGGGGATTTAGGGGCAAAACGACTTAAAAATAGCCGATTACTTTTGTAAATCGGCTATTCTGTATTTGATGCTATGGGGTTTTATATCAACTTCTTAGCAGCCTCAATAGCAGCATTGTAGTTAGGTTCGTTGGTAACCTCAGGTACATACTCTACATAGCGCACATAATCGTTTTTATCAATAACAACCACACCTCTGGCCAGTAACCTCAGCTCTTTAATCAAGAAGCCGTACTTAGTGCTAAAGTCAACATCTCTGTGATCTGAGAGTGTTTCTACCTGTTTGATACCTTCGGCGGCGCAAAAACGGGTTTGTGCAAAGGGTAAATCGTTAGAAATGCACAGAATAACAATGTCTTTGCTTAGTTCGCTTGCCAACTTGTTGAAGGTACGCGCTTGTGTAGCGCACACGCCTGTATCTATTGAAGGAAATAGTGAGATAATCTTTACTTTGTCCTTATAGTCAGATAGATGTTTCTCTGATAGGTTGTTTGCTAATACTGTAAACTCGGGAGCTTTATCTCCAACTTTTATCTCAGTGCCAACCAGTGTAACCGGGTTTCCTTTAAATGTTATGTTTGCCATATTTTTGCTAATTATAAATTATTAATTATTTAAGTCTTTATATCATTGTAGAATATAAATAACAGATTTTACTGGTATTTTGTTTATAAAACTTGTACTATCTTATAGATTAATGTTTGATAATTAGTAATTTACAATTAATAATTATCCTTTCCGTAGTGTCATGCCACCCATTGCTCCGGTATGCTTACCGTCTTTTATAGTCCATTCGCCGTTAACGAATACATGGTTAATGCCAAGTGGCAGCTGATGAGGGTTGGTATAGTCAGATTGGTCAATAATAGTATTAGGGTTAAACACTACAATATCAGCATGATATCCAATCTGAATTTGACCGCGATGCTTTAGTCCTATGCGGTTAGCCGGTACACTGGTTGCTTTCTTTATGGCTTCGGCCATGCTTAAAAGCCCTTCATCTCTGCCGTATTTACCAATAAAACGAGGAAATGTATTGTAACACCTTGGGTGTGGCATAATTAACGATAATGGCCCTTGCTGAGCGTATATACTACCATCAGTTACAGGCATGCTGAGCGGGTGCGATAGTATCATTCTAAGGTTCTCCTCACTCATGGTAAAGCCTATGATATCGACGTCCATTCTTTCTTCGACCAGCAAATTGCGGATAAATGCAGGCATGCTTTTGCCTGAAATTTCGGCGCATTCTTCCAGATTTTTACCAATATACATCCTATTACCCTCAGTTTTACATGAAGTAATTAAAATGTTTTTTCCACCACCTTGCTCCTTAATTTTTGCCAGCGCATATTCGTCTATTTTTGCAGCAGACGATTTATCTCCAATCTTGGCAACTTTCTCGTCACGACTTCCCTGCAACGCCCACTGAGGAATAAACATGGGTAGCTCTGTAGAATAAGCAGTATAGGGGTAACGGTCGAACATGATATCTATACCTGACTTTCGGGTATCTTCAATCGTTTTTAAAATCTTAGGAAGCTTATGCCAGTTAGGCTCGTTTTGCGCCTTTAGGTGTGAAATTTCTATCCTGACACCTGAATTGCGAGCTGTGTTAATTGCCTCTGCCAATGATTCCTCAACATAGTCGCCCTCGTTTCTCATGTGGGTAGCATAAAGACCATTATTTTTAGCAACTACCTTACATAATTCTGTGAGTTCGTGTTCTAGAGCATAACAACCTGGAGCATACTCTAAGCCTGTAGTCATACCAAAGCTACCTTGTTCTATGGTGTACTGTAAAAGGGCTTTCATCTGCTTCAGCTGGTCGGCAGTAGGCTGTATATCGTGAGCACCTATGATGGCTGCACGAATATCACCATGTCCCGTATAAGTAGCAAAGTTTATAGATAGCTTGTGCTTATCAAGGGCGGTAAAAAATTCGTCCAGCTCGCCCCATTCTTTACGCTCGCTAAGCGGCATATCCTTAAATTGTTCGGCGTACTGCTTATTACGTGGGAACGGACCATAACCACAGTTTCCGCCAACTTCGGTTGTTATTCCTTGATAAATACGACTATCAGCCTCAGGGCAAATAAAGAACTTGGTATCAGAATGACCATGCATATCCACAAATCCGGGCGATACAGCCATACCTTCAGCATCTATTAGCTGGTGTGCCGAATCTCCTAAATCTCCTATAGCTGTGATTTTTCCTTCTTTGATACCTACATCGGCTTTTAGGGGTTTTGCCCCTGTTCCATCATATACCAAACCGTTTTTTACAATGGTATCAAAGCGGGCATTAGCAGAAATATTACTGCTACCGCTGCTTTTGCAGCCAATCAGAGCACCTGTGCCCGAAAGTACCGATAGCTTTATAAAGTTACGACGTGATAGCATTGATGTAGTTTAAATGGTTAAAATGTTTAAAGAGTTTAAATGGTTTAAAGAATTTGGGTGTACTTACTTTAAACCATTTAAACTTCTTAAACTTTGAAACTACTTTTTATCCTTTTCTCAGTACCATACCACCCATTGCTCCGGTATGTGCACCGCCTTTTATAGTCCACTCGCCGTTAACCAGTACATGGTTTATGCCCGGTCCAAACTGATGCGGATTGGTGTAGTCTGATTTATCAATTATGGTATTGGGGTCGAACACTACAATATCGGCATAGTAACCCAGCTGTATTTGTCCGCGCTGTTTTAAGCCGATGCGGTTTGCCGGAACGCTCGTGATTTTCTTTACAGCTTCGGCTAAGCCCAAAATACCCTCATCTCTACAATACTTACCTAAGAAACGTGGGAATGTACCGTAGCTTCTGGGGTGTGGCATATTTGTAGAAAGAGGACCTTGAGGCGAATAAACGCTACCATCTGATGCAGGCATGCCAAGAGGGTGCGACAGTATTATTTTAATATTATCCTCGCTCATGGCAAAACCTATCATATCTACGCCTAAGCTTTCGTCAATCAAGATTTCGCGAATGAATGTAAGTATGTTTTTGCCCGAAATATCAGCGCATTCGTCCAGATTCTTACCAACGTATTTACGATTAGCATCTGTTCTGCACGAGGTGATTACTACGTTCTTACCACCACCTAATCGCTTAATTCTTGATGCGGCGTATTCGTCAATTTGTGATGCTGTAGTCTTATCTTTCAAACGGGCAAGCATATCCTCTCTGTTCCCTTGTCGTGCCCATAGCGGCATAAACGAGGTTAGCCCTGTTGAAAATGCAACATAAGGATATCTGTCGAACATAACGTTGACGCCCGAATTTGATGCATCATCAATCATTTTAAGCAGTTTAGGTGCCTTATGCCAGTTAGCCTGATTCTGTGCTTTAAGGTGCGAGACTTGCAGCTTTACACCCGAATTACGCGCAGTGTTAATAGCCTCAAGCAACGCTTCTTCTACATGGTCGTCTTCGTTTCTCATGTGAGTGGCATAAAGCGCATCACAGTTGGCTAATACCTTACACAATTCGGTTAGTTCGTTCTCTAGCGCATAGCTACCCGGGGCATACTCCAAGCCCGTGGACATGCCCATACTGCCTTGCTCTATGGTATATTGTAACAGGGCTTTCATTTGCTTAAGCTGGTCGGCAGTGGGTTGAACGTCATTTGAGCCAACAATAGCAGCACGAATATCACCATGTCCGGTGTAAGTCGCATAGTTGATAGAAAGCTTATTTTGCTCAAGTGTAGTGAAGAACTCATTCAGCTCCACCCATTCTCTACGTTCCGATGCAGGCTTATCCTGTATTTCTGCAGCATACTCTTTTCCTCTTGGGAATGGTGAACCGCCGCAGTTTCCGCCAATATCGCTTGTAATTCCCTGATAAATGCGGCTATCACCCTGTGGACATACCAGCAGCTTAGTATCGGTATGTGTATGAATATCTACAAATCCGGGCGAAACAGCCATGCCTTCGGCATCTACCAGCTGATATGCCGAGTCGCCAAGATCGCCAAGAGCTGTGATTTTTCCGCCTTTAATACCTATATCTGCTTTAATGGGAGCACCACCATTTCCATCATATACTAAGCCGTTCTTAACGATGGTGTCGAAACGAGATGATGCTGAAATATTACTGCTGCCGCTGCTTTTACAGCCAATTATAACTCCTGCTCCCGAAAGTGCCGAAATCTTTAAAAAGTTGCGGCGTGATAGTTTTGCCATAGTAGTTAAAAGTTATAAAGCCCCCTCCCTAACCCTCCCCCAAAGGGGAGAGGGAATACTCCCTCCCTTTGGGAGGGTTGGGATGGGCTTTTTATTCATTAATAATTGCTCCTGCTACAATATTTGCCACCAATGCTCTTAAACGAACAACGCCACCTTTATCTTCGGGGTGTACACGGTGCGCAAGCAGAATAACAGATGTATCAGTTTCGGGGTCTATAATTATTGATGTTCCGGTATAGCCGGTATGACCGTATGTACTATTACTAAATAAGTCGCCGGTATTTGAAGAGTAAGAAGAGTTGGCATCCCAACCTAAAGTGCGACCAAATTTTTCGTAGCCTTTAGGAATGGTTCTCATAGCTAAAACTGTTTGAGGGCTCAATATACGTGCTCCGTTCAGCTCACCATCGTTTAGTAAAGCTGCTGCTAAAATGCAAAGATCTTCTGCATTAGAGAATACACCTGCATTACCCGATATTCCACCATTCATAATTCTTGCAAGAGGGTCATG
>JAVBOE010000094.1:0-10971 GCA_031550925.1 Bacteroidales bacterium | reverse complement strand
GTCTCGCCGTCCTTAAAATTCCCTATGTTCCATAGCTGTCCGGTTTCTCTATAAAATATCCATTCGCCTTCCATCTTTTCGTTAATGTAAAGCCCTTTGGCTTTTACCTTACCGGTTTTAAAGAAAAAAGTTAGCGTATCTCCGTCTAGCTCATATATCTTCTGTCCGTTTGCATAGCTCTTTTTGCTTAACATGATGCAAAGTTTAAAGTTGTTCGTATATCTTATATCTAGATGCTTAATGCATTTTTCTCAAATATCCAGTTGTAATTTTGGCAATCATTCTATGGCACAATGCCGATGGATGCACGCCATCCGGTATCAACGGATTATAGATATCCGGCGAGGTGGGATCTGTACCTTGAAGCGTTCTGCCCACGTGCGGATTAGCCATACTCGTATTATGTAAATCTAAAACCGGTAAGCTATAGTATGCCCCAACTTCTTTTACCGCATTTACCCATCCTTGAAGTACAGAATCGTAAACCCAATGGCTACCCGTTAAGAATTTAAGAGGCGTAAACAGTACTACTGTTGCGGGTACTATACTGGTGTTGGCTCTTGCGGTATGATATCTCAGCACCAGCTTCTCACACAGTATTTTTAAAGCACCATAGAAAGTTGTTTCTGTAGTATCGTAAATAGTACCTAATGGTATGCTTTGCCTGTAGTCGTTTGTACCACCCATTACCGTTACTAAATCGGCATCTATAGGTAGCTCGTCCACACGATATACCATAGGGCTGCGCTCTTCGGTACCAACAGCCAAAGCAGCCAACGTACTGCCATTTATGCCTGCATTAACAAATTCTTCGGCAATATTATCTGCTGTCAGTCTAGCATACGACTCCAGCTGAGTGCTTGTCCCCTCAACATTACGCGGCGTGAATCCCCACGTAATGCTATCGCCTAATGCTACATATTTCTTGAATGGCTTACTCATTTTATATATTTTTTCCCGACTCGTAGGCTTGCTTCATAGCCGGATTTTTTAGTATATCTCCTACATTCCACGCTCCGAAACCAATTATCATACCTGCCTCTTCAACATTATCAAGGCAGCTGAGAAAGCCTCTGAAAGCAGTAACTGTTCCCTCTACAGATTTTTTCCCTTTATCGGCTAACGTTGCTATAAAGTACGCCTTACCTTTTAGCTCGCGATAACGAGAAACTGTACGATCTATCAAGGTTTTCAGCTGTCCATCTATAGAGTAGAAGTAAACAGGAGTTGCAAAAACCAGCACTTCAGCTTCTACCATTTTATCAAGAACCTCTGCCATATCATCCTTTTGTACACACTTACCTGTATCAGCGCAGGCACCGCAGCCATAACAAAAGTTTACCTTTTTTTCTCGCATGAAAATCTTTTCAACCTTATACCCCGCCTCTTGTGCACCTTGCATAAATTGATCGCACAAAAGGTCTGAATTGCCTTTTCTACGAGGACTTGCAGATATTATCAAAACATTTTTACTCATATTTTTTCTAATTACATATTCTTACTTTATGTATTCCCACCTTTTGTATGCTGCTGTGTACTGTATAGCTTACGTTTTCTTGATTGTTTCATTACTAAAAAGCCCTTTCGGCTGAAAAGGCTTGGTTTTACATATTCTTGTTTGTTTTCTAACTGAGCGAGAAACGAGGTTCGAACTCGCGACCCTCAGCTTGGGAAGCTGATGCTCTACCAACTGAGCTATTCTCGCAATACGTTGTACAAATGTATAAAAATGTTCGGACTGATAAAAATACAGCTGTTCTAAAGTCAATTCCATTGTATAATCTTTTTCTTTACTTTGTTCCCTCATTCAATTTGTAACTTATGTATTGTTAAAACACACTGGTTTTTGGCTCAAGGTTAGACCAAGAGTTAAACCAAAATCATAATACGCAGCTATCCGTCAAAATATTATCACGCTTAAGCATAAGAGTTAATTAAGGTATTTACATACCAATATCTGTATATGAAAATTTTATATATTTGTAGTACACCTTAGACCTTAACAATGAGATACTGTTTAGTATCAAAATATATACTAACCTCTGTAATACTGCTGCTTTTTGCCGTTGCCGGTTACTCAAGAGAAGAGTTCGACCGCAAGCAGGATTATTATACATCTTTCAAGAATATTAATGTAAACGATGGGCTAAGCTCCAACCTTGTTCTGAATATCATTCAAGATAGGTATGGTATTATGTGGTTTGCAACAAGCAACGGCCTTACCCGCTACGATGGATATTCTTTTACCGTATATCAAACGTCAAAAGACGATGCGCATTGCTTATCCGATAACTTTGTAACATCGTTGGCAGAAGATGCCTACGGCAACCTATGGATTGGAACACAAAACGGATTGAACCGGTATGACCGTCTGAATAACCGATTTGTTCAATATTTTACCGATAGAAAGAACAGTAATGGCTTAAAAAATAGCCATATTAAAGCCTTATATGCCGATAAAGACGGTTACTTGTGGGTTGAAGAAGATGGCGGATTCTTGGGTAAGCTTGATATAAAATCGGAAGTATGGGAGCATCAACACCGTCTAACGGGACAGTTTGAAGGGGATTATTACTACCACCATATATTCGAAGACTCGAAAGGTAACCTGTGGATAGCCGGACGAGGAACGGGTTCATGTAAAGTTCCTTCAAAAAAGATTAAAGCATTATACCACATACCTAGCTATGCTTCTTGCTGTGTAGAAACGTTAGATGGCAAAATATTTTTTGGAACGTATGACAACGAATTTGAACGTTATAATCCCGAAACAGATAGCGGCGAACTCGTCACTCGCACCGGTATTTCTGAAAAATCGGCAATATGCGATAATAACAATATTCTATGGTTTGGGGGGAAAGGAGGAATTGCCCAAGTTGACCTGAAACGTAAAAAAATAACACGGTTAGCTCACAATTCGTTGAATCCACAATCGCTCGCCTCTAACGAAGTATTCTGCCTCTATAAAGACAGAAACGGCTGCATATGGGTAGGTACAGATAAGGGGGTTAGCATATACTCCGAAAACCTTAACATTTTCAGGTATTACAAGCAAATAAACAAGCTGGATTACGGAATGACATCAAATGCCATAACCCGTTTAATGCAAGACAACGATGGGTTAATGTGGGTAGCCACTACCGATAGTGGTGTAGATACATTTTCTTTGGACAACGAAAAATTCGGCAACTTAAAATATGACCTACTAACTAAGAACATTGACAGGCAAACCTTTGAAAGAGAAAAAGACGTACTAAAACAGTACTATAAACATGATCTTATAGGTACCGAAAGCGATGATTCAAAAAGAAACATCGACTATATCTTTCAGAGCTACCAGCATTTTCAGCAGGCACCATTACAATTTGCCCGTCTAAACGAAAATATAGCTTCTGCATTGTATCAAGATAAAGAGGGCAAAATATATGTAGGGTTATGGTCGCATGTAGGGTTTAACATATATGATAAAAAGAAGGGCGTATTTAAACGTCATGCAATGTGGGGCGCACCCAGCAATATTCATTTTCCGCAATCTCTGGGCAATCCTTTTGGCGGAAATTGGTACACCGATTTTTTAGAAGATAGCAATGGTACCCTTTGGGTGACTACATGGGAAACCACAGGCCTAAATATTTTTGATCGAAGAAAAGGAGAGTTTCTCCCGAAACATTACATCCGATTAAACAATATTTACAAAGGTAATCTGTTTCAATTCGCGTATGATCCAACTCGGCATCGTATGATTTTAGCAGATGGCGGCTACTATGGCTACTACGATTTTAAAGCTAAATCTTATACCAAATACAGCCAAACTCTACCCGCCGGTTATCCTAATAAAGAACTTCTTGAAGAATACTTTAAGTATAGCGATGTTAGATTATCGAATATCCCGCTAGGAGCCATTTATCTTGATTTCGTTCATCAAAATAATGTAACATGGATTGCCTCACATGAATATATCATGAAACATACGCTAGATGATGATAAGTTTAAGGTTATATATAACGAAACTCAAACAGTACATCCTATTATATTAACCGAGAGTAAGGATCATCAACATATATGGGAATCGAAGAAAAATGTACTTAAACGAATTGATGTAAATACGAATAAGGTTGAAACCATTGACACTGTTGGTAGCGAATCCATTACATCACTATATGAAGACAGCAACGGATTGCTATGGATTGGTACAAAAAATGGAATCTACTTTTACAACACAACAGAAAACAAGCTGTATTTTAGCGAGCTGAACCTTATTAATGTATCGTCAATAGCAGAATATGACCAGCATGTTTATGTAGGCTGTTCTATAGGATTGATTAAACTTAAAAACCAAAAAATAGTAAAAGAATATCCTTTTTCATACCCCGAAGCAAATGGTATCCCCGGAAATGATATTTCAAGTATATACATTGGTAGCAATGGCATTATATGGATTTGCACCAACGATGGATTGGTCAAGTTAAGCTCAAAGAACAATGAAATAACCGTATTTAACTACGACCCTTCAGACCAGTTCTCGATACTGGATAATAGCGTTTTTAATGTTTGCGAAGATGGAGACTTAAACCTATGGGTTTCTACTACAAAAGGGACCTGTTTATTAGAACATAATAGCACAAAATTTATAGACCTAACTGTCCCTGGCGATAAAGCAATAGCCTCGAGGTTGCAACATCGTCTTATGCAGGATAAGCTGGGAAATATATGGGTAGGCAGCACCCAAGAAGGTATAAGCGTACTTAATCCTAAAACAGATAGGTTTAAGCACTATAGCCATCAAAGCTGGAACGAAAATAGTATATCAGACAACTATATACTTTTTTTCTTTCAAGACAGTAGGTCTAATATTTGGGTAGGTACCCGCAAGGGGCTAAACAAGTATAATCCAACCAAAGACAACTTTATCCGCATTACCGAGCTTAGCGGTTATCAAACCTATAATATGCAAGAAGACAATGCCGATAACCTATGGCTAAGCACACACAATGGGTTGCTGTGCCTTGATTCTCTTGGAAGTATTACTCGAGTATATCAAAACTTTCCGGGATTACAAGGTAATGAATTCAGCCTTGCCGGATGTAAGCTAAACAACGGATATTTGGCCTTTGGTGGAGATTTAGGTTTCAACATATTCAACCCTGAAAGGCTCACGAATAACAGCTTTGAACCTCGTCCCATTGTTTTATCCAACCTAATAGTTAGAGATTCTATTCGCTACTTCGACCTAAACGGGCTAGAGACGCTAGACTTAAGTCATAGAGAAAATGCTTTCTCCATCAGCTTTTGCTCTACCGATTATGAGTACACCAACCTGATAAGCTACAGGTATATGATGGATGGCGTTGATGATGGATGGATATATACTAAAGCGCCCATCTTAACAGCAAAATACAATAGCATTCCCTATGGAAATCATACATTTATTGTTGAAGTCTCGAACTGTTTTGGCGAGTGGGTGGGAGTACAGAAAAGCCTGAATATACATATTGCCACACCTTGGTACTACCAATGGTGGTTTATATCGCTGCTGATTTTATTTATTGGCGGAATAATTTATGCGACAATCCGTATAAGAGAAAGGCAGCTGAGGTTAGAGAATGTAAGGCTTGAGAGCATTGTTGAAAAACGCACCTCTGAGCTAAAAGAAACCAATCAAAAGCTCATAGAATCGGAGAAAGAGCTGAGAGCAATGAACGACTCGAAGAATAAATTCTTCAGTATCATCTCTCACGACCTACGAAATCCATTAAAAGCGCTGAATCTTACCGCTCGTTCTTTGTTTGAACAGTATGATAATCTAACTGATAAAGAAAAGTATAATATTATCAGCATCATTCATAAAACAACCCAGCAAACCGGCGCATTTGTTGAGAATCTGCTTACATGGGTGGTCTCTCAAATGAATATGCTAAAACCAAACCTAAAGAAAACAAGTTTGGCTTCATTGGTTGATTCTAACATTGAGTTTTTACAAATAGAAGCCCAAAAGAAAAATATCCGACTAGTAGTAAAAGTTGCTTCGGAAATATACGTTTGGGCAGACGATAACTTATTTTCAACCATTCTCCGAAATCTGATTAGCAATGCTATACACTATTCTTTTTCAAGCTCGGAGATTACCATTTCTGCAAAAGAAAATAATGGTGAAATAGAAGTATCGGTCGCAGACCAAGGAGTTGGCATAAGCGAAGAAAATTTGAAACGAATATTCTCTCTCAGCTCTAAAATACAAACAAAAGGAACAGATAACGAAAAAGGTACAGGTTTAGGTTTAATTATTGTTCAAGAATTTGTACACATGCATAACGGAAAAATTTGGGTTGAAAGCGAAATTAATAAGGGAAGTATATTTACCTTTACCCTTAAGAAATATACAGAAAATGATGGAACCAATTAAGCTGGTTATTGTAGACGACTCTCAAATACATTTAGAAGGTTTAAAGCTAATACTTAAACCCTATACTAACATTAAGGTAGTAGGCGAGGCTAATAATATTAAAGAAGCAGCTACTCTTCTAAAAGAAGCAAAAGCGGATGTTGCGATACTCGATATCAGCTTGGAAAAAGATATAGATGGTATAGAGTTTGCCCATGCCATTAAAAAAAACTACCCCCAGCTAAAAATCATATTTCTGAGCCATCACAAAGGGATTAAATACCTTGTAGGTGCACTAAGGGCTGGGGCTTCTGCCTATTTAGCAAAAGATATGAATCCCGACGAACTAATACATGCCATTAACTCTGCCAAAGAAGGAAAAGGAGTGTATTTTGGAGATACCATTCCTCTCTCTACGCTAATAGATACTTTTGGTTCGGAAAACAACATCTCAAAAAACAAAATCTTCGACTTAACAGACCGAGAAATTGAAGTAATCAACCATCTGGCGCAAGGGTACTCTACAAAAGAAATTGCCACCTTTTTGGATATAGAGGTTAATACCGTAGAGTCTCACAAAGAGCGTATAAAAGAAAAGCTGAAAGTAAAGACAGTTATCCAAATTGTTGTTGTAGCTCTAAAAAAAGGCATTATCAGCTTAGACGAGTAATTATATAGACTACAAGACTTAATGACTCAAAGACTTTAAAATTTTTATTGATAATAAAAACAGCCTTTCTGCGCCTACCTCTAAAATCTGAGTTTGATTGATAGAATTCAGCACTTAGCAGCTGCTTGTGGTAAAATAATCGGAGGCAAAACCCCTATTTTTTACCTTTGATTTGCTATGCTCATTTTCTTACTATTGTACTAGCCTTTTTGTTTCAATCAAAGCAAATATACTTACCATCTCATCGGTTCGCTGTGATGAGTGTTAATGTTGTAGCCCTTTGTAAGTAAATAAACATAGAGCCTAATCCCTTAAACTGTATTACTATGAACTGGTACCTAAAAGTATTTAAACAGTATGCCGACTTTACCGGTCGCGCAAGAAGAAAAGAGTATTGGATGTATATGCTATTCAACTTCTTTGCTCTTATTGTTATAGGACTTCTTGATTTTCTTCTTATATCAATAACCAATGGACAATCTCCATACGGACTAATAACCGTTATGTATTCGTTTGCCATTTTAATACCAAACTTAGCCGTTGTTGTAAGGAGGTTGCATGATACAGGCCGCAGCGCATGGTGGCTTTTAATAAGCATCATATCAATATGGCTTTTTGTTCTTATGCTACTTGATAGCAAGCCGGGTGTAAATAGGTTTGGCGTAAACCCTAAGGAAGAGAGCACGAGAGAGAAAGATAAAACAAAAAGTGCCGCAGTCGCGCTGATACTCGCAGCTTCAATTTGGCTTGCAACAACTATTGTTTTCGATATAATCATAATCTGCAACCATGGTCTTTACGGTTATTTGGAAATGCATCGTATTTTTGCGACAAGCATGTTAACAGTAATTCTTAAGAGCTATCACTATCTAATACCTATTGCGCTACTCATTCTTGGTATTTCGCTATCATGCAAAAACAGCAAGAAGCAATTTGCAGCCATTTTTCTGATTATTGTGGGCGCCATCTGTTTATATTACTCGCATATCAAACCTTTTGTTGAAGCATCAGTTATCATTACCGGAATGTTAATGTTTGACATTAACGCAATTTTAGAAATACTGTATGTAGCCGTACCCATTGCGCTAGTGATTCTTGGTCTATCAATGCTGAGAGTTAATAGTAAACCTATTATCGATAGCAAAATCGCCAGCTTATTGCTACTCATAGCCGGCTTCTTATGGATATTAAAGCTTATTTACCAAATTATAGTTTTTCCTATTTGGATAACAACAGCGTTTGGAAGTAGCGCTAATACATACGATATTATTTTTGCACTTCCCTCAATAGTAATACCTATATCGTTTATTGTTCTGGCATTCTCGTTAAGACAAAACAAGGATAACATTCCGGCAGAAGACGAGAGAGTTCTTGAGTGCAAAAGAATACGTAACCAAAGCAAACCGCCTATCAGAATAGGATTTGCCATTGTATGCATCTGTGTTGGTTTAACACTTTTCATACCGGGCATTGCAATGCTCTTTGATAAAGTAATACGTGCCTACGGTCTCATTCCTCTTACTGTCGGGTTATTTTTATGGACAACCGGCGTATGTGGTTTAGTTGTCCGCAGAAAACGACCTAACAAGAAATTGGTAAACAGTATGGGAATACTAACGCTGGTTGCTTTTATTCTATCGTGTGCCATCATAGCATTTGCTATAATTACACCCATTATGATAGAAATTCTTGATTAACGCTAAAACATATTGTCCCCCAAAGGAGGTGGTTTTTAAGGGAATAAAAAAGCGGAGACACCATTTTTTATGATGTTTCCGCTTCTGTACCCGGAGCCGGGATCGAACCGGCACGAGTTTAACCTCACTGGTGTTTGAGACCAGCGCGTCTACCAATTCCGCCATCCGGGCAATAAAATATAAGAACTTTGGAGTGCGAAAGTAGCAATTTTTTTGTTCTTACAAAAAAATATCCTACAGATTTGTTAGTTTCACAGCCAATAAATATTATATTTGTAACTTACAATTATGAAAAAGTGGTATTTATAGCATTGCAAACCTAAAATCACTGCCTATGCCAGCCAAATTTAAAGTGGATAGTATCGACCAAAAAATTCTTTCCAGCCTAGTAAAAAACGCTAGAATGCCTTTCCTCGAAATTGCCCGCGAATGTGGGGTTTCAGGAGCAGCCATTCATCAGCGTGTTAAGAAAATGGAGGACGCCGGTATCATTGTCGGCTCCCAGCTAATTGTTAAACCAAAAGCCCTAGGTTACGATATTTGTACGTTTGTAGGTATCGAACTTGCTCAAACAAACCTTTACAATCCGGTAATTGAAGCCTTAAAGCAGGTTCCCGAGGTTGTTGAATGTCATTTCATCACAGGGAAATTTTCTCTTATGATTAAGCTATACTGCCGTGATAATGATCATTTGATGGAAATACTAATCGATACGCTACAAAACATACCGGGTATTGTTCGTACTGAATCGATGATTTCTCTCGACCAAGCATTCGAACGCCAAGTATATGTTAAGGATAAATCGTTTTCGAAAGTAAAGAGAGGTAAAAAATCTTCGCAAGACGACGAAGAATAGCCTCAAGAAACAGCTAGCAATAGCCTTATATAATAGCAAAAATACTATTGTTATTCGTTATGGTAATAGTGTTTTTGCTATTGCTATATCTGAGGGATAAGTCAGCTTTATATTTTCTGTATTCCCTTCAACCATTACTATTGTCCTGCCCATATACTCTACGACTGAAGCGTCATCTGTAAATTCGGGACGGTATGCGGCTTGATATGCTTTTTGAAGTAAATCAACCTGAAAAACTTGTGGCGTTTGTACTAACCTCAGCTTAGACCTATCTATTGCCCTACTTGTTTCTCCTATTACTTCTCTTACAGAATCGCTAAGCGGAATAACCGGAATAGCAGCACCATGTTGCTTCGCCGCATCATAGCAGCGTTTTATCGTAGCCAAGCTAACCAACGGACGTACCCCATCATGCACTGCTACCAATCCTTCATTTCCGACTTCGGCCAAAGCATTCTTTACCGAATGAAAACGGGTAATACCTCCGTTAACAACTTTATGCGGAATAACGAAGCCGTACTTACTGCATAGACTTTTCCAAAACTCTTGTTGGTCTATAGGTAAAGCAACTATCAGCTGTATATTTGTATCGAATCGGTAAAACTTTTCCAGCGTATGCATAAGTACAGGTTTACCGTTCAGCTCAATAAACTGCTTAGGTACTTCGCTGCCCATACGTATGCCGCTACCTCCGGCAACGACTATGCAATATTTTATTTGCTGCATTTTCACACTAATTGCTTAACAGGTCTTTCTTCCAAATCAGCTTCTTACCGAATCCTAGCACATTATTGGTAAACTTTGCAAACGTAATTTCTACCGCCCACAAAGGCGTTGAAGCCAATATTGCATAAGGAAAACGTTTAAGATATGCTTTCTTGGCTTTTTTCTTAAAATCACCTGTTGCCTCGAAAGCCATTCCCTGAAACTGTAAACCTTGTATCTTACCAATTGTTTCTGTTTCTAAAACTACAGATCCGGCAACAAAAAGGTTATGCGATATATCCGAAATATGCCTAGTTTCTCTATCCGACGTAAATACGAAGCATTTTTCTTCCTCCAGATAAACGTAGAACATGTTAGAGCAGTATGCTTCATCCTCAAAACACGTTGCTAATGTTAGCACATGGTGCTCATGTATAAAAGTAACTATTCGTTTATCAAGTTCACTCATTGTAGTTATGTTGAAGTACAAAAGTAGAAAAGTTATGGTAATGTGGTAATATAGTAATATGCAAATGTAGTAATGAAAAAATTGTACAGCGTACAGCGATATGTAATATGCGAGGCTGCCTATACCTGCCCAACCCCTAAAGGGGAATAATCGACGACAAGGGACTTCCCCTTTAGGGGATGGGAGGGGCAA
>JAVBOE010000080.1:0-27360 GCA_031550925.1 Bacteroidales bacterium | reverse complement strand
GAGAATAGAGTGATACTATAATATATTAAGCGATTTTAGCTAGATTACGCTGGGGTAATACTGCTGGTTAAGCTTAGACAGCTTGCGAGACTTACCTCCGGTAACGGAGTTTAGCAGCTGCCAAAACTGCGGACCATGGTTCTTATGTATAGTATGGCAGAGCTCGTGTAGAATAACATAGTCAACCAGTTCATCGGGCATACGCATAAGGTGCAGGCTAAGGCTGATAATATTATCATATGTGCAGCTGCCCCAGCTCGAACGGGTGGCTTTTATTTTTAGCTGTTTATAGGTAAACCCCCATTTGGCAGCCAGCTCTCTAACGCGGGTAGGCAGTAGCTCATGGGCTTCTATCTTCCAAGTATGCTCTACGCAGCTGCGAATAACTTCTTGTACCGCCGAATGAGTTAGAGGAACGTTTTTAGGATAGTGCACCTCCATAAATCCGTCTGTAACTTTAAGATGCACGTTGGTTCTATCCTCGGGAATCAGCTTTAGCTCACGGAAACGGGTTGTGAACTCTGTATAGTCGTTGAAAACGGTTTTCTTTTGTTCTACCTGAGCTTTGTTCTTTTTTATCCAATCTTTTTTCTCATAAATAAACGCTTCAGCTTCGGCATACGATACATAGTAAGGCATAGTAACCACCACACCTTTGTCTGGAGTTATAGCAATACTTAATCGACGAACCCTCTTGCTTTTTTTTAGCAAAAGGGTTCCCAATTCTCGGTGTCGCAGTATTTTTTCGTTTGTACTGCTAGTATCTTCTTGATTTGAATATCCAGGCATCGCCATACTTACTTTGGGCTTCTCTCATTACTTTAGTACACTCTGCCTTGCTGGGCGAGTTGAATATCGCCACCGGATAGAGCGGCCCCATTTTTGGTCGTAGCTCGGCGTCATATCCGTCGGCAATGCAGCGTTTGTACATCTTATCGGCATTAGATTTTTCTTGAAATGTACCTACAATTACGTAGTAGTTGCTTCCATATGTCGAAACAGCTTTAGGCGTTGTGTCTTCTTTTATCGGTTGTTCTATCACTTTAGTCGTATCAACTGCAGGGATTGTATCAACAGGCTGTACCACCGGTGGCGTAACAACTTGCTCGGTTGTGGTTGAGCCAATGCCAAACATTGAGTTTACCTTCTCTTTTATTGATGGCACCATGAAGTAAAGCATCAATAAAACTATAATAACTAACAGAAGTACTAATATAGTAATTAATAGACCGTTATTATTTGATTTCTTTTGTGGCTGTTGCTTAGCCGGAGGCGTTGTTTGCTGTGGCGGCACCGGTTTACTCGGCGGTGGAGTAACAGGTGTTGTTTGCTGTGGTATTAAAGGCTTAACAGGAGTTTGCTCAACTTTTGGCTGTTCAACCTTTGGTTGTTCTGTTTTTGGTTGCTCAACTTTTGGTGGAACAGCTGCTACGGTTGTTGTGACAACTTCCGGTTTTCTGGTTGCTGTTTCTTTAGGAGCAGAAACCGTTGTAGTAGCTGCTACCGGAGCAACAGCTATAGGCTTTTCTTCAACAGGTTTACTTACAACCTCTGTACCTTGAGGAGAGAATGCAATGCTTCCTCTTTCATCCATGTGAAAGAAACCGAAGCCATCTATAACGTAATTTAGCCTAGCACGAAGAGCCTTTGTTACCTCTTCTACAAACTTTTTTATTTCTTCGGCAGCCTGAGTTTGAGATATCTTTTCTTTTTCAGCTAGCTGCTTTTCCAGAAAGCCATCGTTGTATTTTAAGAACGACGAAAAGATAAGGTTCTTTTCATCACCATCGCCTTCTTTAGAAAGAAAAGCTCCCAAATCGGGAATGATAACACGTCTGTTAGCCAGCGCTAATTCCTTAAGATGCTTGTCAACCACCATTTGCATTAACATTTAGGTGTTAGTTATATTCTGTCGTTATTGTTTCTGTGCGATAAACAAACAAAACAATAATAGTGTTAAGATTTTTAATTGCTCTAGTAGACAAAGATAGTTAATATTTTCATTTCTTTGTCAAGAATCGATATATTTGCATTATGGAACAGTATATTGTTTCGGCCCGAAAATACAGGCCGGTAACCTTTGCATCGGTTGTTGGACAGCCATCTATTGCAGCCACATTAAAAAATGCTATTCAGCGGCAGCATTTGGCGCATGCTTATCTTTTTTGCGGGCCTCGCGGAGTGGGTAAGACCACTTGCGCGCGTATTTTTGCAAAAACCATCAACTGTTTAAATCCTACGGCGGATATGGAGGCATGTGGAACATGCGAGTCGTGCCAGTCTTTTGCCGAAGGACGATCATATTCAATTCACGAGCTTGATGCTGCATCAAATAACTCGGTAGAAGATATTCGTACACTGATAGAGCAGGTGCGTATTCCTCCGCAGATTGGTAAGTATAGCCTGTATATTATAGACGAGGTACACATGCTGTCGTCTGCTGCGTTTAACGCATTTCTTAAAACGCTGGAAGAGCCACCGGCGCATGCCATATTTATTCTTGCTACCACAGAGAAGCATAAGATACTTCCAACCATTCTATCTCGTTGTCAGATATTCGACTTCAACCGGATTAGGGTTGAGGATATGGTCAGCTATCTTGAGGGAATAGCCAAGAATGAGGGCGTTAGCTGTGAGCGAGAAGCGTTGACAATTATAGCGCAGAAAGCAGACGGAGCAATGCGCGATGCCCTTTCTATTTTCGATCAGGTTGTCGCCTTTTGCGGTAACGAGGTTACCTATGCTAAAGTTATTGAAAACCTCAACGTTCTTGATTACGATTACTATTTTAAGCTGACCGATGCTTTTATCTCGGGCGATTATGCGTTGGCTCTAACAATATTTGACGAAGTTCTTTCGAAGGGTTTCGAAGCTCAACATTTTGTTTTAGGGTTGAGCAGCCATTTCCGCGATTTGTTGGTGTGTAAAGACGAAGGAACTATCAAGCTGCTTGAGGTTGGCGATTCTATTGCCAGTCGTTATAAAGAGCAATCCGCACGCAGCTCGGTTAAGTTTTTGTTTGATGCTCTGGCTATAGCCAATTCTTGCGATGTTGGCTATAAAGCAAGCTCGAGCACACGCTTGCATGTCGAGCTGTGTTTAGTAAAGCTGTCTCAGCTGATGGGACACTTCGAACACATGCAGAAAGACGTAGTAGCACCAAAGGCTTTAGAAGAGAAAGAAACATCTGCTGTATCAGAGCCTAAGGCGAGTTACACTGTTTCGTCAGCAGCAAAATCAAAATTATCTCAAAACATTGATACAGTAAAGAAAGAGGATACTACTACTATTCAGTCAAAACCTCAGAGCATTTCTATTGGCGGAATAAATGAGATATCTCCCGAATTACTAAAACCTCAGACAGAAGAAATAAAAGTTGAGGAAGAGGTGGAGAGTGGCAAATTTACATTCGATCAGCTACAAGAAAAATGGCTTGAGTTTGCGGAAGAAAACAGAAAGAGCCGCCCCCGTTTTGCTAATGCGATGATGGTAACAACACCTCTGCTGGAAGATGAAACAACGGTTGTATTTCTTGTATCAAACCAAGCTCAGAAAGAATCTGTTGAGCAAAAAATAATGTCCGATCTGCTGAAATTTTTACGTCAAAGCCTTCACAATGGAAATATCAGCTTAGATGTAAGAGTGGATAATGAGGGGCATGTGAAAGGTCCGTCGCTCTATAAAAACGAAGATAAGCTGAAGCATCTCTGTGAGAAAAACCCTGCAATACAAGAGCTGCGTAAGGAGTTGGATTTAGATTTTCTATAATCTCTTAGAATTTATCTATCGTTTTTGAATGTAATCTCATACATTTTAGTATATCTTTACAGAATAAACTTTAAATATTTGTGCTATGCTTACGAAAAAAATGGAAAGTGCGTTAAATACGCAAATTAACGAGGAGTTTTGGGCTGCTTACCTCTATTTATCAATGTCTGCATACTTTACAGCAGAAGGGCTACCCGGTTTTGCGAATTGGATGCATGTGCAGGCTAAAGAAGAGGTTACGCATGCAATGAAAATATATAATTACGTTTTGGAGCGCGACGGTAAGGTTACTCTAGAACCTATTAAGGCGGTGGCTACAAGCTGGGATTCTCCGGTGGCTGTTTTTGAAGCATCGTTGGGCCATGAGCAAAAAGTAACAGCAATGATAAATAAGCTGGTTGAAGTTGCTACAGAGGAAAAAGATCATGCAACAAAAAGCATGCTTCAGTGGTTCATCAACGAGCAGGTTGAAGAAGAAGCAAACGCAAAAGGAATTATCGATTCGTTGAAATTGGTTGGCGATAATGGATACGGATTATATTCTATTGATAAAGATTTAGCCTCTCGTACATTTGTTGACGAGACTAAAGAATAGGCGAATAAATAGTATTATAGCAGAAGAGGCAATCTAGTTGGGTTGCCTCTTTTCTTCATCGCATATCTCATATTGTGATACTTGATACGTGTATTGTAATGCATTCTTTTCTACTGTTTTTCTGTCAAGTATTTCCAAAATCTTACAGGCATGTGTTGCCGTTGTAGCTTAAGGTTCAGGCGTTCTTTAATCGTGAGCTTTTGCAAATAGTTTTTCCATAGCTGTTGGAAGAGCTTCTCGTCTTCGGCCATTAGTGCATCGTTCAGCTTACCGCTTAACAGGTGATCGTCATCTTGCAGTGTTACTTCCTTTGCTTCTTTTAAGTCGTAGTAAAAGCCGTAATGGCGTTTGGTATCGTATATCAACCATTTTTGGTCGGAAAAACGGTCTTTGAAAAAGTCAATAGAAAAGGGTAAAGCATTATATTTGGGGGCAACAGGTGCAAAGTAAGTTCCATCTGATGCTTTCTGAAAGCGGACGAACTGCCTGAGATGCTCGGCTTCTCGACCAACTTTTTTCGCTAGCTGACTGACTTCTATCACATCAATATCTGCAAAGTTTGCTGCATAGGAGGCAGGGTTGTCGAATATTTTACAGATGTACCTAAATAGCAGTTCATCGCTGCCAGCCTCTTCCGACATCCATACATGGAGAAGCATGTTGCACAAGTTTTTTTCAATCTTTTTTTCCAGCGCTTTCCATACCCTCTCTGATTTTTCTTTATCCGAAACAATCGTTTGCAGCTGGGCTGTAAACATTGGTTCAGGTTCGTTTTCTGTCAGCAGCTTATCGGGAAATATTTTCTGGTAGTAGGTATCAAATATGGCAGTTAACAGTCCTTCTAGCGTTTTATCATACCGAAAAACAATCATGATGCGACCTCCTGGTCGGGAAACATCAGCATCAGCTGATTAGAGTCTGTTTCTTTTTTGCCTTTTTTCTGAGTGAGTATTTTTCGTACATACTCGGGTTTTACTTCGTTTATGGTGTGTATGGGCAGTTCGTTACAAGTAATAAAGTATTGCGCTTTTTTCAGTACAACACCCATTTTCTTTAAAACCCCTGTGGTTATTCGGCTATACCTTCTCGAGGAAACAATCAGCCTAGCCGATTTTACACCAATTCCCGGTACACGTAAGATTAGCGCATAGTCTGCTTTATTTAAGTCAACCGGAAACGATTCCGGATGTCGCAAAGCCCACGCCAGCTTAGGGTCTATCTCCAAATCAAGGTTAGGGTAGGAGTCGTCAACAATTTCGGTGGCTTTAAAACCGTAGAAACGCATCAACCAATCGGCTTGATACAACCTGTTTTCTCTTACTAATGGCGCCTGTTTTAATACAGGTAAACGAGTGTCGTATGAGTTTACAGGAATGAATCCGGAGTAGTAAACCCGCTTCATGCTTGGCCGTTTATATAGTGCAGATGATAGCGTTAGTATTTGATGGTCGTTTTCGCTTGTTGCTCCTACAATCATTTGGGTGCTTTGTCCGGCAGGAACAAAACGTGGAGCATGGCGATAGCGTTTTCTATCTTCGGCACTTTGCAGCATGCCTTGCTGAATGAATCGCATGGGTTGGAAAACGCTTATATGATCTTTCTCCGGAGCCAATAGCTTAAGATTTTGCTCGGTTGGAATTTCTATGTTAACGCTCATACGGTCGGCATACAGCCCTGCTTCGTTTATTAATTCCTGACTGGCACCGGGAATGCTTTTCATGTGTATATAGCCGTTGTAGCGATGTATGGTGCGCAGGTCTTTTACCACACGTGCCATTCGCTCCATAGTATAGTCGGGATTTTTGATAACACCAGAGCTAAGGAATAATCCTTCAATGTAGTTTCGGCGGTAGAATTCAATGGTAAGCTCAACCAGCTCATCAACGGTAAAGGTTGCGCGCTTAATATCGTTGCTGCGGCGGTTTATGCAGTATGCGCAGTCGTAGATGCAGTAGTTGGTAAGCATAATCTTGAGCAATGATACACAACGTCCGTCTTCGGTAAAGCTGTGGCAGATGCCCCAACCATGGGCACTACCTAGCGTACCGGGCTTATTCTTGCGAGTTGTTCCGCTAGATGCGCACGATACGTCGTACTTTGCTGATTCTGCAAGCGTTGTGAGCTTCTCAAGTATCTTATCATTCACGCTGCAAAGTAGTCTATTTTCACCGGAATAGAAAATAAAAGTTGAAAATTAGAAAGATTGTAAATATTTGGAAATTAGTTTATTTCAAAATATTTTTTAGATAAAATGGGTTGACGGCTTGGAGGTTGAACAAAAGATATTAACTTTGCATCACAAAGTACTTTTACGAAATATTTATGGAAAATAGGGCTGATGATATAAAGGTAATTCGTGAGATGATGGAGAAGTCATCTAAGTTTTTATCTCTAAGTGGATTAACCGGAGTAGTTGCCGGAGTAGCGGCTATTTTGGGGGCTGCTTTTGCTTACTTTTATTTGTTAAGAGATCCGTCTTTAACAGATTATACCAAAATGCAAGAAATGATGATCCTGCTTGCTGATGCTCTTATCGTGCTTTTTATTTCGGTAGGATGTGGTATCTATCTATCAATAAGGAAAGCGCGAAAGAATAACCAGCCTTTGTTTAATAGTGTTACTCGCCGTACAATTTACAGCTTGGCGGTACCACTCTTAACGGGAGGAATATTTGCCCTGATTTATCTTTTTAAAGGAGATATTAGTATCGTGGTTTCTTCAACTTTAATTTTCTACGGACTTGCATTGGTAAGCGTTTCAAGATATACCTATGGCGAGGTGCACTATTTGGGGCTAATCGAAATAGTGCTGGGTTTACTTGCTGCAATTTTTGCACATAAAGGAATTATTTTCTGGACTATAGGTTTTGGCATTTGTCATATTATCTATGGGTTTATTATGTATAAGAAATACGATCTCAAAAAGGGATGACAAATCTAATCGCTAACTTAAATAAGATTTTTGATAGTCGCATTCGTTTGGGGATTATGTCTATTCTGTCCGTCAATGAATGGGCTGACTTTAATACGATGAAGCAACTCCTAGAGTTGACAGACGGTAATTTGGCTAGCCACCTAAAAGCCTTGGAGAGCGCTAAGTATGTGCAATCAACCAAACAGTTTGTGGGGCGTAAACCGAATACCCGATATTCGATAACAGCGTTGGGTAAGAAAGAGTTCAAGGCACACCTCGATGCGTTGGAGCAGCTGCTTAAATAATTTTTTTGTCTTTTAACTTTGAAATACAAAGTACTTTTTAACTTGTAAAACAATAATATCATGGAAAATCACAACACGTCTAAAACAGAAAATTTTGCACTATCGGTAACCATTAAAGGGCTTATTATCGGTGGGTTGACGCTGCTTTTACTCATTCCCAGCCTTATGATTCAAGGGTTGATTTTTGAGAGAAAGGAGCGAAGCGAAGAGGCTATCGCAAAAATTAATACCAAGTGGAGCCAGGCTCAAACGCTATGTGGACCAATTCTTACTATTCCTTACACAACAACGGATGCAGACTATAACGAAAAGCAACGGATGGTACATAATGAGGTGAACTTTACTCCGGATGTTTTGAAGATTGATACCAAGCTGTTTCCCAAAGAACGGTACTACGGAATTTATAAAACCATTTTGTATGAGAGTGAAATAAATATCTCCGGAGAGTTTAGTCATATTGACCTTGAAGCCATAACAGACGGAGCTGTTGATTTAAAGAACGCTCATATAAAGCTGGGCTTGTCTGACCTGAAAGGTATTACGGAAAATATAGAGCTTACCATAAACGGCAAACGCTACATGGCAGATGTTACAGGCGAGAGAAACAATTTGGGTAAAGTTCTGGTTGTTGCTCTTAATGATGTCGAGCTGCTGAAATCGGGAGAGAAGATAACGTTTAGCAGCAAAATATACTTGAAAGGTAGCAGCAATATCAGCTTCATTCCCGTAGGAAAAACAACAACGGTAGAGGTTAGCGGTGCATGGACATCTCCGGGCTTTATTGGCAGCTTTAGTCCTGATTCATCAATAGATGATAAATCGTTTACGGCAAAATGGAATATACTTCGCTTTAACCGCAACATACCCGATATGTGGAAAAATGATAACGTAGCGTCGTTCGACGATTCGTCGTTTGGCGTAAACCTTGTAGAAACAGCCGACCATTATCAGCAAAATATGCGCTCGGCAAAGTATGCTATAATGTTTATTGTGCTTACGTTTGTAGTATTTTTCTTTGTAGAAATTCTTACACACAAAAAAATACATCCAATACAATATCTTTTAGTCGGAATTGCCTTAGTACTTTTCTACAGCTTACTTTTATCGCTATCAGAGCAGCTGAGCTTTGTATTAGCCTATCTTATCGCAAGTGTTGCAACAATCGGGTTAATTATTGTATATGCGCATAGCATATTTAAAAATGTAATGCAGACAGGGTTGTTGGCTATAGTGCTAATAGGTCTATACACATTCTTATATGTTGTTCTCCAATTGGAAGATCGAGCATTAATGATAGGAAGCGTAGGTCTGTTTGTTATACTGGCTATAATTATGTACATCTCTCGTAAGATAAGTTGGTATAAAGCAGAATAGAAGAACGATTTAAACCACATAGGACACATAGAAAAACCTATGTGTGCCTATGTGGTTCGTGTCTTTTGCATATCGCTGTATACAATATCTCTACTCACTCCGCCTATCCATTTCGCGGCGCATATCCTTTTCTTTGATGGATTCGCGCTTATCAAACGACTTTTTACCTTTTGCCAAAGCTATATCCAGCTTAGCGTAGCCATTCTCTGCAATGTAGAGTTGTGTTGGAATGATTGACAAGCCTTTCTCTTTCGATCGCCGTTGCAGCTTATTCAGCTCCTTTCGATTTAAAAGTAGCTTGCGCTCACGTTTAGGATCGTGGTTGTTTAAGTTTCCCCACCAGTATTCGGCAATATGAATACCACGAACAAATAGCTCGCTGCCTATAAAGTAGCAGTAAGTATCTACCAAGCTGGCCTTACCTAATCGAATTGATTTTATTTCCGTTCCAACAAGCACGATGCCCGCAGTAAACGTTTCAATCAGCTCGTAGTCAAAGCTGGCACGCTTGTTCTTAATTACTATATTTGCTTTTATGGTTGCCATTAGGCTGCAAAGATAAATAAAGTTTAAGGTTTAAGAAGTTCAAGGTTTAATGTTCAGCTATTAATCTTTAAAGATTTAACCTTTAAAATCATCAGCAGTCTTTAAATCTTTTAAATCCTCAAACCTTAAACTTATTAAACCTTTCAAACCATTTAAACTTTATTTATCTTTGCAGGTAGATTAAACTATCAAACCCATCCATATGAAGCTAGGTGTTGTAATTTTCCCCGGATCGAACTGCGATCATGATATGATTTACGTTTTAAAAGACATTCTTGGTCAAGAGGTTGTTGCCTTATGGCACAAAGACCACCAGCTGGGAGATGTTGACGGGGTATTCCTTCCGGGAGGCTTCTCATACGGAGATTACCTTCGCTCGGGAGCGCTGGCGAGTTTTTCGCCTATTATGAGTGAGATTATCGAGTTTGCCGATAAGGGAGGCTTTGTATTTGGCGTATGTAACGGTTTTCAGATACTATGCGAGTCGAAGCTGTTACCAGGTACGCTACTGCACAATGGCAACCAGAAGTTTATCTGCAAAAACACCTACATCGTACCGGATAGCCACAGTACTTACGTTACAGCCTACCTGGATAAAGGCAAAGCGCTGAAAATACCCATTGCACATGGCGAAGGTCGCTACTATGCCGATACGGAAACGCTATCTGCGCTTCGTCAGAACGGACAAATTCTCTTTCGCTATTGCGACGAGGACGGAAATGTTTCGGAAGCGTTTAACCCCAACGGATCGGTTGAAAACATTGCGGGTATCTGCAACGAAAAGAAAAATGTTTATGGTATGATGCCCCACCCCGAACGCGCAGGCGATGATGAGTTGGGAAATACTGATGGGTTACAGATTTTTCAATCAATCCTAAAATCAATAGGGTAATTTGAGAATGTGGTAATATGCTAATTTGATAATATAAAAAGATATGGCTAGTGCTTCATTAGCACATTAGCATATTTTCAAATTTTCACATTATCAGCTTTCTTCTTCCCAAACTTATCGCTAATCCACTTGGGAAATATTATTGCTCCGGCTATCAGGTAGGGGTAGTAAGTTATCAGCCTCCATATAAATGCTAGCACAATAGTTAGGCCTGCTATAGGTATAAACGGCCCTAAGAATTTACCGAACGCCCACTCGGCAAAACCGCTACCACCGGGTGTAGGCATGATAAGCATGGCTATCCACATAATAAGCTGACGACCGAACAGCAAGAAGTGGTCGCCTACAGCAAAGAATGCAAGGAATATGGCGTTAACTACCCAGTACCGCGATGTCCAAGACAGGATGGTTGCTCCAAATGCTTTTAGCCAAAAAGAGAACGGTTTGCTTTTAAGCTCGTTCGAGTTGGTAATGATATCGTGGCCTGCTTTAGCAGCTCCTTCTTTCCATCTTCTCAGGAAAGGTAGGCGGAACACTTGCTGTATAAGCCAGTTGAGCCCCTGTGGATTACGAAACATTCCGTAGAACAGTAGTATTGTCCAAATCAGCTTAATGGTATATCCGATAATTGCAGAGATAACAATACCTTGAACTACCGCAGAACCTTCGACCGAAAAGAGTGTTGAGGGACCAATTATAAGCACCAGCAGCGGGAACATGATTACGAAGTACAGCTCATCAAGCAACGATGTTGCCATTACTATTGCGCTACTTTTACCCACGCTTAGCCCTTCTTTATTTACGTATATAATGGCAACGCTTGTACCCCCTACAGCAGAAGGTGTAATTGCCGAGGTAAACTCCCATAGCATAATTACACGAAATGCCTGTCGCCAAGTCAGCTCTTTTTCCGAAAGAATACGAATACGTAGCATATACCCAAAATCGCGACCCACCATAAACAGCAGAGCCATAAATAGCCAAAAAACTGATTTCCAGGTAAAGCTTACAAGAGAAAATGTATTAGGGTCGAACTCATCCCAAAACAAATAACCCACAACGGCTAAACCGATGAGTACCGGAAGGATTATCTTCGATAAGCGAACTTTGCTAAGCTCTTTCTGCTCTGTTTTTGGAGTTTCATTCATAATACGAGGACGCAAATTTAGCCAATAAAAAGTAGAATAAAGGTATAGGGGTAAGCTATTTGCTTATATTTTAATGTGGAGTTAATATTGAGGGCATATCAAGTATCATGATTCGCGATTAGGATATACAAAATCTTTAAACAATAATCATTGATAGCTATTATTTGATAATTTTGCCTTTACTATGAGAAGATTTGTTAGATGGATTTTGCGCATTGCTGTACTGTTAACGGTTATCTTTGCGCTGTTTCTTGCATTGATGACGTACATGGAGTACACTCCTGCCCAGCAGGAGGTAATACATACTAATACCAAGATACAGCCATACCCGCTGGATACGCTGAAAATTCTTACTTGGAATATAGGTTATGCCGGGCTGGATAGCGATATGGACTTTTTTATGGATGGCGGTAACCGGATGCGCCAAACTGAAGCAAAAACTAAAGAAAACCTGGATGCTATAGCCTCGTTCTTACAACAGCATCAGGACGTTGACTTTTGCTTGCTGCAGGAGGTTGATGTAAAATCTCGCCGCAGCTATAAGTTGGACGAATTGTCGGTCACAGCCTTAGTGATGAAGCAGCACTTGGCTTTTTTTGCCTTAAACTATAAGGTAGAGCTGGTTCCTGTACCGATAACTAATCCTATGGGGGTGGTAGAATCGGGAGTGGCTGTATTTTCTCGCTATAATCCGTATCAGGTGGTTCGGCACAGCTATCCGTCAAGCGAGTCGTGGCCTATGCGCGTGTTTAACCTCAAGCGTTGCTTTGTCTCTCTTCGGCTACCGTTGTCTTCGGGGAAGGAGCTGGTGGTAATCAACACCCATAATTCGGCATATGATGATGGTAACCAACGGCAGCAGGAAATGAATAACCTCAGGTCGTTCTTAATAGCCGAAGAGGAAAAAGGAAACCACATAATAGTAGGCGGCGACTGGAATCAAACTCCGCCGGATTATCCGGAGTGTAAGGGTACTGAGCATTTTAAACCGCTAGCGATTGATAGAACTTATATGCCGCAGGGTTGGCAATGGATATACGATGTCTCAGCACCATCAAACCGTTTTTTAGATAGCAAATATCAAGAGGGGATAACGCAAACAACCATACTCGATTTCTTTCTTTGCTCTCCGAATATTTATTGTTTAGATGTACAAACGGTTGATCTGGGTTTTGCCAACTCCGACCACAACCCTGTATTGATAACGGTGGCACTGAAAGCCCCCAACCCCCAAAGGGGGCTATGAGCCTATTCAAACATTATCATTACTGAAAGGTATAAACCCGCATAAAAAACTATGTGTCTATGTGGTTCAAAATTCTTTTATCCTTTGGGGGTTGGGGGGCTTCTAGAAGTAGAACTGAAGCAGTAAAAACGAAGCAATAAGCAAGATAAGCTGTACGTTTGCTGCTTTTACGCGCCTTATTCCAGCTAGGTAGCAGGTAATGAGAATAGATGCCGGAAAACCTATCAATATAAGCATAGATGGGGTTTGCATGGCTGGAAAAATAACGGTCGCTATAAATAAAATACCAATAGCCAGTCTTAGTATCCCCAGTATCCTTGATGTTTTGATGTTGGATGATATCCCTCTTACGTTTGAAATGGTAGAAATCAGAGTGAGGAGGGCTATGTATCCCACATATATGTAACCAATATTGAAATCGGGCAGCGTGAACTCTTTCATATTCATAAAAAACGGCGTACCAGGCGTAAGGTAGAAAATAATGGTATCTATTGGTTGCATAAGGTCTTTGCCTAATAAATGGTAGTAGCTCGCCGCAAAAATAAACGGAGTTATTGTACCAAAGATTGCAAGAAGGAAATCACGCCAGTTAAATACTTTCAGAAGTCCTATACCAAACAGAAATATGGGCAGGAAGAGAAGCGCAGGCGGATATAATAGGCCTGCAACACCAATAAATAGCGTGGCCAAATAGACATTCCCCGATTTACCCGTTCTATTATATATTGAAAGTAGGCTGTTGAACGATAGTAAGCAGAAAAAAATAGCTAGATGGGCTCCGCAAACTTGTTTCTGGTCGGGCAGCGCTAGGGTGAAAAGAATAAATATTAAAGCGGCCAGATAGTCGTGTCCTCTCAGTATATCGTGCTTTAGCACAATACCCATAAGTAACGCTGCGGATATTAATGTTACTACAATTACATAGATAGCTTGTAGTAATGGCATTTGCACAAGGCTATTTAGTAAGTTGACAAGAGGCATTGCAACCTCATTATCGTTTACCGATAAAGCTCGCCCTAGTATGATTTGCTTTAGCCATAACAGTAGTATTGTAGCACCGAAAAGTACTATTATTCTCAAATATGTCTTACGGGCAAAATCTAGTAGCATTCTGATAATTAATAATTGATAATTAACAATTAATAATTTTATTGAAGGTCTTTTCCTATATCTCTTCGCATATACATTCCTTCGTACTCAATTTTACCGATAGCTTGATACGATTTATGTAATGAATCGGTAAGGTTTGCTGCCAGCGATGTTACGGCTAGCACACGTCCACCAGCCGTTTCAACGGTGTTGTTGTTTTGTTTTGTTCCAGCATGAAACACTATAGAATCGGTAACGTTGTCTAAACCGCTTATGGCAAAACCTTTTGAATAGGTATCGGGGTATCCGCCCGAAACGCAAACAACGGTTACAGCCGTATCAGGCATTATACCAAACGATTTGCTGGCCAGTGTTTCGTTGGCAACACCCTCGAATAGGTCGAGTAAATCGGCATCTAAGCGGGGCATAACCACTTCGGTTTCGGGGTCGCCCATTCGCACGTTATACTCAATAACGTAAGGGTCTCCATCAACATTCATCAGCCCGATAAAAATGAATCCTTTATACAAAATATTTCGCTGCATTAACCCCTCTAAAGTAGGTTCTACAATTTGCTTACAGACTTTATCTAGAAATACTTTGTCGGCAAACGGAACGGGAGAAACGGCACCCATTCCACCGGTATTTGGTCCGGTATCGCCTTCTCCAATTCGTTTATAATCCTTGGCCTCGGGCAGCAGCTTATACGATTTTCCATCGGTAAGTACAAAGGTAGATACTTCTATGCCATGCAGATATTCTTCGATGACTACCTTGCTGCCTGCCTCTCCAAACTTGCCTTCCAGCGTTTCGCGGAATAGCTGCTTTGCTTCATTAAGGTCGTTAAGAATAAGCACACCTTTGCCTGCTGCCAGTCCATCAGCCTTAATAACATAAGGGGCATTCAGCGTTTCTAAGAAAGCGTAACCCTCTTCTATGTTTGCAGCTGTGAACGTTTTGTATGCAGCGGTAGGAATACCAAACTCTGTCATAAAGGCTTTAGCAAAGTCTTTGCTGCCTTCTAGCATTGCTCCTTCTTGGCTAGGGCCAATAACAGCAACATGTTTTAGCGCAGCTGTAGTGGCAAAATAGTTGCTGATACCTTTTACCAATGGTTCTTCGGGACCGACAACCAGCATATTGATAGCGTTAGCAAGGCAGAACTCGCCTATAGCGGTAAAGTCGGTAGGCGATAGAGGTATATTCTCTCCAACACTTTGAGTACCGGCGTTTCCGGGGGCAATATATAGCTTATTGAGCTTCTTACTCTGCTTAATTTTCCATGCTAAAGCATGTTCTCTACCTCCCGAACCTAGTAAAAGAATATTCATAAAGACGATGTGCTAATTTGCTAATGTGTAAATGTAGTAATGAAAGCACCCTCCCCAACCCTCCCCAAGGGAGGGAGTTCCCTCACCTTTGGGGGGAGGGTTAGGGTGGGGGTGATATTTAGGGCTTTAACCATTTACTTTTACAGCTTAAACAGTTTTTCGGTAAATGTGTAAACACGCTTAACGCGAGCAGCAACGCTTGTAAGAACTTCATAAGTAATAGTTCCCAACTTCTCTGCTACTTCAAAAATTGTAGGCTCTTCTCCAAAAATAGTTACCTTATCGCCTTCTTTTATATCTAACCCGGTAATGTCTATCATTGTTAAGTCCATGCAGATGTTACCTATTATGGGTGCAGATTGACCGTTTACCATAAAACGCCCTACACCGTTGCTTAATCGGCGGTTTAATCCGTCTGCATAGCCAATAGGTACAACGCCAATACGGGTTGGTTTCTTAATCTCTCCTTTTCGTCCATAACCAACGGTATCATCGGGAGTAATATCTTTAATCTGAGTTACTACACTTCGTAGTGTTGATACTACTTTGGCTTGAGGGCTTACAGTGCTTCCGCCGTACATGCCAATGCCCAAGCGCACCATAACAAATTGACCTTCGGGGAAACGCTCTATTCCTGCAGAATTAAGTGCATGGCGAGTAAACTTGTATCCCAACTTCTTTTGAAGTATTTGCGTTATTTCGTCGAATTTAGCCAACTGCTGACGAGTAAATGCATCATGTTTTTCTTCGTCGCTGGCAGCCAGGTGCGTGAACGCCGATGCAACTCTAACGCAATCGTTCTTTTCAAGAACCGATGCTAGCTCATCAATATCGTTTTTCTCAAAGCCTTGTCGGTGCATACCTGTATCAATTTTGATATGGATAGGGTAGCCCAGTAGTCCAACGCGTTCTACGGCTTCAATAAATGTATTTAACGAGCGAGTGTTGTGTATTTCCGGTTCTAGGTTATACTTCACCATTTCCTCTACATTTTCAAGTTCAGGAGTAAGTACTACTATGGGCATGGTGATACCTGATTGACGTAGGCTAATACCTTCGTCGCTGGCAGCCACTCCCAGGTAATTAACGCGTAGCAGCTGCATAAGGCATGCCACTTCGTATGCTCCGGCTCCGTATGAGAATGCCTTCACTAAAGCCATAAGCTGTACGTCCGGTTTAAGCTTAGATTGAAAATAGCGAATATTTTCTGCTAGTGCATTAAAGTTTACCTCCAGAATTGTGTGCCTTATTTTTGCATCCAAAAAAGCGTTTTTAAGCTTATACTTATCTGTTTCGAATATCAGAATATTTTGATGGCTAAAGTTGTTTTTCTCCGGTGAGTCGAAAAAGGCTTGAGGCGAAGTAAAGTGCTGACAATTAAAGTTGTCAACAACCTTATCTATTGATTCCATTCCGGCCACCATAATCTTGTCGGGATGATATCTGCGAAGAGCGTTACAAAACGATTCGGTATTAAAACGCTTGTCGGCAGGTATCATTACCACAATCTGCTGGTTTAACGGAAGAGGCATAAGAGATTGAATAGCGAGCTCTGGAGCGTTGTCATCTTTGCCAAGAGTACAAGAAATAATTGTGCAGCTGTTGATACCTTCTGTTAGAGTAAATTTCATAAAACAAGAGAATATAATGTTCAGTTATTAATGGTTAGGGTTAATGTTTAATTATTAATGTTTAAAGTTTGCCCCCAAATGCCTTCGGCGAGCTCGTAAACTCGGTTCCCCTAAAGGGGACTTTAGGCTTGTGCTAACATTGTTACATTGTTAGATTTACACATTAGCATATTATCTTTCGCGTTTAACCTTTTAAGCTGTTATAGCAATGCCTGCAAAGAGCTTCGTAGCTGTCTTTCTCGCCAATTAGAACAAGCTTCTCGCTTGCCGTTAATCGGTGAGAATGATGTGCCAAGCTACCACAACGCTGACATATAGCATGTACCTTAGTTACATATTCGGCTGTTGCCATTAAGCTGGGAATAGGACCAAACGGTTTACCGGAGTAATCCATGTCCAAACCGGCAATTATAACTCGTATGCCATTATTAGCAAGTTGGTTACATACATCAACTAAACCTATGTCAAAAAATTGAGCTTCGTCTATCCCAATAACGTCAACATCCGAGGCCAACAACAAAATGTTTCCAGAAGAGCTTACAGGAGTAGATCTGATAGAGTTAGCATCATGCGATACAACCGAGTCTTCATCATAACGGATATCCACCTGAGGCTTGAATATTTCAATCTTCATGTTGGCAATCTTAGCTCTTTTCAGCCGCCGTATCAGCTCTTCGGTTTTTCCCGAGAACATAGAGCCAACAATAACCTCAATCCAACCGGTACTCTTAGTGTTTTCTAAAAACATTTCACTACTTTTGCGAACATACAAAGGTAGAAATTAATTAAAATTATTAACCGATAAAATGCTTAATTTAGCAGCTAAACAATTAAGCCAAAATATTAGCTTACAATATTAAAATAAAATATGGAAAAAATCAACATAGCATTAGCCAAACTGGAAAGAATTAAAGAGTTCTTGAAAGGTTGGCAGCAAAAAAAGGCTGTTTCTAACATAGAGCGTAATATTGTGCTAAACCAGCTGGCTGCTTTGTACGATGAGCTGTTTGATTTGGGTATGCCTATAGGTGTGGCTGAAAATAAGGTGGTTGAGGTTACATCTAGTAAGATTGAGAAACCTAAGCGTGAAGAACTACAAACTCCTGCAACAGTGGCTAAAATTGAGGTGGAGGTAAACGAAAAAGAGCCAGCAATAGTGGTGCAAGTTCCACCAATAGCTAATAATAATGTTGTTGAGAACAAGGAAAAAGAGGTTAGCAAAGAAAAGGAAACCAGCTCTACTGTAAAGCAAGAAGCGAAAGATAAAACGGTTAGACTTGGCGATAAATTTGTAGGCATACATAAATATTTGTATGAAAATTTTGAGCACCAAGATGATGCAAGCATCGCTCGTTTTTCTGCTATAGATGACATTAACAGAGCAATAGGCATTAATGATAGGTTTTTATTTATTAAAGAGCTTTTTAATGGCGATAAAGATCTGTTTAACAAAACTATAAGTACGCTCAACAGCTGTAGTAGTTTGGATGATGCGCTTATGCATATTCACGAGAATTTTAGCTGGAGCAGTGAAGACTCTACAGTAAAGCAGTTGGTACTATTGCTATACAGGCGGTTTAAGTAGTAGCAAAGTAAAACCTCGCTTAACCATTAACCATTAACTATTAGTGAGTAAACTATACATAGTTCCTACGCCTATTGGTAATCTTGAGGATATGACTTATCGTGCGGTAAGTATTCTGAAAACCGTTGATGTGGTATTGGCAGAAGATACTCGTACATCGTCAGTTCTTCTTCAGCATTACGGCATATCGGTTAAAATGTATTCGCACCATAAGTTTAACGAGCATCGTACAGCGGAGCTGATATCGGAGAATATTCTTAACGGGCAATCGGTGGCCTTACTTTCTGATGCAGGCACTCCGGGCATTTCCGACCCCGGTTTTTTGCTGGTAAGGACTTGTGTTGAACGGGGTGTTGAGGTAGAATGTCTTCCGGGAGCTACAGCGCTTATTCCCGCTTTGGTAAACTCCGGTCTTCCATGTGACAGATTTTGTTTTGAAGGTTTTCTTCCCCAAAAGAAAGGCCGGCAAAAGCGTATTACCCAGCTTAAAAGCGAGGAGCGGACAATGGTATTCTACGAGTCTCCCTATCGACTGCTAAAGACGCTGCAGCAGCTGGGAGAGGCGTTTAGTATGGATCGTAGGGCTTGTGTAGCACGAGAACTTAGTAAGCTGCATGAGGAAAATGCCAGAGGTACAATTGCCGAACTTATTCAGTACTATACAGAAAAAGGTGTTAAAGGAGAAATTGTGTTGGTTGTGGAAGGAATGTCTGCAAAGTCGAAGAAAAATGACTTGGAGGTGGAGGACGAGTAATTTTAAAGCTAAAAAAGCCCTGTCTTTTTATCTAATATCATATTTACCTTAACTTGCAGAAAATAATTGATCGTAACATATAAATTAAGCTTGCATGAAAAAGATAGTTCTTATTTGCTTAGGCCTGATGGTATCGGCTACCTTATTTGCTCAGAAAAATAAAGATGGAGAAATGCGTGGTGATGTACTCTATTTGAATAATGGTGTCATGATAAAGAAAGGGAGCAAGCTGATGATCAATGGACCTTTGGGAGATGATAGTCGCTTTAAATATGTACACCATGCTCCCGATAACTTATTTGAAGATATAACGGTTACTTTAAATAATCCTGCCGAACCATATTATGCAGCAAAAGAGGTAACAGTAAGAAAAGTACGCTATGTTGGCAAAAAGAGCGATACTGATGGTCAATGGATAATAAGACTTCGCAATATTGACAAGGTAGATTTTCTTTGTGATATAGTGCCAGCTCTCCAAACCGGAGAAGTATCAGCAATGCAGGTAACCACTGTTGTTCCACAAACACCTCCTACACAAGCTACGCCTACAACGTCGGTTGTAACCACAACACCTCAACCTGAAAGCAAAACAACAAATCCATCTATTAGTGTTGCAGATGAGCTGTTGAAGCTTAAAAAGCTAATGGATGAAGGTATCATAACTAAAGAAGAGTTCGAGGTACAAAAGAAGAAGCTGCTTGATATGTAATTAATTGATAATTAATAATTAACAATTAATAATTAGTTGGGATGAATATTGTTTTTCTTGATTGTTCTACAGTAGGAAGTACATCTTTAAAACCACTAGAAGAACAAGGCAATTTTACCTGTTATCGATACACGCAACCGGAAGAAGTTATAGAGCGTTTACAAGGTATAGATGTTGCCATCGTAAATAAAACTAAGATTACAAAAGAGATTATAGACGCTTGTCCGCAGCTGAAGCTGATATGTGTTGCTGCAACGGGTATGAATAACATAGACCTTGATTATGCCGCAGAAAAAAATATAGCAGTAAAAAATGTAGCCGATTATTCTACCAACAGCGTTGCTCAGGTTACATTTGCGTTAGTGTTGGAGCTGATGAATAAAACAGGCTGCTTTGATAGATATGTTAAGAATGGCAGCTATTCTAATGGAACTATTTTCTCATACTTAGGCGAAGAGTTTAGCGAACTGGCAGGCAAACGCTACGGTATTATCGGGATGGGAAATATCGGTAAAAAAGTTGCTGCAATTGCGACTGCTTTTGGTTGCGAGGTGGTATATTATTCTACTACCGGTAAAAATAATTCTGTTTCGGAATATAAAAGGGTAGAATTGGACGAACTACTTGAAACCTCTGATATTATTTCAATCCATGCTCCGCTGAATGACCAAACAAAGAAGCTGATAGCCCTACCTCAGCTGCAAAAAATGAAGCGAAGCGCTATTCTTATAAATGTAGGACGCGGTGGTATTGTTAACGAAGAAGATCTTGTTACGGCCTTAGAGCAAGGTTATATCGCCGGCTGTGGTTTGGATGTTTATAAGTACGAGCCGATTTCGACAGACCATCCGTTTCTAAAAACAAAGGCTAAGGATAAGATGGTGCTGCTGCCGCATATAGGTTGGGCAAGTATAGAGGCTCGAGAACGGTTGGTTGCCAAGATTGCCGACAATATAAAAGCATATAAAAATTCTCAGGCTTAAGTTTTATTGAGCCAAAGAAAATACTCTGCCTTTTCGAGCATCGTCAGAATAGATGTGCAGGCTGTAAGCATCGTCAGAAAGGCAGGTTAAGCTGTGTATGTGGTTGTCGAAAGCAGAAGACTTGCCAATCGCATACAGGCTGGTGCCGAGCTTATATATCGTTTCGCTATTTTTTACAACCTTATCGTTTTCTGTTGGTGTAAATGTTTCTACCAGCATATCTCCCTGCAAAAAAGTATATGAAGCAAAATCGGGATGCCCATGTATAGACGTTTGATTGCCTTTTTTCCAGCACATAACAATGGCTTCCCATTTAGATATCTCATCCTTTCCTATGTAGCAGCGGGTATAAGAATTTCCACAATGCTTAAAATCGTTGGCATGCCATTTATTTATGAATGATAGGGCATGTTTTGTGATGGTTTCTCCAAGCTTTTTGTCAATGTTTTTGCCAGCTATAATTGATAGTAATTCGTTAAAAAACTCTTCGTATCCTGTAATATATATGTTGTTGTTCATTTCAGTAAATACAATAGTTATGGTAATAGCGAGTAAAAGTAGCCGAATTTTAGGCACTTCGCAAATGTTTCAAATTCTTTAACGAATTGAAGATAACGCTAAAAAAGCGTAGCTTTGTTGTCCAAAAGAATAAGAAACAGCTTAATGGCAGCCAGTCATAACATATCATTTTTGCCGACATCAAAGAAGGAACTACAGCAGCTTGGATGGGATTATGTAGATATAATTCTTTTTAGCGGAGATGCCTATATCGACCATCCTTCGTTTGGTGCAGCGGTTATTGGTCGTGTGTTGGAGCACGAAGGTTATAGAGTTGCTATTGTTCCTCAGCCTAATTGGCGTGATGATTTGCGCGATTTTAAGAAGTTGGGTAAGCCCCGTTTGTTCTTCGGAATATCTGGTGGTTGCATGGATAGTATGGTTAACCACTATACGGCTAATAAACGTTTACGCAGTAATGATGCATATTCGCCTGATGGAAAAGTTGGCTTTCGTCCTGATTATGCAGTAAGCGTTTATAGCAATATTCTGAAACGTTTATATCCTGATGTACCTGTTGTTATTGGAGGAATTGAGGCATCCTTACGGCGTTTTACTCATTACGATTATTGGCAAGATAAGCTGCTTCCTTCTATTTTGGTGGATAGTAACGCCGATTTATTATCGTACGGAATGGGAGAGAAGGCTATAGTTGAGATAGCATCACGCTTACATGCAGGAGAAAGTATTGAAACGATTAAGGATGTAAACCAAACAGCATATTTGGGAGATTATTTGTCGACAAACGATATTCTGAAGCTGCATTCTTACGAAGAATGCATGAATAGTAAAAGAAAGTTTGCTGAGAACTTTAAACATATAGAAGAGGAATCGAATAAAATGCAGGATATTACTATCATTGAGCCTATTGGTAATAGGTTTATAGTAGTTAACCCTCCATATCCCACTATGACAGAAGATGAGATAGATGCTTCATTCGATTTACCGTACACACGAGTTCCTCATCCGAGGTATAAAGATAAGCGGATTCCTGCTTATGAAATGATTCGCCACTCAATAACGCTGCATCGGGGATGCTTTGGAGGTTGCAGCTTCTGTACCATTTCGGCACATCAGGGAAAGTTTGTAGCAAGCCGTTCCGAGTCATCAATCCTAAAAGAGCTGGATAGCGTTGTAAGCATGTCCGATTTTAAGGGTTACATTAGCGACATTGGTGGTCCATCGGCAAATATGTATGGTTTAAAAGGAAAGAACGAGAAGGTATGCTCTTCGTGTAAACGTCCATCTTGCTTACATCCCAAACCATGTAAGAACCTCAGCGTTGATCTGTCGAGGTTAATAGAGCTGTATCAGAAAGTGAGCGCGCATCCTAAAGTAAAGAAAGCATTTGTGGGGAGCGGTGTTCGTTATGATATATTTTTGGATGAGAAAGGCTTTATAAGTAAAAATGGGCAGGCATACTTTAACCAGCTAGTGCGGCATCATGTGTCGGGTAGGCTGAAAGTCGCACCGGAGCATACATCCGATAAGGTTTTATACTCAATTCGTAAGCCATCTTTTCATCAGTTTGAGGTGCTGAAAAGAGAGTTTGACGCGTTAAATCGTAGAGAAGATTTAAAGCAGCAGCTTATTCCGTACTTTATATCTAGCCTTCCGTATTGCACCAATAATGATATGCAGCAGCTTGCGGCAATAACCGAGCAGCTGAACTTTAGGCTTGAGCAGGTGCAAGATTTTACGCCAACTCCAATGACGTTAGCAACGGCTATTTACTACAGTGGCATTGACCCATACACAGGAGAGAAATGCTATATAGCACGACGAAAAGAAGAAAAACAAAAGCAGCTCAGCTATTTCTTCAGCTATAAGAGTAAGTATTAAAAGCTGATAATGCTGTTATATGAACCGGGCTTTTGGGTAAGCGTATTAACTTGTTGAATGTCTACAAGTCTATCCCACCTATCGCGTGGAGAGCGGAAATACACATAAACGCTATAATTATTTTCCGTCTCAGAAAAGTTGCCTTCGATAAGACCTGCATCAAACGTTCCTTTTTTGCTGTCAACGGCAACAATCATGTAGTTATAGATACCTTGTTTTAGCGTTAGCGTTAGCTCGTATGCCCTTCGTGATTGGTTGTAAACCCTTGCATGGCTATCGTATATCGACCAGTCCGACAGCTGTCCATACACATACAGCGTATAATTGTTGTACGGTTCGTCTGTAGGTAGCGTAAAATATGCTTGTACGTAATCGGCTTCGGTGTGTTTATTATCAAACTTTGCCCGATAGTCAATATAGTACTTGCCATTAATATCACGATCGTATAGGTGGGGCTTATTTGCTCGTATATCCGCATTACTTAGTAGTACATGATATCCGTCAGACTCCAGGTCAACCAAAGAAACGCCTTGTGCTGCGAATTCCAGTGTACGAATATCAAAAGATCTGAACTCATTTCCACCGTAATAGATATTTTTAGTAGGTTGGTCGTAGTCAACCGTATTATTCGAGATGAATGTTGGCAAGGGATTTTCTGTTCCCGGCATACGGCGGGAGTTCTGCTCAACACGAATTTTAAAATCTCGGTATGGGTCAGTAACGCTTAAGCCTGCGTATGATAACGAAAACTTCAGCTGCTGTTGTTGCCGTTGACCTTTATTGGTAAGGTTCTCATACTGTAAGTTCAAACCCACTCTTTGCTCTACTATAGAAAATCCTTTTTGAAAAAGGGGTGAATCGGGATTAGAATAGTCGTAAACTTTTAGCAAATAGTTGCCCGATATTTTTAAGCTGATATCATTGTTAGGAACGCTGAATTCATAATGGAGATAAGGAACCCGTGTATTGATAGAATACTCGTAATCTCTGAGATCGTTTTGCGTGAATCCGTTCATGTAATCGTTCTGAAATGTACCATCTTCATTCCAATCGGCATCGCAGTGGGTAATCGTGTAGTATAAAGAACGTCCGGCTTGGCTTAAATCGTCAAACATAACGGTGATAACATCTGTTGAGCCCAGCTCTATTATAGGGTCGGAAAGTTCGCTCCCTCCTTTAAAAATTTGTATTGTTTTGATTTGTTTATCAAAGCAATAATCCTTAAAGACAAACTTTTTATTCAGCGTTCGATCTAGCTGAGCATGAGCGTTGATAGAACCGAACAAAAATAGAATCAAGCTGATGTATCGTATTGTTTTCATGAAGCTAAGATAGTAAAGAATTGCAAAACAAGTGGCTGATTATTACGTTGTGTGTACCAAGTATGCTTTTTTTCGTACTTTTGCACTATTAGCTAAAACTGATAGATAATGAGGACATTTATTCAATTGCTTACGCCATTTGTATTGCTATTTTTTGCTATACCTGTACAGGCACAAAATGCGATGGTTTCGCCTACGGCAGCTAAAACAGATACAAGAACACCCAAAACTCCGTTGTTTATTCACAAAGCAGCCTCAGCAGGTGAACTTAGCGCAAGGTTGGAAGCATTTAGCCAATCAACTTCGGCTGATTTCACATGGGGAAAGTTTGATGAAGTAACAGGTTTGTACGCCACGATCAATACGGAATCAGGGGTAAGTTCTTCTGCTATAACCGGGCAGGGAGAAGGCGGGTATCGTGTTATTAGAGATAATGACGGTACTAATCTTAGTGATACCTTGTACGGGTGGGTAATAATGGACTACTTAAAAATAGACAATATTGTTCCTGATAATAAGTGCGATGCGCTTAACCTTGCAGTTTACCATACTGTTCAGATACTATACTACTATTATGATTTATCGGAAACTCCTGCTCAACGATTTATACTTAATACTAATCCCAAGGTAGTACTAAGATCAACGCCGAATGATATATATGCCGGATCACCGGATATGCCGGACAGCTGGAAAAACACAAGCATCAGGTCGCAGGCAATGACAACTGTTCAGATTAGCAATCCGGCGCCTTTGGTTTCTGCCACATACACAGCATATATAAAGGATGATTTTATCGAGTCCAGCGAAGCTTCTACTGCTCAAATTCCGGCAATTGCGGTGTATGCGGTAATGAAAGCAGAGGAACAGCAGGCTGATGGCAATTGGGTTGAAACAAAAACATTACAGGGTAGCGCTTTATATAAGCTTAGGTTCGACCATAGCGAAAGCAAAAATGCAAATACCTATACATGGATAGGCTATGATAACTACAATACTGTCCAAACAAGAGACAGAATGTTGTGGACATATACAACAAATAACGCTGCCGATAAAGCATATGTAAGATATAATTACTTGGGAGAGGAGTTGGATGGGTATCTCCCCGGACAGTATCGTGATAGTTTGATAGTTCTCAATAGCGTTACTGGTTGTAAAGATGCCATAGACCTGCAGTTTATTTTAGGCGCAAATAATCCTTTTGTTGTTGTAGAAGCCTCTAAATTTGATCCTATGTCGCTACCCAATGTATTTACTCCTAACGGAGATGGCGTAAACGATGTGTTTAAGTTTGTTACAGGAAACGAACCTGTATCTATGAAAACAATAACGCTGAGAATATTTGATAGGGCAGGGAAGGAACTATATTATTACAATGGCAGAGTATCTGATTGGCAAGGGTGGAACGGAAAGATAAAAGGTACAGGTGCCGATTGTACGGTAGGTGTGTACTATTACGAAATAAGCGGAACAGGCTGGGATAACGAGTCATACTCTGGAAAGCCATACAGAGGATTTGTACATTTGTTTAAGGAATAGAGCCCACCCCAACCCTCCCAAAGGGAGGGGTTTGTTTGCGCATATCTCATATCGCAATACGCATATCCAATACGCTTATGTGTTTTCGCATTTTTCTAAGCCCCCTTTGGGGGTTGGGGGCTTTATGGATTCAAATCCGTACTATCATTTACAGATAAGCAGAATTCGGTAAGCAACTCTATAATCGCTTCGATATCATTTAGCGAAACAATTTCGGCTGGTGTATGCATATAGCGACAAGGTATGCTAACAATAGAAGATGCGGCACCCGCTCCGTTCATGTGTATCCCCTCAGCATCGGTACGAGAATCGCCGGGGATGGCCTCGACTTGATAGGCTTTCTCTGTTTTTTCGGCAGCTTTTACCAGCAATTCAAATACCCTTGGGTTACTTCTCGAACCGCGCGCAATAACAGCACCTCCGTTTATTTTAATATCACCATAAGCTCTCTTATCCATCGACGGATAATCGGTAGCATGGGTTACATCTACAGCTATCCCTATATCAGGAGTAATTTGATAGGTAGAAGTGTGCGAACCTTTATAGCTGATTTCTTCCTGAACACCCGACACGGCATAGATACTTGCATCGGTTTCTTTTCCCTTAAGCGCCTTTATAACTGCGGCAACGATAAAAATACCAACTTTGTTATCAATAGCTTTAGATGTTATAAGTCCGTTGGGTAAGAAATTTACACCTTTTGCAAACGTAATAGGGTCGCCTATTGCAACCATGCTTAATGCTTCGGTTTTATCTTTTGCACCAATATCTATCCATAGCTCTTCCATGCTTAGCTGTTGTTCAGAATCGCCTTTCTTCATCAGGTGCCACGGCTTTCTACCGATAACACCGCGAACAGCTCCGTTTCGTGTATGGATATCAACTCTAGAGCCTTGCAAGATGTGAAGGTCAATACCGCCAATTGGTGCAAAGTGAATATATCCGTCGTCAGTAATAAATTTTACCATAAGGCCGATTTCGTCACCATGCCCAATAAGCATTATACGTTTACTGCCTTTCCCTTTTTTAATGGCGAACGCATTTCCGTTTTTATCGCTTTGTACCTCATCAGCATAGTCGGAAACAAAGCGTTTGAATACTTTTTGTGTTTCCTGTTCAAAGCCCGAAGGAGAAGGGCTTTCCAACAGCTCAACAAAAAAGTCTAGCAATAATTTATCCATATTTACTTGTTTTATTTAGGTTTGGTTAGATTATTCAAAGATATTAAATAAT
>JAVBOE010000093.1:0-29251 GCA_031550925.1 Bacteroidales bacterium | reverse complement strand
CGTGTTACGCACCCGTGCGCCGGTCGCCGACAGGTATTGCTACCCTCGCTGCCCCTCGACTTGCATGTGTTAGGCCTGCCGCTAGCGTTCATCCTGAGCCAGGATCAAACTCTTCATGGTAATTTGTTTTAAAAATTTCCTAGTCGATCTGACTTAGTATACTCACTATTCATTTATTATAGAAAAGACGTTTTACTCTTTCTTGTACTACTTGATAGTATCTATCTGTTTCCCAATATTTTCAAAGAACTTCCCTTTACTTTGTTCTCGCCGATGAAGGCGAAAAGGGTTGCAAAGGTAGGCACAAATTTTTGAACTCACAAACTTTTTTCAAAAAAACTTGGCTAAAAATTTCTGCCTTCAATAAAATCTCAAATAACGTGTGCTTCTCTCAAAGCGGGTGCAAAGATATGGAAAGTAATTTCATCTTTCCAAATCTTTTCTCAAAAAAAATAACAATCGGTTGATTTACAAGTCGATTATTTTCATTTTTGTGTTTTTGCGAATGCTTACATACTATAAAACGTAAGCTGATTATGTAATTTTTAAGGGAGGTATATAGTATGATAATGTGGTAATATGCTAATTTGATAATGAAAAAACTCTTGCTAAGTGGAATTTGTAACTCCGCTTTTTACCAACGATGCATTTACAAGTTGCTTTTATTGTTTTCTGACGTCATTATAATATTATAAATGTCGCCGAACTGCGGGGTGCTTTACTCCTAAATCCCCTAAAGGGGACGTTCTGAAGATGCAGACTTAAAGTCCCCCCTTGCTAAGCGGAATTTGTAATTTCACATTGTGGGCTTTTAAGCTGAATATCAACACGTGAGCAAGGTGCATAAATGTGCCTTTTCTCTCCCTACTTTTTCCTTGATGAACGGCGAAGCCCTCATGAACACAAGAATGTAAAAAATAATTGTGAATAAAAAGTATGCAAAAAATCAAGGTCGCCCGACGCTAGTAACTTTCCATGGGTTAGCCTGCTCTTCGTGGGAAACGCCGTCCCGCCATGCGCTAATTACCACACTGCAAGATGTTTGCTGAAATCGCATATTCTTTACACCAAAATCCGGTTAACAAGATATGACAGCATTTTTACCACATATTACAAGCTATGGTAACCTTATCTTTCTGTTGTTTTTTCATTCACAAATAACGTTTTACGAATTACGCTTTACAATTTTATTTCTATCTTTATCGCCAATTATGACTAACGAAGGCATTTCTGAAATAGGCAACAAAAAGCTGGTTATTATACCTACTTATAATGAGAAGGAAAATATTGAGGCGATTATCCGAAAGGTTTGTTCGCTAAAAGACGGCTTTAATGTGCTTGTTGTTGATGATGGTTCGCCCGATGGTACCGGCGAAATCGTAAAGACGCTTCAACAGGAGCTGGCTAACCGTCTTCATTTGGTTGAAAGAAAGGGTAAGCTGGGGCTAGGTACTGCCTATATTGCGGGCTTTAAGTGGGCCATTAAGCATAGTTACGACTATATTTTTGAGATGGATGCCGATTTCTCTCATAATCCCGACGATCTTCCTGCTTTGTACAGAGCGTGTGTTGATGGTGCCGATGTTTCTATCGGCTCGCGCTACATTACAGGTGCAAACGTGGTGAACTGGCCAATTAAGCGTATTCTTATGTCGTACTATGCCTCTGTATATGTACGGATTATTACAAGGTTAAAGGTAAAGGATACCACCGCCGGGTTTGTTTGCTACAAGCGTAAAGTATTGGAAGCTATTGATCTGGACAACATACGGATGAAGGGTTACGGCTTTCAGATAGAGATGAAGTACTCTGCCCGTAAACTCGGCTTTAAGATAAAAGAGGTACCTATTATTTTTGTGGACCGAAAGCTGGGCAGCTCTAAGATGAACAGCAGTATTTTTGGCGAAGCAATGTGGGGCGTGCTTAAGCTGAGGTTTAGAAAGATTAAAGGAACAACAGCTCCTACGAACTAGAAGATGAAAATAAAATCAATGAGGGCGGACAATTTTGTCCGCCCTCATTGATTAAATAGTATGCTATACTTCTTGCACTACTTGTTCGTGTATGTTAAGAGGAATATCTTCGGGAATTGGTTCGCCAAGATCCTTCTCCCATTTGCTTACTACGGTGGTGGCCAGTGCGTTTCCTAAAACATTTGTCATGCTGCGAGCCATATCGCAGAAGTGGTCGATAGGTAGAAGTAGCGCTATTCCTTCGGGAGGAATACCAAACATAGAGCATGTAGCAATAACCACAATTAACGATGCTCGGGGAACTCCGGCTATTCCTTTACTTGTTACCATCAGCACTAAAAGCATAGCGATTTGCGTACCAATAGGAATATCTATTCCGAAAATCTGGGCGATGAATATGCTGGCAAGGGTCATGTACATCATACTTCCATCAAGGTTGAAGGAGTAGCCCAAGGGTAAAATAAAGGACACTATTTTTGACTTACAGCCAAATCGTCTCAGCTCTTCCATCAGCTTTGGGAAAACGGCTTCGCTACTTGTAGTTGAGAATGCAATTAGCAGCGGATTTTTTATTGATTTTAGCAGTCCGAAAACACGCTTGCCAAGAATTATATATCCAACGGTTATAAGAACAACCCATAGCATAACTATACCGCAAAGGAAAGCCAGCAAGAAGTTTCCGTATAGCTTAAAAACCGTAAGCCCATGCGATGCAACAGCCGCTGTTATTGTACCAAATACGGCAAAAGGCGCAACCCACATAATATAGTTTACAATTTTCAGAATTACATCTACAATTACATCAAGGCACCGAATAATTGATTCGCCTCTCGAATTGAACGAACCTAAAGCAATACCAAATAGCACAGAGAAAACAAGTATTTGCAAGATCTCGTTATTCGCAAGTGCTTCGAAAAAGCTTTTTGCTACTACATGCTTCATAAAGTCGGCTAGCGAGAATCCGGTGCTATTGGCTACCAACTCGCCTGCTCCTGTAACGCTGCTCATGTCAAGCGTTGTTGATAGCCCCGGCTCAAGAAGGTTAACCCAGAACATACCGATAAGCAACGACACTATTGTTGCGGAGATAAACCAAAGTAGCGCCTTGCCTCCCACTCGTCCTACGACTTTTGCATCTCCCATTTTGGCTATTCCTACAACAATGGTAGTAAAGACTAACGGGGCAATAATCATTTGGATAAGGCGAATAAAGACATCCCCTAAAAGCTTAACGTTTTTAGAGATGGTGGCGGCACTTTCTTCGGAGCTGAACATAAAAATACATTGCCCCAACACTACGCCTAGTATCAGAGCAATTACAATTAAACGAAAAAGCAAGTTATGACTCGTCTTTTTCTGGGAGACGGTTAGGTTTGTCATTATAAAAGTGGTTTAATAGGTAAAGCCACAAATGTAGAGAAAATAACATCCCATTATTCCGCCCAACTGTAAAGAAATACATAGCTCTACAGCATCAACTTTAAGTAGATAAATGCCGCATAATGGCATCACGATATGAGTATAACGATATGTAAAAGGGATAAGCCGCATAGAACCGATGAATCAGCCCATACAGCGAAAGATATACCAATACCGGCTACGATTGTAGCGCCAGCTAAATGCCGAAAATTTGTTAAGCGTTCTGTCGAACTTAAAAGATGCTATTGTTCTAAAAAATCTTCTTTCTCCTTTGTTAAGCGGAATTTGTAATTCCGCTTCTTATTCAACTCTTCAAGTAACATTACTCACCAAGATCATCAACCCATTCGGCTTACTGCAACCTTTCAGGAAATGTCTCACTACATTCGACATGACACTATATTTTTGCCTAACGTCTTTCTCGCATATCTCATATCGCCACTGTACGCCTCAATATTTACTCTTCCTCCGACAGTTCTATATTCAAGCGCTTTGCCCGCAAGCGCCAGCGTTCTTTTGCCAGCTGCTGCATATCAATCTGACCGTCTCGTTCGTCGATAATCTCCATGCCAAGAATGGTTTCAATAACATCTTCGAGCGTAGCAATACCATCCATTCCACCGTATTCATCAACAACCAAAGCAATCTGCTCTTTCTTCTCCAACAGCATATCAAATAGCTTCGGTACGCTTGTCCCCTCATAGCAAATAACTATGGGACGAGCAATATCTTTAAGCTGCAGCTGTTCGTTTTCCTTACCGGCAGCAAGCTGTTCAAGAATATCAAACTTCAGAACGTAGCCCGTTACATTATCAATATTATCTTTATAGATAGGAATGCGAGAATACTTTAGTATGTCTTTTTGTTTCACTACTTCGGCCAGCGTAGTCTCTTCGGATGCAAGAAACACAACGGTTCTAGGGGTCATCACATCGCGTACTGCAACCGATTGCATATTAATAAGATTACCAATTATTTTGCTTTCGCTCTCATCAAACACGCCTTCGTTCTTACCCATTTCCGTAAGGGCTGCAATCTCCTCTCTGCTTACTTTAGGCAGCTCTTTACCTCCCGAAACAAGCTTGGTAATGAGCTTAGAAAACAACACAACAGGATATGAAACGTAAACCATAACGTTGATAATTTGAGCAACAGGTAAAGCCAACTCTCTCCAATATCTCGCTCCGATACTTTTGGGTAATATCTCGGAGAGCAAAAGAATAAGCAACGTTAGAATTGCTGAAACGATACCGAAGTATGCCTCTCCAAAAATCATGGTGGCTTGCGCTCCTACCCCTGCGGCACCAACAGTGTGAGCAATTGTATTAAGTGTTAATATTGACGATAAAGCCGGATCTATGTTATTCTTAAATTTCTTTAACAGCTTTGCTCCTCTTTTTTTCTCAAGCACTTTCAGCTCAACAAAGGGGATAGAAACCGATAGTATCACAGCTTCAGCAACAGAACAGAGAAACGATACTGCCAGTGCCAACAAAAGATATGCAAATAAGAGTGCCATTTATAGGGTTTAAAAATCAAATTTACGTATTTTATATTTAATTTATGCTTCTAACGAATCAAGAGGATGTATTGAAAGTCGTTTAGCCCCTAAGTCCTCTTTAGGGGATTTAGGAGCAAATGCATGGTTGTCTAATTCAACTTAATACTACTTTTCAGGAGATTTGGCTTCGCCGAACTAGCGGTTCTCCCTACGGTCGAAATGACGTGCTGACTTAAACTATATCCCAATCAATAAAACAAATTATAGAAAAAAGTCGAAATTCAGATATTTTACTATCTTTGTCCGTTTGCAAACCTATATATATGAATTAATATAGGTTTCATTTTCACCACCTAAAAACCATTTACCACCCGTAATCTACCCTTTGGTAGAGCTAATGTTTAGATAAACCTATAGGTATTAAGATATGAAAAAGGTTATACTTTTATCAGTCATACTTAGCTTAGCTATGGTTGTGTCCATACAGGCAAAAGTACCGGAACGAAGAGATACAACAAAAGTTCAAAGCGTTATCGTATTGACTGAACAAGAAGAGGCAGAAGAGCTTGCCCTTATTGATTCTACAAAGCTAGGGATAGGTGGAGAGGAAGCGTTATTATTTGCTGAAGGCGATTTATTATTCGACAGCTGGAACAACGCAATGTCCGATCCGTACAGAGTACCCATTGATTCTATTTTTGTACAAGGCGACACTATTGCCATTCCGATAGGAAGTTACTCGTATCCATTGCTTACACATATTCGCGTTAATTCCGAATTTGGAAAACGCGGAAGACGTTTCCATAACGGAATAGATCTGAAGCTTAACGTAGGCGATACCGTAGTAGCCTCTATGGCCGGAAAGGTGCGTATAGCAAAGTACTCAGGAGCCTTCGGAAATTTGGTGGTTGTGCGCCACCATAATGGACTGGAAACTTTTTACGGTCATTTAAGCAAGCTATTGGTAGAGCCCGACCAAATGGTTGAAAGCGGAGAGGTAATTGGACTGGGAGGAAACTCGGGACGCTCTACAGGTCCGCACCTACACTACGAAATGCGCTATTTGGGTAAGCCCATCAACCCTAGGCATCTTGTAGATTTCGACTCTACACTTACAATAAAAAGCGATACACTACTTTTAACCGCAGAGCTCTTTAAACATGTAAGCAAGCAAGCTTACAGTTCTTCTACAAGTAGCAGTACAGCTGTAGCACAGACCGGACAAGGCGGTGTATGGTCGGTAAGAAGTGGCGATACGTTAAGCCTTATCGCAAAACGAACAGGTACATCTATCAGCTATTTGTGCAACGTAAATGGTATATCACGTAATGGCGTTCTACGATTAGGTCAAAAAATAAAGTACTAGCATTTTATGGTTCGATATACATTTCTGCTGCTATCATTTCTTCTGTTTTCTTTTATTGGCAAAGCATCCGATACACTTAAGATTGTTGCGGTTGGAGATATTATGATGGGTACCATATATCCGGATGGTAAGCTACCTGCAAACAACAACTGTTCACCACAGCTGAAAGAGCTGATTCCTATTCTATCTAGTGGTAATATTACGTTTGGTAACCTAGAAGGTGTTCTTACCGACAGCAAAGACGGAATGAAAAAGTGCAACAACCCGGAGGTTTGCTATACATTCGGGATGCCTACCAGCTTTATAAATTGCTTGAAAGAAGCGGGTTTCAACCTACTAAGTGTTGCCAATAACCATGTAGGCGATTTTGGAGAGCAAGGCAGAAAATCGACTGTTAAGACGCTAAAGGAAAGTGGCATTCGTTTTGCCGGACTACTTGACTACTGCCCCATTGATACGTTTACAGTAGATGGGGTTAAGTATGGTTTCTGCGCATTTGCTCCAAACGGTGGTACGGTTAGCATAAAAGATATTCCTGCTGCCGAAAAGATTGTTCGTCAGCTGACCCAAACATGCGATGTGGTCATCGTTTCGTTTCATGGTGGTGGAGAGGGTAACTCGCATCAGCATGTAACCCGCAAAACCGAAACTTATATCGGCGAAAATAGAGGTAACGTATATGAGTTTGCACATCGTATGATTGACGCAGGAGCAGATATTCTGCTAGGTCATGGTCCTCACGTAACAAGGGCTATAGAGGTTTACAAGAGTAGATTTATTACCTATAGTATGGGCAACTTCTGTACCTACGATAGGGTTAACATAAGCGGAGTAAGCGGACTTGCTCCCATTTTCAAAATATACACCGATAAAACAGGTAAATTTTTAAAAGGCGAAATACATCCTACCTATCAGGTAAAATTTCAACCTGTGCGCATCGATCTGCAGAATAGAGTAATAAAAGTTATACAAGACCTTACCAAAACGGATTTCCCTGAGATGAGTTCGGTTATCAACATAACCGATAAGGGAGAGATTCTTTTGAAGTAACAAGAACATTCTGCATTTTACCCCTAAATCCCCTAAAGGGGACTTCCCGAAGGCATTTAGGGGTCATTCTTTTTCGCATATCACAATACACATATCCCTCATCTTTTCGTGATCATGATACTTACATCGTGATACGATATTTTATATTCTCCCAATTTGCTTAACTTTGCTGTTTAAAGTAAGAGCTATGGATTCTGGAACAACCCGCCAACAAAAAATAAATAAGCAGCTGCAAAAAGACCTTGCCGATATTTTTCAGCAACAAGGTATGCAGGCCTATAACGGTGCTATGATATCTGTTACAGGTGTGCGCATTACGCCCGATTTAAGCATTGCAAAAGTTTACCTCAGCATATTTCCTTCGACAAAAGTTAAGGAAGTGATGGAAATTGTTAACGATAATAACAAGTCGATACGTGGCGAGCTTGGCCGTAGAGTACGCCATCAGCTGCGTATTGTTCCGGAGCTTGCGTTCTACGTAGATGACTCGTTGGATTATGTAGAGCGAATAGACGATTTACTTAAAAAGTAACAGCAGGCATCCGGTCGATGAACCTACCCGTATTCATAGCACGACGCTACCTTTTTGCAAAGAAAACGCATAATGTAATCAACATCATTTCTTACATTAGTGTAGTTGGTATTGCATTAGGGGCTTTTGCTCTTGTTGTGGTTCTATCGGTTACCAACGGGTTCAACACTTTCATAAAATCGTTGTACACCTCTTTCGATTCCGATATTCGCATTACGGTTGTTGAGGGAAAGGTTTTCGATCCTACTACCAATGCATTCCAGAAAGTAAAGTCGCTGGAAAACGTTGCCAGCTACTCCGAAGTACTGGAAGACAACGTAATGATTAGCTACCAGCCATTCCGAAAAATAAACGATAGCGATATAATTCCAAATCCCCGTGAGGCAATAGGCAGAATAAAAGGTGTAGGTAGCAACTATACACAAACTTCCGATATAGAAACGCTTATCGATACATTCTACTACAAGGGCGGATTCAACTTAAGGTTTGGAAGTATAGAGCAAGCAGTGTTAGGCGGAGGGCTTGCGGATCAGCTGGGGTTAGAGCGCACCTTTATGACTCCGCTAAAAATATGGATTCCTAAACGCGGAAAAAGAATATCTGCTACAAATGCAGCCGAATCGTTGATTCAAGAGAATATCTTTCCAGCAGGTGTGTTTAGGGCAGATAAAAATATCGATTCTAAGTATCTTTTTACCACCATCGACTTTGCCAGATACTTACTTGACTATACGGTTGAAGTAAGTAGTATAGAAATTCGTCTGAAAAAAAATGTAAATCCCGATAAGGCACAGCAACAGATTCAAGAAATAATTGGTCCTGGGTTCAGCGTAAAAACACGGCTACAGCAAAACGATACACTTTACCGCGTAATGTCGTCAGAGAAGTTTGCCATATACCTTATTCTGATATTTATGGCAATTATCATATCGTTCAACATTGTCGGATCGCTTACCATGCTTATGGTTGATAAGAAGAAAGATGTAGCTACGCTACAAAGCATGGGTGCGGATACGGGTTTAATTAAGCGCGTATTTTTGTACGAAGGATGGTTCATCTCTATTGTCGGCGCATTGATAGGCGTTGTTTTGGGTGTAATAATTTGCTTAGTACAGCAGTACTTTAAAATAATATCAATGCCAAGCGGATTTTTAATTGATGCATACCCTGTAAAAATTGAGGTGTTAGATGTATTTATTGTGCTGGCAACGGTTGTGGCAATGGGTTACCTTATTGCCCGCATACCCGTTTCGTACTTGGCAAAGAGGCTAAAGATGTAAAGACAATGTGCTAATTTGATAATATAATAATATGAAAATGTAGTGATGTGAAAATTTAAATATCTAAGTTTATTGTCTTTGTTCTTTTATCCATATGTCTCTACATTTTAATCTTCATAATTGTGAATAGTAAAAATAGCAGCTTCCGTTTTATTGATTTATTCTGTGGTATAGGTGGATTTCATCAGGCACTTGCAAGCCTTGGTGGCACTTGTGTTTTTGCATCCGATATCGATGAAGAGTGCCGCAAAGTATATCTCGACAACTATAAGCTGGAACCTGTTGGCGATATTACCAAGGTTGACGAAAAAAATATTCCTGCACATGATGTGCTTTGCGCCGGATTTCCTTGCCAAGCCTTCTCAAAGGCCGGTAAACGCTTGGGTATAGACGATCCAAGAGGTACGCTATTTTACGATATTATACGCATTGCTCAGCATCATAAGCCATCGTACATGCTATTGGAGAACGTTCGCAACCTTGCCGGGCATGACGATGGCAACACCTGGCGGGTAATACGAAACAGCCTTCGCAAAATAGGCTACAGCGTTCCCGATCAGCCTATCATATTCAGTCCGCACTACTTAGGCATACCTCAGCATCGCGAGCGTGTTTTTATTCTCTGCGTAAGAAAAGACCTTGGCAAATCGCCCGACTTTCAGTTTGATAAAGAAAATATTAAACCCAGCAACGCATACAGCATACTGGAAAGTAACGACAATCCGTCAAAATTTGATGACTATAGATTGCCTGTCGAACATATAGAGTTGATTGATCTTTGGAACGAGTTTATCCAAAATATTAAAAAGCCCTTGCCCGGTTTTCCTGTGTGGACGGAATGGTTAAGAGAGCTGAAACACACAGATACCGCAGGTATAAGCGAATACCCAAAATGGAAGCAGATTTTCGTTCATAAAAATAACCAGCTATATATCGATAATAAACCATTTATAGATAAGTGGCTGAAGAAAGCTATAGAACATCCGTCATTCAACGGGGCTAAGGCAAAGTTTGAATGGCAGGCCGGTAACCCAGAACATCCCGATTTATGGAATACCATAATGCAAATTCGTCCTTCGGGAATAAGAGCAAAACGCCCCACCTACTACCCCGCTTTGGTTGCGATTACACAAACATCTATTGTAGGTAAAGAAAAACGACACCTTACACCTCGCGAGTGCGCTAACATGCAGGGCTTTCCGCAGTCTATGAAGCTGCACGATAAAGCATCCATAGCCTATAAGCAGTTAGGTAACTCGGTAAATGTAGATGTGGTTAAGATGTTTGCGAAGCTGCTGTTGAAAAGATAAGCGGTATTTGCAATGCTGCTTATGTAGCTTTGCAAATTTCAAATTCGTATTTATTGAGCAACGGAATTACAAATTCTGCCGAACGAAAGAGCAAACAGTAGTGCGGACAACAAAGGTTGAAAACCAAACTTCTATCTCGCATAAAAGCAGACCGTTGGGTGTAGGTTTGTCTTTATTCACTTTCTTCTTCGCTTATTATCCATGGAATATTTGTTTCGAATTCTATCTGAATTAATCCGTCTAAACTCTCAAATAAAGAAGGTGAATTTCCAAGAGTAAATCCTATGCGAAAATTCTCAGTTATGTCTGTCATGTTGAAAGTATATGCCTCAGGTGAATGAAAAATACGACAATCATTTCCGTTTATAAATTTGCCTTTGAAATGAAACCAACCACCATAAAAGTGCAGTCCGCTTTCAAGTCGTATATGATGATATACCTCACTTTCTTTGTTATAATCAATCCCGATTTTTGTAAATAATTCTTTTATTTCGTAGGGATAAGCCTCATTCCTATTTGCTGCAAAATTTTTACAATCTCGACATTCGCATTGATTTGCTCCACCTGATGGAAATTTCGAATACATATTCCTTGTGAAGTCTGTGTCAACCTCAAATTTCCAATCCTTATATTTTATTATCTCAAGGGTGTTCATGTTGTTTTTTTCATGTTGATATATTTTCTTTATCTACTTGCTTCACCTACTTACACCAAACGTGCCTCCCGCTAGTGCACGTTTGTAACGCGTGTCGACTAACTATATGATATCCATATTTTATCCTCCAATACCACTTCTAGTAGAGAGTCTCGTTTTGATAACTACATACTGAACTAAACCAGTAATCTTCTGCCTAGTATACTATCGTTGCTTTGAAATCTTGCTAGTGCTTGTTATTAACACGCGTTACAAACGCGCGCTAGCAGGGCCGAAGGCATTTAGGAGTAAGCGCAGAACGCCTCATCCAACGCACTACCTTTTTTCAGTAGATTTCTCACTACGTTCGAAATGACCTATCTTCTTCACACATCGCAATACACATATCGCATATCTATCCTTACCCAGCCCAACCCTCTCTATCTAAGCTGCGGTACTGTATAGCCTCTGCCAGATGGTTGGTTTGTATGGTTTCGGAGCTATCTAAATCGGCAATGGTACGGGCTACTTTTAGAATGCGGTCGTATGCTCTGGCAGAAAGGTTAAGGCGTTGCATGGCTTCTTTCAGTAAGGTTTGACCTGTCTCATCAAGGTTACAGTAGGTGCGCAGCAGCTTAGACGACATCATGGCGTTACAGTAAACTTTTTTCTCTGCAACAAACCGTTCTTCCTGTAGCTTGCGTGCAGCAACAACCCTATCGCGTACCGTCGCGCTGGTATCGGTCTTTTCTTTTCCCGACAGCTTATCATACGAAACAGGAATAACCTCAATGTGAATATCTATGCGGTCTAATAATGGTCCCGAAATTCTGCTCAAATATTTCTGTACCATGCCCGGAGCGCAAACACACTTCTTATCGGGATGCGTGTAGTAGCCACACGGACAAGGGTTCATAGATGTTACCAGCATAAAGTTGGCGGGGTACTCTACCGAAAATTTAGCACGCGATATGGTACTCTTTCTATCTTCCAGTGGTTGGCGCATCACTTCGAGAGCTGTGCGCTTAAACTCCGGCAGCTCATCAAGAAAAAGTACGCCGTTATGCGCAAGTGATATCTCGCCGGGCTGAGGATAGGTGCCACCTCCAACCAACGCTACATCAGAGATGGTGTGGTGAGGAGAACGGAAAGGACGGGTTGTCATTAACCCGAAGTTCTTGCCAATCTTACCTGCTACCGAGTGTATTTTGGTTGTTTCCAACGCCTCGCGTAACGTAAGTGGCGGAACGATTCCCGGCAAACATTTTGCCAGCATGGTTTTACCCGAGCCCGGAGGCCCTATCATTATTACGTTATGACCGCCTGCTGCGGCAATCTCAAGCGCACGCTTTACGTTTTCCTGTCCTTTTACATCAGAAAAATCAACCTCGTAGCTATCTGTTGCGGCATAAAATTCTTCACGAGTATTAATCTTAATCGGCTCCAGCTCTTTCTCTCCGCTCAAAAAATCAATTACCTCGCTGATATGCTCAACTCCATATACATCAAGTGTATCAACCACAGCAGCTTCTCTGGCGTTTTCTTTAGGAAGGATAAAGCCTTTGAAGCCCTCGCTTCTGGCCTGAATAGCAATGGGTAGCGCGCCTTTTATAGGGCGAAGCTTTCCGTCTAACGACAGCTCTCCCATAATTACATACTCCTCTAAATCAGAACATTTTAGCTGCTCTGATGCAGCCAGTATCCCTATTGCCAAAGGCAAGTCGTAGGCCGATCCCTCCTTGCGGATATCGGCAGGGGCCATGTTAATTACCACCTTTCGTCCGGGCATGCGATAACCTATTGACTCCAACGATGTTGCTATTCGTTGCTGACTTTCTTTAACTGCGTTATCGGGAAGACCCACTAGAAAAAAGTTTACTCCCTGAGAAACACTGACTTCTATAGCAATGGTAACGGCATTTATCCCTATTAAGGCACTACCATAAGTTTTTACAAGCATTACAGTTGATTTTTAACGACTTCGAAGGTATGAATTTTAAGAAAAGGCACAAAATATTCTACACATTTGATGTTATCTCTTTATAATTAACTATATTCGCACTCTCAATTTCACAAATACCATTTGACTTAAAAATATTAAAATCAAATAAATGGCAACCTTAGAAAAGATCAGAACTCGCGCAGGAGTGTTTATTACCGTAATAATTGGTATCGCTCTTTTGTCATTTCTTGTTAACCCGCAAGATATCGTACGGTATTTTCAATCTTCTAAAAACATGGTAGGAGAAGTAAACGGGAGTAAAATCGACTATACAAATTTTCAAAAAGAAATTGACTATTACACTCAAATAGCCACCATACAAAATGGCGGTCAAACTCCGCAGGGTGACGAAGAAAGTGACAAAATACGTAACCAAGCGTGGGACAAGATGATTCGCGAACATTTTCTTAACGATGAGCTTGAGAAAATCGGACTGGGTGTTTCTGAAAAAGAGCTTGGAGACCTTGCCGCCGGAGCAAGTCTATCGCCGATTATGAAATCTTTTGCAGATTTTGTTAACCCGCAAACAGGGCAAATATATTGGGAAAACATTCAAATGTTTTGGCAAAACCCTAACAATAATCCTCAAATGCAGCAGCTAATTACATATTTAGAGGGAGAAATTAAAAACTATGCTCTTCTTACAAAGTACATGGCTCTTGTTAATAAGGCTAACTATGTAAACTCTCTGGAAACAAAAAGAGCTATAGCAAATGCTGCGAATAGCGTTGAGTTTAACTACATCGTTCAGCGTTATATGGGTGGTGCCGAAGCAGATAGCTTGTACAAAATTAAAGAATCGGAAGCAAAAGATTACTACAATAAGTATAAAAGACGTTGGGATCAACAAGAGTCTCGAGATATTGAAATGGTTGCCTTTCCTATCATCCCAACTCAAGACGACTACGAATCTACCAAAGTTAGTATTGAAAAGTTGATTCCGGAACTTACTGCATCAACCAACCTTCAACAGTTTGTACAGTTTAATTCGGATAACCGTCAGTTCGACTATGCGTATCACAAGCAGGATGAACTACCTACAGATTTAAATGATTTTGCCTTTTCTGCTAGCAACACAGATGTTTTTGGCCCATACCTTGATGGAAATGCCTATAAAATTGCCCGGATTGACGACTCAAGAATGGTGCCCGATTCTGTATTTCTAAAAGAAATTATGATACAAGTAACCACTCAAGAAGAGCTTAACTTAGCCGATAGCATAACCAAGCTACTTAAGGGTGGTGCCAACTGGACCGAAGTTGCATTACAATACTCTGATAGTCCTCAGGCAAGAACAAACGCCGGAGAAATTGGCTGGATTGCTCACAACATGTTACCACATCCTCTGAGCGACTCTTGCATTTTAAATCCAACGGGTAAGGTAATGTCTATACCTGTACAAAATGGAATGTATATTTTCCAGGCATCACAAAAGAGTAAAGAATCAAAAATGGTGCGCTTAGCCGTTGTAGAAAAAACGGTTAACCCAAGTAAAAGAACTGATGAGCTGACATACGAAAGGGCTAGTCAGCTAGCATCGTTAAGTCAAGATGGAATAGCGGCATTTCGCAAGGCAGCAGAAGAAAATGGCTACACCGCACAAGTTGCGCCACAAATTACGCCCGGAAGCAAGCAGGTACTTTCAATACAAAATGCTCAAGCTATAACTAAATGGCTATATGAAGATGGTGTAAAGAAAAATAGTATTTCGCCGGTTCTTAATGTAAACCAAGCATACTATGTTGTTGCTGTTGTTACCGAAACACGCACAGATGGTATCGCTCCTTTTGATCAAGTAAAATATTCTATTGGCGAAGAGCTGAAGAAAGAAAAACAAGCAGCAGCCTTTACGGCTAAAATGAAAGAGGCAGCGGCATCTTCAAATAGCCTCGAAGATTTGGCTTCTAAGCTGAATTTAGATGTACTACAGGTAACAAGTCCTGTTACATTTGGCTCTGTATATTCTTTCAACTCATACATTCCGGGGCTTGGAATGGAACCTAAGGTTGTAGCCGCAGCTGCAACTATTTCTGACCTAAACAAGCTGTCAGAACCTATTGCGGGCAGTGCAGGTGTTTACGTTCTTTCTCTTACCGATAAAAGAACAGACGAAGGTTATACCGAAAACATGGCAAAGCAAACCCTTATGCAAACCTTTGTGATGAAGCAATCTGATTGGTATGGCGTGTTGCTAAAAGCAGGAAATATAAAAGATTATAGAGCAAAATTTTTCTAGCAAATAATATAGCATCTAAATAACGGGCTGTCGGTTGGCAGCCCGTTATATTTTTATAACTTGCCAAAAATTAAAAAGCCCACCCCAACCCTCCCAATGGGAGGGAGTCTTTCCCTGCCTTTTAGGTAGAAGTACTAAGGATGAGCTATCTTTGTTTCCATAAAGTATAACATATGAAAAAATTATTGTTGTATTTACTTACCTGCGCTCTTTTTGCAATGCCTGCCGCTGCCGAAAATATTTCGGCTACAGCTATTGAAGGCAAATGGAAACCTTACGATATAGTCATTACAATAGATAAGGTACCCAGCGTTGTATCTTCTGCTATTGCCCAACAAATGAAAAGCGATCCCTCTACCGAGTGCATAAGAAACAGCGTTATTGAAGTAAATAAATCGGGCGCATACACGCTTTCCAATGCATGCGAAGAAAATGCAAATGCCAGCGGTACATGGAAGTTAGCCGGAGATAAGCTGACAATTACGCTCACTAACCAACCCAATGTAAAAGAAACGATAACAATAAAAGCCGTAACAGCAGAAACGATAACTGTTGATATAACCGATAAAATTCCTCTCGATTTTGAATTTAACGGTATAAAGGTAAGCTCGGCACAGCTCATTCTGAAAAGGATGTAGCCATACAATATTATAGTTAATCTAATAAGAGAGGTTGCATAATATGTGTAACCTCTCTATTATTGTATAGCTGCTGTGATTCGTGTCCCTAATGGGACACCATATTGGTAGAAAAAACGGAGAAAGAACACAAGCGTGCCGTCAGGTACGCTATAAAAATACACGAGATGAACATAGTGTACCTGACGGCACACAACTTACTTCTCTGATGATACCTTCTACCAATATATTGTCCCTACGGGACAAACTATACTCTACAAAATCTATAGAACTATGTGTGTATTCTTTTTTATACATAGCTGCACACATATCGTGATACTTTTATCTTGATTCAAACTTTATTAGGTTGTCAGCTGTTTATGTTAATTATTACTCAACAGTAATTTATATGCTATGGCAACCGACAAGTTAACAACAGAGGAAAGAAAAGAGCTGAAAGATTCGGATTTCGGATTACCCGAGACTCGCGAATTTCCAATGCCTGATGCCGCGCATGTACGTGCGGCAGAAGCATATTTCAGGTATGCGCCGGATGATGAAAAGTCTTTGCTAGCCCATAGAATTTTGCTGAAAGCAAAAAAGTTTGGTGTTGACGTTGAAAGCGAGACAATACTTGATTGGGCTAAAAGGTATAAACCATAAAGGGTTTTAGCATTAATAGCATATACCGAACATGTGACCCCAGTGGGTATCTCATGCTCGGTATTGTATATGTATTTTCTATTCGGTTCTTTTCCAGCAATACATTTTTAACTGCTACATTATTTCTTCTGTTTGCCCTGCTTAGGGTTTATAGGTGTTGATTTTATAAAAGACTCCGGCCATTTTTGCTTTAGCGACATGTAAAGCGTAAAAAAACCTAACAGTATAAACGGTATGCTGAGCCATTGTCCCATATCCAGCGTCATGCCATATTCGAATGTTTCTTGCGGAAGCTTAACATACTCTATTACAAAGCGCGCAGAGAACAGCAAGATTAAGAATAGACCAAACAATACGCCCGGTTTAATTTTATCGCGCATTTTTCTATACAGGTAGTATAAAAGGAAAAAGATTAGCAGGTAAGAAAGCCCTTCGTAAAGTTGAGTTGGATGGCAACCTTTATCTAAATTTGGCACTACATTGTGATACTCTTGACTTCGAAGAAAGCGAAAGCCCCATGGCAAATCTGTTGGTCTGCCAAATACTTCGGAGTTCATCAAATTTCCCAAACGAACAAAGAAACCCGATACGGCAACGGCAATACCGATTCTATCAAGCAACCACAGAATTGAGATCTTATTGTTACGGCTATAAAGAATCAATGCTATGAATATACCTATTGCCGCTCCGTGACTTGCCAGCCCTTGATAGCCCACAAATTCGCCATTAGAGAATGGGAAAATAATCTCGAACGGATGGCGTAAATAGTATGCCGGTTCGTAAAATAAGCAATGTCCAAACCTAGCCCCTATAAGGGTTGCCGGAATTACATAGTAAAACGTAAGCTTATCTAGCAACTCCACCTTAAAGCCCGAATTCTTAAAAAAATGCTTGAAAAGGATATAGCTGATAAAAAATGCTATTATAAAACAAATGCTGTAGTACCGTATGTGTATTGATCCTATAGAAAAGAAAACCGGATCAACATTCCATGTTATCGCCAAAAAATTCATCAGAGCCCAGCTAGTTAATGATTGATATTATCGTTGCTCAAAAATAAGTATTTTTTATCAACCATCTATTATAGCCAAGCGGCATTATGGTGCATAAATATATATCACTGTATATCAGCAATTAAAATATAAAAATAGAGTTGATGAGTAAAACACAAATCAACTCCACCGAAAAAAATGTACCTTTAGCCTCTCATAACAAAATAGCGCTGTGATCGATTTAACTCTTTTTTTACATCTATCAAATTTTGAGTATGCAATAATTGCCTTGCTACTCATTTCTTTTATCATTCAGCAGCTATACATTTGGAATGTGTACGGTCGTGTAGCATTCTATAAAAAGAAAAAAAAGTTATCAGCTCCTACCGAACAAGATGGAGTATCAATTATAATCTGTGCCCGTAACGAAAATGCTCTGCTCGAAAAGAATCTTCCTTCGTTTTTAGCGCAGAACTACCCAAAGTATGAAGTTATACTGGTAAACGACTGCTCTGAAGACGACTCGGAACTCTCACTTGGTGTAATGAAAGCACGGTACGATAACCTTGAAGTGCGCCACATACCGAGAGATGAAACGTTTAAGCACGGAAAACCTATGGCGTTAGGCGTGGGGATTAAGGCTGCAAAGTACGACTGGCTACTGTTTGCCGATATTGACTGCGAGCCAAATCCTGATTGGTTAAGCACAATGCACGATAGCTTTACCGATAAAACAGCTGTGGTTTCGGGCTATGCAAGCTACCCTAAGTCGTCTAAGCTTATCCGCTGCGATATGTTTTTCAATGCGCTTCACTACTTAGGTTTTGCGCTGATGAAAAAACCGTACATGGCTAACGGCAAGAACTATGCCTATAGACGTAAGCAATTCTTCGATTCGAAAGGGTTTGATATTCGCATGACAAAACAGCACGAGAATGTTGTTTTTATTAACAAAATCGCAAATAAGACCAATACGCTTGTAGAGCTAAGACCATCGTCTTTATTAAAATCCAGCCGTCGTTTTGTTTTCAAAGAATGGAAGCAATATACGCTATCCAGAAGAGCATCGTTCCATTTTTATGGCAGCAAAAAAAGACACCCTGCTTTTCTTCGCGATGTTTCAATGCTTCTTTTTATTGCTACAGCTATATTTTTGTGCACCCAAGGAGTGATGATGTCGGCAGCTGCCGGAATTTTTATACTGCTTCACTTTATATCACTCATCATCGTTATTGCCAAAGCCTGCAAGCTGCTAATGGAGCGTAGGTTATTTACCAATCTCATTTTTTATAGCATTTTCACGCCATTTGTAAGCATTATACAAGGCTTATGGCGTAACAAATAGTCAGTAGAAACGCTACTTGTAGAGTAGCTCCGTTGCCAACTATAACATATGAACGACGATCAAAAAGATGACCGTGTACTAGCCCAAAAAGCAAAAAAGGGTGACGGGTTGGCCTATGCTAAGCTGTTTAATCGCTACAAGGATACGCTATACTATATGGTGTATAAGATGGTAAACAATAAAAGCGATGCCGAAGATCTTACCGCCGAAGCATTCGACCGTGCTTTCAGAAATCTTCATCAGTACGACCCCAAATATGCCTTTAGTACTTGGCTATTCAGCATTGCCAGCAACCATAGTATAGACTTTCTTCGCAAACATAAAACGAAACAAGCAAACGAATCGCAGGTAATTGAAGATACCATTCAATCAACTGAGCTGAATCCCGAAGAGGTACTTATCTCTCAGCAACAAATTGCAGAAATAAGAGAGCTGCTAAAACAGCTGAGACCAGAATATCAAACAATGCTCGAACTGCGGTATTTTAAAAGCTACTCATATAGCGAAATTGCAGAAGAGCTGGAAATGCCTTTAGGTACTGTAAAGACTCAGCTCTCGCGCGCAAAAGCAAAGTTTGGAGAACTTATCGAAAGTCAGCTATCGGAGAATATTACCAACAAAACGAAGAAAAAGAAAAAATAGATAATGTGAGGATTTGATAATATGCAAATGTGAGAATGAAAAGAAATAACCCCTAACATTAAACATTAATAATTAAACATTGAATTTGTGCTCGAAATAACCAAATACTTTCAAAACCTTACAGAACAACAGCTACAGCAGCTTGGTATGCTAGACGAGCTATACAGATATTGGAATAGTCGCATAAACCTTATCTCTCGTAAAGATATCGACCAGCTGTATTTACACCACGTTCTGCACTCGCTCAGCATAGCAAGGGTTACATCGTTTAAGGCAAACACTGCTATACTCGATGTTGGCACAGGTGGTGGCTTTCCCGGCATACCATTGGCAATTATGTTTCCCGAAGCTCGTTTTCACTTGGTCGATTCTATCGGGAAAAAGATTATGGTGGTTAATGAGGTTGCCAAAGCATTAGGTTTATCAAACGTTACAGCAGAGCAGAAACGCGCCGAGGAGCTGAACTACAGCTACGATTTTGTGGTTAGCCGCGCTGTAACCGACCTGCCCACATTTATTGGCTGGATCTGGAAAAAAATTATTCCGAATGGAGAAAATGCCCTACCCAACGGTATTCTCTACCTCAAAGGCGGCGATTTAAAAGAAGAAATAAAGGCAACAAAAATTTCACGCAACCAAATAGAGGTTTACGACTTACAGACTTTCTTTAAAGAAGATTTTTTTGAGACAAAGAAGCTGGTTTATATTCAGCGATAAGCCTTTTATACGAGACTCTTTAACTTCGTAATCATTTCAGGCAAGTAGTTCTCTTTTATTTGCCAAACTATTGAATGGTCTATACCGAAATAATCATGAACTATTCGATTTCTAAAGCCTCTAATTTTATTCCAATCAATGTCAGAGTGGTTTTCTTTAAAATCTTCCGGCAATCTGTTTGCTGCTTCTCCTATTATTTCAAAGTTTCGTATAACAGCATCAACCGTTTTGCTATCAGAAACAAAGCCCTCGTATGAAAGATCTTCAGTGTACAACAAGATTTTGTTGCCGCATTCAATTATATCTTCAACAAGTAATGGGGCGCTACGTTTAGACATAAACTATTTCTTGAGCAATTTCCAAAAAATATTTCGGTTTAATTCCCTTTCTTGATACAACATCAACCTTGCGGTTAAGTTCTTTTTCCAGTAACTCTGCCATATCTATAAACTCGATGCCTATAGGTTCACTAAAGTCCACAATAATATCTATGTCGCTTGTCAGCGGAGAAAAATCATCACGTACAATCGAACCAAAAAGACCTATTGAGCATACATGATACTCGCTTGCCAAAATAGGTTTTAGCTGATGTAATATGTTTTGTATATCATTTAAATACGACATACACAAATATATATAATTAGATTGTAAACAAGAAATCTACAGAAAATCTATCTCCCTCTCCTTAATATCTTTAACCCTCAGCTGAATGTTTGCTACACCACGGTAGTAGTTCTCGGCAATAGAGTAGCAGATATCGAAGGGGTTTCCGCCCTGAATAAAATCGAAGTGTTCTGATTGATGGAATGCAATGCCAGGAATAGGTCTATAGGGTTCGTCTTCTTGTATCAACTCTAGGCGAACATGCTCTCTATCTGAGCCTACGGCACGACTGTTACCATTATCGTACACATTCTCTGTTAAGAACACGGGCGACATATTACCCGGTCCAAATGGTTGAAACTGCTTAAGAATACGGAAAAATTTAGGAGTTATCTGCTTAAAGTTGAGTCTGGCATCAATATCAACCTGCGGAGTCATGGTACTTTCGTCAATATTTCTTGCCACATATTCCTCAAAGCGTTGTTTGAATATAGGGTAGTTTTCTTCCTTCATTGTTAGTCCGGCAGCATACATATGGCCACCAAACGTTTCGAGAAGATCGGAGCAAGCTTCTACCGCCTGATATAAATCGAAGCCCGGAATACTGCGGGCCGAACCTGTAACAAATCCATTAGATTGAGTTAAAACTATGGTAGGACGATAGAACGATTCAACCAATCGAGAAGCAACAATACCAACTACACCTTTATGCCATCCGGGGTTGTAGAGAACTGTTGCTTTTTTCTGACCAATATCTTTATCCTCCATAGCCATTGTAATAGCCTCTTGAGTAATAACCCTATCAACGCTTTTACGGTCGTTGTTTACCGAGTTAATTAGTTCCGCGGTTTCCATTGCCACTTCATCGGTTTCGGCAGTAAGCAAATCAACCGCTGTTTTCCCCGACTCCATACGTCCCGCGGCATTAATGCGAGGTCCTATTCTGAATACAATATCATCAATAGCAATGGGGTGATGCTCTAGTCCCGACAGCTTTATAATATGCTTTAACCCTACGCGGGGTTTATGGTTTAGCCGTTTAAGTCCATAGCATGCAAGTATGCGATTCTCGTCTATAACAGGCACAATATCGGCAGCAATACTCACGGCAACTAAATCGAGATATGCTTCTAAATTTTCAAACGGAAGATTGTGTACTTGGCTGTATGCCTGTATAAGCTTAAACCCTACACCCGCGCCCGAAAGATCGGAAAACGGATAAGTGCAATCCGGTCTCATCGGATCGAGCACCGCTACAGCGTTGGGAATGGTGTCGCCGGGCAAATGGTGATCGCAAATGATAAAATCTATGCCCAACGATTTTGCGTAGGCTATTTTTTCGGTAGCCTTTATACCGCAATCAAGGGCGATAACCAGCGAGACATTGTTGTTTTTGGCATGTTCTATCCCTTGATACGAAATACCGTAGCCTTCGCCATACCTATCGGGGATATAGTAATCAACTTCTTTTGATAGCTTGCTTAAGAAAGAATACATCAGGGCAACAGCTGTTGTACCATCAACATCATAGTCGCCATATATCAGTATTCGTTCGTTATTGTTGATAGCCAACATAATTCGTTCTACAGCTTTATCCATATCTTTCATCAAGAAAGGATCGTGCAAATTTTCAAGCTGGGGACGAAAAAAACGCCGTGCATCCTCAAAAGTATATACACCGCGTTGAACTAACAAGCTAGACAGCGTAGGGTCTATGCTAAGCTGCTGTGTGAGCTTAGCGACCTTATACGGATCTCCGGGTTCCTGCAATATCCATTTTTTTTCTGCTGTCATGTAATTTCTATCAAATATAAGGCGGGTTAGACCGCAAGGTTACAAAGTTACATTATTTTCAACTAATAATCTACAGAATTAAATTCCGGCGGTTAAATAATAATCTTATGATTATCTTTGTGTCTTTATAATCAAACTATAACACTCATTAAAAAGAAATGTTGTTATACCCGACCGAGAAAAAACGGTAAACGACTCTTTTTGATTACAAGAACTACAGCGTACTTAAAAATAAAAGAATTATAAACCAAAGCCATACAAAGAAACAAAATGAACAATCTGGAACTTAGCGAACAAGAAATTTTACGAAGAGAATCGCTAAAAGCATTGCGAGATTTGGGAATAGACCCTTATCCGGCGGAGTTATACCCCGTAAACACGAATACAGAAGAGATAAAAAACGGCTTTGACAGTGCTAAAGGGAACTTTAAAGACATTTGCATTGCCGGTCGTATAATGACACGCCGCATTATGGGTAGCGCCTCTTTCTTTGAGCTACAAGATGAAAAAGGCCGTATTCAAGTTTACGTTAAACGTGATGATATTTGTCCCGAAGAAGACAAAACGCTATATAATACCGTATTCAAGAAGCTGCTGGATATTGGCGACATTGTTGGTGTAAAAGGCTTTGCTTTTCTTACGCAAACAGGAGAGTTGTCGATACATGCACAAGAGCTGAAGCTGCTAAGCAAGTCGCTTAAGGTTCTTCCTATTGTAAAAGAGAAAGACGGACAGGTATTCGATGCATTCACTGACCCCGAAATGCGTTACCGCCAACGCTATGTAGATTTAATTGTAAATCCGCAGGTAAGAGAGACATTCATTAAGCGTACTAAAATTGTAAATACTCTACGCGAGCTGTTCAACGAGAAAGGCTACCTAGAGGTTGATACACCTATACTACAGCCAATACCAGGTGGCGCTACGGCACGTCCGTTTGCTACACATCACAACGCGTTAAACATACCGTTATACCTGCGTATCGCAAATGAGCTGTATCTGAAACGTCTTATTGTTGGCGGCTTTGATGGTGTTTATGAATTTGCAAAAGATTTCCGTAACGAGGGTATGGATCGCACTCATAATCCCGAATTTACTGTACTTGAGATATATGTAGCCTACAAAGACTACAATTGGATGATGGAGTTTATGGAAGAAATGCTAGAGCGTGTTGCCATTGCGCTGCACGGTACAACAAAGGTTCAGCTGGGAGATAATATTATCAACTATCAACGTCCGTACCGCCGCCTTAGCATGATTGATGCTATTAAGGAATATGCAGGCGTTGATATTACAGGCATGAACGAAGAGCAGCTGAGAGAGGTTTGCAAGAAGCTGAATATTGAAACCAATCCTACAATGGGCGTTGGCAAGCTGATAGACGAAATATTCGGCGAGACTGCCGAATCGCACCTTATACAGCCTACGTTTATTATCGATTACCCGATAGAAATGTCTCCGCTTACCAAAAAGCATCGTTCTAAGCCAGGTTTAACCGAACGTTTTGAGCTGATGGTAAACGGCAAAGAGCTATGCAATGCTTACTCTGAGCTGAACGACCCTATCGATCAAATGGAACGTTTCCAAGACCAGCTGAAGCTATCTGAGAAGGGAGATGACGAGGCTATGTTCATCGACCACGATTTTGTACGTGCTTTAGAATATGGCATGCCTCCTACGTCGGGCATGGGTATGGGCATCGACCGCCTTACGATGTTTATGACCAACTCCCCATCTATACAAGATGTGCTGTTATTCCCACAGATGCGCCCCGAAAAGAAAGCAACCAAAGATGAGCCTGAACAATATATGCAGCTAGGCATTCCGGAAGAGTGGGTTCCTGTAATTCAGAAAATGGGATTTGTTACGGTTGAGTCGCTGAAGAAAGTATCGCCGGGCAAGCTGTTTAACGATCTTTGTGGAATGAACAAAAAGCATAAGTTAGGACTGCAAAACCCTACCATGGATGATGTAAAGAAGTGGGTGGGAGAAGAATAGAAAAAATAAAAGAATTAAAGATTACGAAACTGCTTAAATTAATGCGTCATTTCGACCGTAGGGAGAAATCTCCTCAATAGTCGTAAATCGCTGGTTGCCGCATACTGCAAAAGTCCCCTTTAGGGGATTTAGGGGTAAATGCACTGTTACCTAATTCAACATATTACTACTTTTCAGGAGATTTCTCCCTACGGTCGAAATGACAGATGGGTTAAGACGGTAAAATTTAAACAGTTTCTAAAGTTTGAGTAATTATTCAAGCTTCAAATCTTAAATAAATATCGGTTAATAATCATTGTATGAGAAATTTATTCTACGTTGTTTTAATTATCTCTGCTACTCTTATTTTTTCCTGCAAAGGAAAACAAACACAGACAGTAAGTAGTAATAATGAAGACTGTAATATAGCCGAAATTATAAAAGAGATTAATGCGGAATTTGCGGAAAACGACAGCACAAACGGCATTTTTGAGCTAAAAGTAACAAGCCCTCAGCCTATAGACACAGCGCTACTCAGAGAAATGCTCACAGAAGATTTTTCAAACTTTTCTACTGTACAACAACGGCTAATAAACGATTTGCTAAAGCTGGACAATACCTCGGTTAAAGCACTAGGTGATGCTAAAGAGGTACTTAAGAAATACCTTAAAAACTCAACAGCTAAGCAATGCGACTCTCTGTATGTACCTTACCATAACTACACTAGCCTTATTTTAAACTATATTTATAATGATGAATACTATGGTCAGGTTCCGGCAGGTTATTTTAGCATATACGATAGCTTCGAAGATTTGCCCCCTGCATATAAGTCTATAATGAATGAGCTGAATACTTACGGTATACAGTTGGAGGATGTTGGCGAGGGTTGTGCAGATTTATCTTTTTATCCCGACTATTTTTACGAACTGTTTAAACCATATACTACGGCGTCCACAAAAGAATATTTAAAACTATTAGCCTTTGAGCGCGCAAACAAGTTTCTATTTGATGCCGCTGTTTGCATTAGCTGGGAGGAACTGGCAGATAGAACTATAAACTTTGAGGATTTTCTAGAAACATACCCTCAATCAATGTTTGCCGGCGAGATAGAAGACAAGTATTATGGCTATATTTATTTCTTACTTATGGGGTGTGATAATACTCCTACTTTCGATCGGAATGGAGACAATGCACGGAAGCTGAACGCTGATGTTTTTCAGTCATACCAAAAAATTATAGAAACATATAGCCATAGGCGTCTGGCGCAGACGCTGAGAGATTACTGTAGCGTACTTGAGAAAAGCAATATGCTTGAAAGTGAAGAGGTGGATGAATTTATTGGTCAATATATTAAATGATTTCTCTATCAAATATTAGAAAAGAATACGCTAAACAAACTCTCAACGAAGAGTCTGTAGCAGCAAGTCCTATTCAACAGTTAGAAAAATGGTTGAATGAAGCCATTAATGCCGATGTGCAGGAACCCTCGGCTATGACTCTTTCAACGTGTACCGCAGAGGGAAAACCATCTGCTAGAGTTGTTCTTCTAAAAGAGCTGAATAAAGACGGGCTTGTTTTTTTTACCAACTACGAAAGCCACAAAGCCAACGATATTGCACAAAATCCATATTGTGCGGCAGTACTGTTCTGGCCCGATTTGGAAAGACAGGTAAGAGTTGAAGGACAAGCTGAAAAAGTTACAACAGAGCAATCAGACAGCTACTTTGAAACTCGTCCGAAGCGAAGTAAGTTTGGAGCATGGACATCTCCTCAAAGCCGAGTTATCCCAAACAGGCAGTATTTAGAGCAGCTAATGCTTGACTTTGAAAAACGACTTGAAGGTAAAGAAATAAAACGCCCTTCAAATTGGGGTGGATATATTATAAAGCCTACATTGGTAGAATTTTGGCAAGGACGTGAAAATCGCTTGCACGACCGCATACAGTATAGATTGACTGATACAAAAGAATGGGTAATTGAAAGACTTGCCCCATAAATATTGCCAGAGTTATTCTATTTAAATCCGAATTGAGAAACTGTTTGAATTTTATAAGCGGAGCATCTACAAGCAGCGCTTTACGTTAGTATTAGCTGTTAGTAAGCATTTTCTCTCCCTGCTTTTGTCTTGATACAAAAGTAGGCAAAAAATCAAGGCGCCCCAACGCTAGTGGCTTTCCATGGATTAGCCTGTTCTTCGTGGGAAACGCCGTCCCGCCATGCACTAATAAGCTGTTTGCAAGTTTTTTCTTTGCTAAAGTTGAATAGCAGCTGCAGAATGCAATTCCGCTATAAAAGAGAAGTCCTTACTGAAAATTTTCCGTCCAAGCGAAGCCGACAGGCGGAGCGCGTTAAAATTTTCAAGCCCTTTTTGATACTTTTTGGGGCGCCAAAAAGTATGAAGAAAATTGCTACGAAGCTTATCACAAAGCCAAAAAAATAATAGTAGCAGATTTATAAAAGGTTTAGTGGTACCTAACAAAAGTTGCGAGTAAAATTTAAACAGTTTTTGATAGCTGTAAAAAAAGAGAGGATGTTGAACATCCTCTCTTACCCTATAAGCTTATATGGCTAGAATGGTAAATCGTCGTCTATATCATCTACCGAATCGCTAATACCTGCAGCAGGTTTAGTATCTTGCTGTGAGTAGCTGCCTCCGTTATTATGGTTACTATCGTTGTCAGATCTCTTTCCTAGCAAGCGAATAACATCAGCAACAATTTCGGTTGCATATTTCTTTTGTCCGTTTTGGTCTTCCCAACTTCTGGTACGAAGCTTACCCTCTACAAACACCTGTGATCCCTTACGTACATGTCTCTCTACAAACTCGGCTAAGCTGCGCCAAAAAACCACATTATGCCACTCTGTTTGCTCTCTTAGCTCTCCATTCTTGTCTTTAAAACGCTCTGTTGTCGCAATAGGTAGTGTTACTACTGCAAGCCCTTTGTCCAAATGTTTTACCTCCGGATCTTTTCCTACGTTCCCAATAATCATCGCCTTATTCAGTGTCATCGCTCAGAAATTTTAGTTATCGTTATTAGTAATTAAGTTTGGTTTGATCGGTTATAAAGATACACGTTTTTTTTAATGGTTTACCTTCCCGTAAAATATTTTTCTGCGGCCTCTGCCGCCATGTAGCTATCTATTAGTATTGGAGTGGAATATTGATCGATATCAGCTATTTTAATTTTAATAAAATCGCCTTGTGGTAAATAGGTTGCGCTGCTCAGCTCTACAATATAAAAGCGTGTCATTAGCTTCTGATGGCTGAGTGGATATTTCACCAAATCAGAGACATGCAGAATGGTAACCTTTGCTCTGCCAAAAAGTTCCTTCCATTCTTTTGTTTTAGTAATAGCTGCAGCCGTTAACTCTTTTGCGGTCTCGATCATTGGAAAATCATAGAGCGAATGCCAAATATCTTTACCCTGCCGCTTATGGATATAGGTGAACTTACCCTGCTTTATCATAAGGTATGAGAAGTAGCGTGTACGCTGCACTATCTTTTTGCTCTTAGCCGGTAGCTGATCTACACAACCGTTACGAAAAGCATAGCACGACTCTATAAGCGGACAGCTGTAGCATTGCGGCTTTTTAGGCGAACACATCAACGCGCCAAAATCCATGATAGCTTGGTTGTAAATATCCGGCTGCGATACATCTACCATCTCTTGAGCAATAGCATTCAGCTCTTTTTTACCTTGAGTAGTATCTATAGGTGTAAAAACTCCATAGTAGCGCGAGAAGATACGATATACATTTCCATCAACCGCGGCAATAGGTTGCTTAAATGCAAAAGCAGCAATGGCCGAAGCAGTATAATCTCCCACTCCTTTTAGCTTTATAAGACCCTCGTAAGATGTTGGAAAGTTTCCATTATGTTCATTTACAATATATTTCGCCGTAACATACAAGTTACGTGCTCTGCTGTAATAGCCTAGTCCTTGCCAGAGTTTTAACACATCATCTAAAGGTGCATTCACTAAATCATGTACTGTAGGAAATGCTGAAATAAACCTGGAATAATATCCTATCCCCTGATCTACACGCGTTTGCTGAAGCATAATTTCAGAAATCCATATTTTGTAGGGATCTCTGGTATGACGCCAAGGTAAGTCTCTCTTATTCTGATTATACCAGCTGATTATAGATGTTGAAAAACAGTCCATTTTTACTATTTAAAACCCAAAAATAGCTCAAATGCAGTATGATATCGCAAAAATGTATTATATTTGCAATCCTTATATGAATTCGAATTAAAGTAAAACACTGATAATCAAAATATTTATTATTATGACAAAGGCAGACATTGTAAACGAAATTTCTAAAGCAACCGGAATCGAGAAAATCACTGTGCAAAAAACAGTAGAATGCTTTATGGAATGTGTGAAAGGTTCTCTTGTAAAAAACAGCAACGTTTATCTAAGAGGATTTGGTTCATTCGTAGTAAAGAAAAGAGCTGAAAAGACAGCTAGAAACATTTCTAAGAACACTACAATTATTATTCCGGAGCATTATATTCCTTCATTTAAACCTGCCAAAACCTTTGTCAATAAGGTTAAGAACAATGTAAAAAAGTAATTTGACTTTTTACAATTTAT
>JAVBOE010000003.1:0-8316 GCA_031550925.1 Bacteroidales bacterium | reverse complement strand
ATAAATTTTATTTTCGCTATGGCAAATAACAAAAAACGAGTTTACTTTTTCGGCGATAAAAAAGCCGAAGGAAATGGAAGTATGAAAGAGCTGCTTGGTGGTAAAGGTGCCAACCTTGCAGACATGAACCTTATTGGAATGCCTGTTCCTCCGGGTTTCACTATTACAACAGAAGTTTGCAACGAGTACTACACTCTAGGCAAAAACAAAGTTGTAGAGATGATAAAGAAAGAGGTTGAAGCTTCGATGAAACGTATTGAGGCTGTTGTCGGTTCCAAATTCGGAGATAAAGTAAACCCGCTTCTTGTTTCTGTTCGTTCCGGTGCGCGCGCATCAATGCCAGGTATGATGGACACCATCCTTAACCTTGGTTTGAACGATGAGGCTGTTGAAGCTTTAGCCAAAAAGTCGGGCAACCCCCGCTTTGCATGGGATTCTTATCGCCGTTTTGTGCAAATGTACGGAGATGTGGTACTAGGTATGAAACCTGAATCGAAGGAAGATCACGATCCTTTCGAAGAAATCATCGACCACATGAAAGAGCAACGCAAAGTTGCAAACGATACCGATTTAACTGCTGCAGATCTGAAAGAGTTGGTATCTCTTTTCAAAAAAGCAGTAAAGAAACAAACCGGAAAAGATTTCCCAACCAATCCTTGGGAACAGCTTTGGGGTGCTGTTTGTGCTGTATTCGACAGCTGGATGAATGACCGCGCTATCCTTTACCGCAGGCTTAATAAAATTCCTGCCGAATGGGGAACTGCTGTTAACGTACAGGCCATGGTATTCGGAAACATGGGTGATACTTCAGGTAAAGGTGTTGCATTTACACGCGATGCTGCAACCGGAGAAAACATGTTTATCGGAGAATACCTGATCAACGCTCAAGGAGAAGACGTTGTTGCCGGTATTCGTACACCTCAGCAAATTACGCTCGAAGGTTCTAAACGTTGGGCTAAACAGCAAGGCGTAAGCGAAGCTGATCGTAAGAAAAAATATCCTTCGCTAGAAGAAGTAATGCCTAAGGTATATAAAGAGCTGGATGCTATCCAAACAAAGCTGGAAAAGCACTATAAAGATATGCAAGACATAGAGTTTACCATTCAAGATGGTAAGCTGTATATGCTGCAAACCCGTAGCGGAAAACGTACAGGAGCGGCCATGGTTAGAATTGCTATGGAGATGTTCCAAGAAAAAATGATTGACGAAAAAACAGCTGTACTTCGCGTTGAGCCAGAAAAGTTAGACGAGCTGTTACACCCTGTTTTTGAGAAAAAAGCACAGGCTGCAGCTAAAGTATTGGCTAAAGGTCTTCCCGCATCTCCAGGTGCTGCTACAGGCCAAATCGTATTCTTTGCAGACGATGCAGAAGCATGGGCAGAACATGGTAAGCATGTAATTCTTGTTCGTGTAGAAACTTCTCCTGAAGATTTACGCGGTATGAACGTTGCTCAAGGTATTCTTACCGCTCGTGGAGGTATGACCTCACATGCCGCTGTTGTTGCACGTGGTATGGGTAAGTGCTGTGTATCCGGTGCTGGTTCGATAGCTGTTGATTATAAAAAACGCACAATGACAGTTGCCGGAAAAACATATAAAGAAGGCGACTGGATTTCTCTTAACGGAAGTACCGGAGAAGTTTACGATGGACAAGTTAACACCGTTAACCCAGAGCTAAGCGGCGACTTTGGTAAGCTAATGAAAATGGCTGATAAGTATGCCAGAATGAAGGTAAGAACTAACGCAGACACTCCGCATGATGCTAAAAACGCTCGCGACTTTGGTGCTGTAGGTATTGGTCTTTGCCGTACAGAGCATATGTTCTTTGAAGGTGAGAAGATTAAAGCCATGCGCGAAATGATTTTAGCCTCAGACGAGACCGGACGCCGTAAAGCGCTAGATAAGCTGTTGCCTATACAACGTAAAGACTTCGAAGGAATTTTTGAAGCAATGGAAGGTCTTCCTGTTACCGTTCGTTTGCTCGATCCACCTTTACATGAGTTCATTCCTCACGATCTGAAAGGTCAGGAAGAAATGGCTAAAGAAATAGGTATAAGCCTTCAGGCTGTAAAAGATAAAGTTGTTCAGCTAACCGAACAGAACCCTATGTTGGGTCACAGAGGTGTTCGTTTAAGCAACACATATCCCGAAATTACCGAAATGCAAGCTCGTGCTATTATCGAGGCTGCGTTAAACGTTAAGAAGAAAGGTAAAAAAGTTTATCCTGAAATTATGGTTCCGCTTACAGGTATTCTGTATGAAATGAGACTTCAGGAAAATATTATCCGCAGTACGATTGAATACGTTTTTGCTGAACGTAAAGAAAAGATTGCATACAAGGTTGGAACAATGATTGAAGTTCCTCGTGCAGCACTTACCGCAGATAGAATCGCGCAATCGGCAGAGTTCTTCTCGTTCGGAACAAACGACCTTACCCAAATGACCTTCGGTTTCTCTCGTGACGATGTTGGAACTTTCCTACCAATCTACCTAGAGAAAAACATTTTGAAGGCAGACCCATTCCAAGTGCTAGATCGTAATGGTGTTGGTCAGCTGATTAAGATTGCCGTAGAAAAAGGTCGCTCTGTTCGTCCGGACATCAAGCTTGGTATTTGCGGTGAGCATGGTGGAGAACCTAGCTCGGTTGAGTTCTGCCACATGGTAGGCATGGACTACGTTAGCTGCTCGCCTTTCCGTGTTCCTATTGCACGCTTAGCTGCGGCTCAGGCTGCTATTAAGGAAGAGCAAGGTGCAAAAAAAGCTGTGGCTAGAAAGCCCGCTGCTAAGAAAGCAGTAGCCAAAAAAACGACTACTAAAAAAGTAGCTGTTAAAAAAGCTGCTCCTGCTAAAAAAACGGTAGCAAAAGCCGTTGCTAAGAAGGCCGCTCCTGTTAAAAAAGTAGTGAAGAAAACAACAAAGGTTGCTCCTAAAAAAGCAGTAGCAAAAAAAGTTGCTAAGAAAAAATAACCCTTTGATTTGAAATAGAAAAAGACGCCGAGTGTTCGGCGTCTTTTTTATTTTATTCAATTTAAAGTTGAATGAGGTGCCCCTACTCAAAATTGTCTGCCTCGCTTTGGTTAAAGGCCTCTCTATAGTAGTCTGTCATTTCATCTTCAAAGAAGAACTTTTCTTCGCCGAATGCAGGTTTTAGCATAGAGAACCATGTTGCCTCAGGGTCATATTTCGCAAAGAACGGACGAGCAACCCACTCCGGATTTCTTCCTTGTAAAAAACGTAAAGCAAAAACCTTCTCCCCTTTTACTTCTGTAACTCCTAGCAGCTGTATCTTTCCGGGTGTAGCACTCATGCTTGGTCCACGTACTGTACGGCACACGCCGCTCACCCTTTGGTATGCTTCTCTGAAAATATTCCAACACTCTTCAAGCGGAAGCTCAAAGAATTTCTTTGCACCTGTGTCTCGTTCCACAAACATGTAGTATGGAATACAATTTAGGTTCACCTGTTTACGCCACATTTCAGCCCAAACGTTATAATCATCATTTATGTGCTTGAGTAAAGGCGATTGTGTACGTATCTGTGCTCCTGTACCCCGTAGGCGAGCTATAGCCTTGGCAACAGCCTCTGTCTTCAGCTCTGTTGGATGGTTAAAGTGAGCCATAAATGCTAAATTTTTCCCAGCCTTTACAACCTTCTCAAACAACCTCATCAAATCGTCCGAGTCGCTATCGGTTAGATAGCGGTATGGCCAATATGCCAACGATTTTGTACCAATACGAATGGTTTGAATATGCTTCATATCGTCGGCTAAAAGAGGCTCTATATATGCAGCAAGGTTTGCCGCTGTCATTGTCATAGGGTCTCCGCCTGTAAATAGTATGTCGGTAACCCTATCTTGCTCCCTTAAATACTGAAAAAGTAGATCTGTCTCCCTCATTGCAAACTTAAACTCTTGCATACCTGAGAACTGTGGCCAACGAAAGCAAAAAGTACAATATGCATGACACGTTTGCCCTTTACTAGGGAAAAATAGTATCGTCTCACGATACTTATGCTGAACGCCGTTAAGCTTTACACCATTTATTGTTGGAATATTATGATCCTGTCCCGACGGGTTAGGGTTAAACTCTAAACGGATTTTATTTACCGCATCCATCAGCTCTTTTCTATCCGTATGTGCGTCTAGTAGCTGTTTCACCCTTGCATACTGGTCAGCATCAACCATATCTGCCCGCGGAAAATTCAACGTAAAAATTGGATCGTTGGGAATATTATCCCAATCAATCAGCTCGTTTACTACATAAGAGTTTGTTTTAAACGGTAATAAGTGACCAACTACTTCTATCGCCTCTATTTGCTCCGCCGTAAGCTTATTAAGCTGAGCTATCTCTTTGAAATTGTTTAATGTATATGCACGGAATTCTTGCTTCGTCATGTTTTTCTCTTTTGAATGTGTTATAGTATCATCGTATCTATGCTAAAATAATCAATATCCATCAAGCTAACAAGCCATTAGCAAAAATTAGCAAAAAAGTTAACATGGAAAGATAGTATCACGATTTAAGTATCACGTATCACGATAAAGATATGTGTAATGCAATATGTAATGTGAGAGGGCGAACTCCCTCCCTTTGAGAGGGTTGGGGTGGGCTAACTTTTCTGTAAAAATCCCTAGTTCTAGTGATTGACAACCATCGCCAGCTGTTGTTACTTTGTAATATCAAATTAAATTAAAACACAATGAGTAAAATAGGTATATACTTCGGTTCTTCTACCGGAAACACACAAGATGCTGCTGAAATGATTGCCAATGCTTTAAACGTTTCTTCAGCAGATATACATGATGTATCGTCTGCAAGCGCAGACTTTTCTAGTTACGATGTGCTGTTATTCGGTTCGTCAACTTGGGGCATAGGCGATCTGCAAGATGATTGGGAAGGCTTTATCAAAAAAGCAAGCAGTGCGGATTTAGCAGGAAAAAAGGTTGCTATTTTTGGTTGTGGCGACTCCGCAAGCTATAGCGACTCTTTCTGTGATGCTATAGGAAATATTTATCAGGCTATTGAAGGAAAGGGCTGCACAATAATTGGAATGGTAAGCAATGATGGCTACTCTTACAGCTCATCAGCAGCTTTTGTTAATGGTAAGTTTGTAGGTCTTCCACTAGATGCAGATAACGAAAGTGATAAAACAAAAGAACGAATAAGTGCATGGGTTAGTCAACTCAAATCGGAAATGTAAAAAGATTGGTTTTTATATGGTTTTAGTAGTAAAAAAGCAGAGGATTAATCCCCTGCTTTTTTATTTTTATTCTTGCGCCATATCTTAGTCTAGCTTGTGTATTGCAAGACCACTTCTAAGTTTAGGCTCAAACCAAGTTGTCTTGGGAGGCATAATGTTACCTGTATCGGCAATATCAATAAGCTGCTGCATTGATACGGGATAAAGCGCAAATGCTGCAGCCATCTCGCCACTATCAACACGTTTCTTAAGCTCGCCAAGTCCACGAATACCACCAATAAAATCAATACGTTTAGATACGCGTAGATCGCCAAGGTTAAGAATCTTATCAAATACAAGGTTAGATAGAACAGTTACGTCCAACACTCCAATAGGATCGCTGTCGTTGTATGTGCCGGGCTTAGCAGTTAACGAATACCATTTACCGCCAATGTACATAGAGAAGTTGTGAAGCATATTGGGTTTGTAAATTTCAGCACCTTCTTCTTTTACATTAAACGATTCTTTAAGCTTCTCAATGAATTGCCCTTCTGTTAGGCCGTTAAGATCTTTTACAACACGGTTGTAATCGATAATCTTTAGATGGCTCTCAGGAAATACAACTGCCAAGAAGTAGTTGTACTCCTCTTCGCCTGTATGGTTCGGATTTTTTTTACGTTTTTCTTCTCCAACCAAAGCTGCTGCTGCCGTACGATGGTGTCCATCCGCTACATAAAAAGCAGGGACTTCTGCAAAAATTTCAGTGATTTTTTTGATAGTTGCATCATCGTCAACTAACCAGAAGTGATGACCAAAGCCATCTTCAGCAACATAATCGTACTCAGGATTCTTACTCTTTACAATCTTTTCTACGATATCGTTTACCTCCTGAACATCAGGATACGCAAAGAATACGGGCTCAACGTTTGCATTCTGAATGCGCACATGAATCATGCGATCTTCTTCTTTATCCTTACGGGTAAGCTCGTGCTTTTTAATCTTGCCGGTCATGTAATCTTCTACATTAGCACCAACAACAAGTCCGTATTGTGTACGTCCGTCCATAGTTTGAGCATAAACGTAGTACATTTCTTTACCGTCTTGTTTTAGCCAGCCTTTTTCCTGCCACTTCTTAAAGTTCTCAACCGCTTTATCATAAACTTCTTGAGAATGCTCGTCAGCAATAGGGTTGAAATCAATCTCCGGTTTAATAATATGTAGCAGTGATTTTTCTCCGGCCTCCGCCTTTGCCTCTTGCGAGTTTAATACCTCGTAAGGGCGTGAAGCCACTTCTTTAGCAAGCTCCTTTGGTGGACGAACCGCTGCAAAAGGTTTTATTTTTACCATTATTTTTGTAATTTGAGAATTTGAAAATATGAAAATGTGCTAATTCTTTTTTGCTGTAGATATAATCTTATTAAGAATTTTCAGAATTGCTGTTATATTCTCCAATAAGATATCTTCAGATGGATAATGAAATGATTGCTTGCACAATAATAACCAGTATTCCGTTTCATCAGCTTCTTTTGCTGCTATTTTCATTTTATGAATAAAATCTGCTTTACTTTCTGCATTCTGAGCCTCACGAACATTAGCCCCTATAGATGTACCAGACTTTAATAGCTGTTTTGATATTACAATCTTACCTTTGCTATTTAGTAATTCTGCAAAATCAATAATCTTAAGCGCAAAATCAAATGATAATTTTAGAATTGGATTCTCTGATTCTTTCATTGTCACATTCTCGAATCAACTCATTTTCTAATTATTATTTGTTAACTTGAAAAGTCTTATCACCTTTGGTTAAGAAGTTCACGATTTGATTAGCTGCTGCTAATCCTGCATTAATGTTTGCCTCTGCTGTTTCTGCTCCCATCTTTTTAGGGGTAGCAAAATAGCGAGTAGTAAACTTTTGAGCTAATGCAACATGACTATCGGGAGCAACATCTGTTGCATACTTAAAGTCTTGGCGAGCATCCATTAACTTCAATAAACCATCTTCGTCAATAACCTCTTTACGTGCAGTATTGATAAGGGTTCCGCCCTTTGGCATTTTCGATAATAAATCGAAGTTGATAGACTTCTTCGTCTTATCGTTTGCAGGAATGTGAAGTGAAACATAGTCGCAAGTGCTATAAAGTTCATCCATAGTTGCTACAACCTTAATGCCATCTTTCTCTATTTCTGAAGCCTGAACAAAAGGATCGAATGCGTAAACGTCCATGCTGAAGCCTTTAGCAATCTTTGCTACCAGCTTACCAACGTTTCCGTATGCATGAATACCAACTTTTTTACCCTTAAGCTCTGTTCCTGTACCTGCTTGAAAAGTATTTCTTGCCATGTAAACCATCATACCCAACGCCAACTCTGCAACTGCATTCGAGTTTTGACCGGGAGTATTCATGGCAACAATGTTCTTTGCAGTACAAGCGGCAAGGTCTAAGTTATCAAAACCTGCACCCGCGCGAACAACAACTTTTAGATTCTTTGCTGCATTAACAACTTCTGCAGTTACTTTATCAGAACGAACGATAAGTGCATCAACATCTGCTACTGCTTTGTAGAATTCATCAACGCTAGTATATTTCTCGAGCAGCACAACTTCGATACCCGCTTTACTAAAAATATCTTTTATACCATCTACAGCTGCCTTTGCAAAAGGCTTTTCTGTTGCAATTAGTGCCTTCATATGATCAATTTTTAATTATTAATGTTTAATTATTTTGCTTCCTTAGCCTTGCTATCCAAATTAGATTTCTTCGTTCTAATAATCTTTGTCAGCAATTTCATTAGTTCTGTGCAATCAAAAAGTAACGATTCCCATTCTTTATCAGAAATGTATTCTGCAGCATACAGCAACTCTATCCAATAAAGAGTCTCAGATGTTTCCTTCTGCGCTATAGCTAACTTATGAATAAAATCTAGCGGAGATTCTGCGTATTTTCCTTCTGCAACATTTGCCCCGATAGAAGTTCCTGACCGAAGAATTTGTTTTGAGATACAAAACTCTTTTCTCTCGTTACACAGATATTTATGTAAATTAATAATTCTAAGAGCAAAGTCGAAACTTTTTTTCTCAACTACATTGTCTCGACTTTTGCTCATCATTAATAATTAAACATTAACCATTGATTTTTT
>JAVBOE010000065.1:0-48169 GCA_031550925.1 Bacteroidales bacterium | reverse complement strand
TTGCGCCATCAAAAATTTCTATTTTCTTACCATTTACAATTACTATCATAATAATAGATACTATTTGATAGTAAACATACATATTTTTAGATTATCTGCAATAACAAAAAATGTGTTTTTTAAAACCTTTTAGTGTATGCGTGGCAATATGGTTCTTTGCCGTTGTTATCATAGTAGTGCTGATGGTAATCTTCTGCTTTCCAGAAAACTGTTGCAGGTTCTAGCTTGGTCGCTGCTACAATACCTTTTGTGTATAAAATTTGAATGAGCTTTTCTGCCGTATTCTTTTCTTCTTCAGATGTGTAGAAAATTTCGCTGCGGTACTGTTCTCCAATGTCAGGACCTTGCCTGTCGATTTGTGTTGGGTCGTGGATTTCGAAAAACAGCTTGGCAAGCTCCTCAAAAGAAGTTTGTAGCGGGTCGTAAACAACTTCAATAGCCTCGGCATGGCCTGTTGTGTTGGTACAAACTTCTTTATAGGTAGGGCTATCAGTTTTTCCACCCATGTAGCCAACGGTGGTTTCAACTACGCCTTTTGCTTTATCTAAGTAGTGCTGCACGCCCCAAAAACATCCGGCGGCAAAGTATGCTTTTTTAGTTTTCATTTCTGATGTTGGAATAAAGTTTAACGAAATAGAGTTGACACAATAGCGCGTATTCTTTGATGTTAGTCGTTCTCCGGTAAAAATATGACCTAAATGACCGCCACAACGGTTACAGAGAATTTCGGTACGTCTTCCATCAGCATCAAGAACTTTTTTCACTGCACCGGGAACTTCATTATCGAAGCTGGGCCAGCCGCAGTCAGACTCAAACTTATCTGACGACCGAAATAGTATGGCATTGCAATATTTGCATAAATAAACACCTTTCTCTTTGTGTAAATAGTATTTTCCTGTGAAAGGGGCTTCTGTTCCCTTATTAAGAATAACCCGCTCCTCCTCGGGTGTTAGCGGATTCGTTTTAATCCCTTTGTTATTTTGAGCACTGGCGTTCATTACAAGTAATAATAAAGGGAATATCCCTGCAAAAATTTTATAGCTTACTGTCATGGTATAGTTTACAAGTTGTAAAACGTTATTTCAATATAACTATGCCTACAATAGCTGTGCCTTAATCGTTAAGGTTAACATTATTTCACTCGTTTGCGCCACTCGTTGGGTATGATGAAAGACTGTTCTGTCCTAGCATCGAAGGCAGACATCACGCTCATACTTTTAACCATAATTTCTCCTTTATCGTTAACTATTTGCTGGAGCATTTTAAGGCTACGATTGCCAACTTCGGCTATTTGTGTTTCTACATTTATGTTAGTTTCGATAAAAACAGGTTTTAAGTAATCTGTTTCAATATGGACTACAACCAGCATCTTTTCTTTCCAGTTGTTAAGGTCGCCAAATGTTTTGGTAAGACACTCATATCTGCCGATATCAAAGAATTGATTATAGCTCGAATTATTTACATGACCAAGCATGTCAGTATCACTGAAACGTACTTGGATAGGTGTTTTGAATACTTTCATGGATAGATAATATTTTCTTGAAAAAGATGTAAAAATAAAACAGCTGAAAAGTTATAATTTTAATGCTTACTCTTTAAATTTCTTTTCATTACCGTTTTTCATATTAATACATTATCACATTGCCTTCACTCTCTTATAACTTCTACCTCTCCCTTTACTCCCAGTTTTATAATTGAAGATGGACGCAGGGTAGGATGCCCTTCAAATTTTGTATTAACGATAAAATCAACATGCTCGCTGATTTCTTTGCTAACCTCGTTCAATCGTTTGGGAGAGTTGGTCCCCGATATATTTGCCGATGTTGAAACTATAGGACGTCCTAGTCGATATATCAGCTGCTGGCAGAATGCGTGTCGGCAAACACGTATGCCAATACTTCCGTCTTCTGCAATCAGATTAGCAGGTAAGTTAATGGCATCGGGATATATGATGGTAAGCGGAGATTCTGCCAATTCGACTAAATCGTTTGCAAGCATTGGCACTTCTCGTATGTATTTACCTACCCGGTTGAAGTTATCTATCAGCACAAGCATACTTTTGCTTTCAGCCCGTTGTTTCAGCTTATATATTTTATCTATTGCTTCCGCATTAGTAGCATCGCACCCTATACCCCATACTGTATCGGTGGGATAGAGAATAATTCTGCCTTTTTTAAGTACATCTACCACATTCTGTACTTCTTGTAGTAGTGCTTCGTTTGGCTGTATCTGTTTCATTTTGCAGCTATTATTTTCACATTAATTCTTGATAAACGCTCCAAATATCGTTTGCTAGCTTTTGTTCTCTAAAGTTCTGCGCATACTTATACCCGTTGGTAATCATACTTTCTCTTAACTCCGGATATGCAAACAGCTGGAATAACGCCTTTTCTAACTCCTTGCTATCTGTCGGGTTAATATATAAGCTATGTGGTCCTCCGGCCTCCGGTAAGCTTGATACATTAGATGTGATAACAGGTATTTTTGAGTTTAATGCTTCCAGTACAGGTATGCCAAATCCCTCAAATACAGATGGCAGAACAAATACCTGCGCTTGTTGGTAGATAGCGGGTAAATCGCCAAAGTTGGATTTATGAATAAATTTTACCCTGTCATTTAGCTCTAACCGGTTAATTTCTGCTGTTACTTTTTCCATGTATTTCGTACCTTTTCCTAAAGCAACTAGATGTATGTCTTTAGGCATAGAGGCCAGAGCACGGACAATAGTATTCAGGTTCTTACGCTCTTCTATGGTACCCACATATAAAATATATTTTTGGGGTAACACATACTTTTGTGCTATGGCTTGTTTTTGTTCTTGGCTGCAAGCGTTGTAGAATTGCGGGTCACAGCCTTGATAGACCAATCGTATTTTATCTTCTTTTATCCCAAAGAAGCTGATAATATCATCTTTTGTTTGCTTACTTATTGCGATGATTAAATCAGCATGCTTACATGCAGCTCGAAACTTTTTCTTGTATATCGACCTGTCTATCGGCTTGTAAAATTGAGGGTAACGTAGAAATATCAAATCGTGTATGGTTACTACAGAACGAATATTTTGTTCCGCTAAACCCGTAGGCAGCTCGCCACTCAAGCCGTGGAACAGCTTTACGTTATCATGTTTTGCATACTTAGAAATACCAAACGATCTCCATGCAGAAGGAAACGATTTATACAACCCTCGTGGTTGGACAATTTTAATATTGTCTTTTTTTGCAAAAATATGTTCGGGATGATCGTTATATGGAGGCGTGTATAGTATGTATTCGTTGTCCGGATAGTATTCTGAGAGTGTGCTTATAAGAGATCGGCTATAGTTGCCAAGCCCGGTAAAGTTTTTAAAAGCTCGTTTGGCATCGTATCCTATAATCATTGTTGCTTTGTTTAATCCATTAACTCTAGTACGGCAGATATCGGGTAGTGATCAGAATAAGTAATATTGCTGAGCACTTCAAAATTAGCTGCCTTCATTGTTTTGTCGTAAAAAATATAATCAATGCGAAAAGAAGGAAAAAACCCTCTATACGTTGATGGTATTCCTCTTCCTGCTGTTTTAAATGCATCATTCAACTTACCCTTCATTGTTCGGTATGTATATGAGACGGGTGTATCGTTAAAGTCGCCGCAAACAATAGGAGGGTATGGCGATGCTTTTATATGATCAGATATTCGATCTACCTGTTCAGCTCGCTTAACAAATGCCGCTTTTATTTTCGATGATGCGTCAACCAGCTCCTCAATACGCTTATCTTCTTGGCGGAAACGGCTAAGCGTTTTCGATAGGTTGAAGCTGTTTGATTGGAGGTGATTATTATATACTCTTATAATTTTTCCATTTATATCTATATCTGCAAATATTGCACCATTTGATGAACCCGGAAAACGGAACTCTCCTTTACCAACTATAGGATATCTGCTGAAGATAGCAAGTCCAAACGAAGAGTTCCTTTTTACTACATTGTAGAATATGTGATTATGAGAAAGGTTGCGCAGCTGTTTTATAAAATCCTGCTCTTTCGGTTGCTTATCCGGATGAGTGTAAAATTCTTGTATGCAAGCAATATCAGCCTTTTCATCATTCAATAATTTTGCAATGTTTGTACTGGTATTTTCTCCCGATATGGCATTAAATGTATGAACGTTATAGCTGATTATTTTTATTGCATTTTCGCTTACTATATCCGGTTCCCCTCTCAGCTGTATAAACGAACCGAGATAAGGTATGCCAAGTAGTAGAACAACTAAATGGGCAATGAAAAATTTCTTTTTTACAATTATCCAAAAAATAAGGAAGAATACATTGGCAAGCAAAAACAACTGAAAAAACAGCCCGAAAAAAGCAATAGGCCAGAATTTAGCCGGACTTATATATGCCGATAAGTAAGACAATAGCAAGCATATTGCGGCTAGAATACTAAACGCTTTAAGAAGAATCTTTACTATTTTTCGTACTATTGCCAAGCTGCTTAAATATCTTTATTCTCTTCTAAAAATTTCTTTTCTCTTTTTGTAAGGCTTTTAATGCTATACTTGGAAATTTTATCTAATAATCTGTCTGTTTCTTTTCTTACGCTTGTCCTATAAGCGTTATATGCCATGTCGTTACGTAGCTGTTGTACTGAAGGTTTTTTATGTTTCGGTTTAAAAAACGAAGCAATGCTATCTTTTAAACGTATGAAAAACCAGCCGACCATATACTAACTTATCAGCTCCAGTATTTGTTCATGCTCTTTTTCTTCCACATCACAATGAGAATATATCCAAATATCATTCCTCCAACATGTGCAACGTGCGCAACGCTATCACCGGGTTGTTGGATGCTGAGAAATAGCTCTAAAGCACCGTATATCATTACAAAGTATTTGGCTTTTAACCTTACCGGTGGGAATATAAGCTGAAGTACAACATTTGGGAAAAGCATCCCAAATCCTAGTAGTACACCAAATATAGCGCCCGATGCTCCAACCATAGGAATAGTCATGGCATCGTAAAGATTGCCGTTAAAGTAGGTTATCTGCACCCATTGAACAAGTATGTAAAATGCCGCTGCTCCAATACCCGTTACAAGATAGAAAATCAAAAATCGTTTAGAACCCCATGTACGCTCAAGCGGACTTCCAAAAATCCATAAAGCATACATGTTAAAAAAAAGATGCCAGAAATCGCCATGCATAAACATATGGGATAGCAGTTGGTAGGGCTTAAAGAATGGAGATTGCGGATAGAAAAGCGCCAAATGCTCGTACATTGGCAGCCTGAAGCTTTGAATTTGTGTTGCCAGAAATACCAAAGCATTTATTATAATCAGGTTTTTTATAATGGGAGGGATGCTGCTTAAAAAACCCCCTCCGCTTCGTCCGTATTGATTCATATTGAGTGTTTATGTGTGGTACTAATTTGTTATGCTGCTTATTTTAGAAGCCTTCTAGCAATTTCTTCTATCTCTAATGTAATTAACGTTGGTTTTCCTTTTGGCGAAATGTTAGGCATTTTGCATGCAAATAGTTTGCCGGTAAGTTCGCTCATTTCTTCTTGGTTAAGCGTTTGATTTCGCCCTATTGCCATTGTTTCTGCTAATGAAAGCGCCAGCTGTTCTTTTCTTTCTTCCAACGAAATGCTCCCATTCTCACTGATGTTACTTGCAATGTCCTGTATTAGCTGAGCAGGGTTTTCTGCTTTTACGCTTGCCGGAACAGCATATACAACCATGCTGTTTCTCCCCATATCGCGAATGTCGAATCCAAGTGCTTGTAAATCATCTAGCATATCTAGAAGCAAGATGTAGTCTGCCGGAGCAAGCTCAACATGTTGAGGAAACAATTCTATTTGACTTATGTTCTCAGGTTGACCGATATTCTCTAAAAGCTGCTCATACAAAATTCGTTGATGGGCACGCCTTTGGTCTATAATCATTAAGCCCGATTTTACAGGGGTAAGAATATATTCGCCTTTTAGCTGAATAAACGTACGATCCGGTCTTACAATGCTTTCAGCGAATATAGTATTATCGCTTAGCTGAGCATTGTTCTCAAAATTATCAATAAAACCATCAATCCCTTCGTACAGCTGCTCCCAACCCGATGGCACTTTTTCTTTTTTGTAACCCGAAAAGCTGGTTGATGAAGTTTTTCCTTGTTCTTCATCAAACGGATTGTAGGTATGATCTATTGCTATGCTTGGCGTATCTACATCTATTCCGGGACGGCTGATAGGAATATCTATTGCACCTTCTGTGTTGAAATCAATGGTAGGAGCGAGTGCAAATTTTCCGATTGCTTCACGAACGGCAGCATTCAGAACTTGCCAGATGGTTTGCTCTTCTTCAAATTTTATTTCAACTTTTGTCGGATGTATGTTCACATCTATTTTCGAAGGATCTATTTCAAAAAACAAAAAGAAAGACGGATACGCCCCCTGTGGTATCAGCTGGTCGTAGGCATTATAAATCGCTTTTTGAAAGTAGGCACTTTTAAAAAATCGGTTGTTTACGTAAAAAAATTGCTCGCCTTGCGATTTTTTTGCGCATTCAGGCTTGCCGGCAAATCCGTAAACATTAATTACGCTGGTGCTAACGTTTACATCAATAAGGTTGGTACTGATGTTTTTTCCGAACAACCCAATGACACGTTGACGTAAATTTCCCTTTGGAAGGTTGTAAATTTCAGTTCCGTTGTTAACCAGCGTAAATGCAACTTCCGGATGTCCCATAGCTACCCGCTGGAATTCTGTGATGATATGCTTTAGCTCAACGCTATCCGTTTTCAGAAACCTTCTTCGTGCCGGAACGTTAAAGAAAAGATTCTTTACAGAAAAAGCAGAACCCACAGGGCCTGCAATAGGATTTTGTGCTGTAACAGTTGATGCGTATATAAAAATTTGTGTTCCTACTTCATCTTCTTCTCTTCGGGTTTTCAGCTCTACCTCTGCAATAGAGGCGATAGATGCCAGCGCTTCTCCTCTAAATCCAAAGGTTTGAATGGCGAATAAATCGTCTGCATTTTTGATTTTAGAAGTTGCATGTCGTTCAAACGAAAGTCTGGCATCTGTTTCAGACATGCCAATGCCATTATCTATAATCTGAATTAGAGTTCTGCCTGCATCTTTTATAATAACGTTTATTAGCGTAGCTTTAGCGTCAACGGCATTTTCGACCAGCTCTTTTACTACTGATGCCGGGCGTTGTATTACTTCTCCCGCCGCAATTTGGTTTGCAACACTTTCAGGCAGTACTTGAATCATTGTGTTTAAGGAAGAGGTATTATATGGTAAGCATCTTCATTTCTCGGACGCTTTTCTTCTTGTTGCTGCTCTTGGTTTTGTTGTTGCTTGTTAACTTCGGTAAATAGAAGTCCGAAAAGATTCGATCCGAAGTAGGCGCCAAGTACAACTAAAGCTAATAATACCAGCACAAATAAACGTCCGCCACTGAATCCGGATTTTTTTCGTTTACCGGATTCTAAAACACGCTTCATTTGCCCTTTTATGTTAGAGCGATATGGAGCATCGGGGTTGGCAACATCTTCCGGAAGCGCTACGCCCATTTCTTTTGCTATTGCCCTTTTACGCTCGTCTAGTTTTTCCTTATCGGGATCCCAATAACGAGGGGTATAGTTGAAAACTCTAATATTCGGACGTTTGAAAAATACTATTTTAAAAGAAGCCATCTTGCTGAACTATTTACATTAGGTACAAAGGTAACAATTTGTTCCGAAAGGTTGGTGACATAATGTTAAGTGTTCGTAAATCCTCAGCTAATGCCATATTGTATTTTAAATGAGGCGCTTATTGCTTTTTTCCGGGAATTCCTAACGAATACACCATACCCTCTCTAACGCTGCGCCACCAATAGTTGAAGTTCGATAAGAAGCGGTTTCTTTCGTTAGTAACACCAGCTACTTTTCGTGGCTCTTTGCTGCCGGAGGGGTTACTTGATTTTATTACTAATGTGTTAACCACGCCTGAAAGAAGCTTACGTTTAGAGCGATTTTCTTTTTTAGGATTTAATAATTTAACTTTTAAATCATTATATAAAAATGTCATGTTGGTCTTGGCAGTCTTGGAGTTGCCGGAAATGGAAAAATCCATACGTTGTACAATTCCCGATTCTATATCTATGTTGGTAAGTGGTGTAACCATCGAATTGATTACGGTTAAATCCATTTTGCCAACATGTCCGTTAATTGCGAAATAATCGTTTAGCGAATCGACAGGGAATTGAAAAGTAGCCTCTATCATGTTTTTACCATATATTTTTCCTCTGCTTTTTACAGTGTATAGCTGTTTTTTATCTGTTATGATGTTTGTTAAACCTATAACTTCGGTAAATAAATCGGTAAAGTGAATTTTTCCGGGTACATCTCCATTCAACGAGAGCTCTTCATATGATGCATTGCTGTTGCTAACCCTAATAGTGTCAACATAAATAGGGATTTTTATCCGATGTACCAGCTTGTGAAACAGGGGCTTTACTTTTGATGCTACAGGGGGTATTTGTTTGTTTTTAAAGCTCCAGAAAGAAAGGCTATCTATTGTAATGCTTTCTACCATTAACGTATTGTTATTTAATAAATCGTTGAAGTGGATTCCGGATAATGCGATATTTTGAATCGACAGATCAATAATATCGTTGTGGTTTGGTGTTTTCCACGCAAATTCAAATTTCTCATACTGAGGTGTAATCGCCAGCGAGTCAATACGTACCGAAGAATCCTTTAGGTTTGCAGCTACTCTTTTTACTGTGAACAACAGTGCACTATCAAGCATAAAGTGTCGTATATTGTTTACTTCTAAAAACGCGTTCTTAATATGAGTAAATGGATTACGAAGATTAATATTTTGGCTAGCTATAATATCGTTTGAGTGGAAAGAAAAATTACTTGTAGTATAGACTGCTGTGTCTTTTTCTCCTTGAACATAATAGCTTAGGTTACCATTCACGACCTCAAATTTTTCTATAACAATAGAGCTGAAAAATGGAAGCTTTAATTCCTGTTTCTTTTCAGCTGGCTCTACAATGCTATGTTCTGTCTTAACATTAGATGAAAAGAGTTCAATGCTTGGTTCTAGTACAGCTATATGCGAAACGTTGAGCTCTCCATTTTTCCGAATACTAAGAAATTTATTTACATTAATTTCGATGGCAGAGGCCGAAAAGTTAGTAGTATAGCGTGGTCTTTCTCCTTTTATTTCTAGCTGAAAAAGTTTAGCACTATCAATGGAAAGCTGAATGTCGTTAATATGCAACACACCATTTGTAGGGTTAATATTCAGCTTGCCCATTTCCAAAGTATAGAGCCCATCGGTATTTTTCTTTACTTCTTCTATGAGTGCATACCTTACAACTTTTTCTAGGTTATTGGCTATGTACCATATTACGCCACATAAGATGATGAATAGAGCCACAAGCGAGATTAACGCAATTCTGAGTATCTTTTTTGTTCGTTTTGTCATAAAATTATCTTGTCGGTGGTATGCTCAAACAAACTTTTGTAGCTATGGTATTTATCAAAATTAAAAAAAATAGTGATTTAAAAATTCTATATCACCACTAAAGGTAATCAACATTTAGCCTAATAAAAAGTTTATCTTATGATTTGGACTTTCCAGCAGCTAAAAGTGTTGGCATAAAAAAGTTTGCTATACCAATGATAAGTATAATAATTCCACAACCTAAGAACGTATTTGCAATACCTATGTTGTCGGCAATAAATCCGGTTGCAAGTAAACCCAATATAGAAGGCAAAATACAAACGCTTCCATACATAGAAAATACACGACCAAGAGCAGCCGGATCTATCTTTTCTTGCGTTATTGCGGTAAAAGAAGACATATAAAGAGAACCGGAAAGCCCTCCAAGTGCTGTTAAGCCTACAAATACGGCAAACAGCTGAGGTGGCAGCAATCCTGATAAGATAAACGAAACACCAAGAATGATGTAGCTAAAGATAATTAAGACAACTTTATTTGTTGTTATTTTCCAAAATCCAAGAATGGTCCCTCCGGCTAACGCTCCAACACCCCATGCTACCTCTACGATACCCATTTGGAAAGGTGTTCCGGAGAAGTGCTTTAAAGTCATTAAGGGGAACAGCGCACTTATAGGCATAATAAAAAACATAACAATAATAGAGAATAAAAATACCAAAGCAAGACTTTTCTGCTCTATTACAACTTTAATGCCTTCCTTCATTTCTCGCCATACATGAGGCTTTTCTGCCGTTTCTTTCTTTTTAGGTCGGGGTATTTTTACAAAAACCAAGCTGGTGCAGGCTACTATCGCACCAAATACATCAAGCAACAAAATCCATCCCATATCCATTGTAGAGTATAGTAGCGCTCCCAATGCGGGTGCCGCAATGTTGCTAACCGATTGTATGGTTTGGTTTATTCCCGCAATTCTTATCAATTCCGATTCGGGCGCTAGTAAAGGTACAGAAGCCTGCATAGCAGGAGTGTGAAATGCAGAGCCGATAGAACGCATAATTAGTAATCCGTATATAAACCATGTTCCTTCAATGCCTAGAAAGAATAAAACTGCTAGAATAAGCGTGCAGAAAGCAATAAAGCTGTCTGCGAAAATCATAGTGGCTTTTCTGTTCCAGCGATCTATAAATACACCTGCAACCGTTCCCAGCAATGCTTGGGGTAGTAATGCTGCAACGGTTGCGTATGCCATTACTTCTGCCGATTCGGTTTTTATGCTAAGCCATAGAATAATGGTAAACCCTACGGTAAAGCTGCTGAGTATAGAGAAGAATTGACCTGTCCAGATTATTGCAAAAGTTTTTTTCCAGCTGTTCATAGTTACAAGAGGATATATTTTCTGTAAAGGCATAAAATGACCAATACACGCTATTTGTTAAGTAAAAAAATAATAAAATGAGATAATGCTTCGAGTATTATTCGAAGCAAAAAGAAAACTCCGGTAAAAGAGTTTAGCTAGGATCTAACCCTGTATATGCCAGCCATAAATGCTATAAGCAGTTTTATAAGGATGAATGAACGCAAAGGTAACTATTTCATAGTAATAATCTTACAAAGAGCTAGTAATTTATTACAGGTAAAATATCGGGGATATACTTTGTGCAAATTATAAGCCTTGCTATAGTTAGTGTTTATAGGGATATATTGCATTAGATTAAAATAATAGTATTTGTATCGCTTATAGTTTGTAATGTAGTTGAGGTTGTTGATAAAATATTTTAGCTGTAGCTGTATATTTATTGGGGGGTTGAGTGATCTTATATTTTCATGTTAGACAGATAAATTGTTATATTTGCAAGGAGTAAAATAAAGAAGAAAGATGAAAATAGCGGTTGTCGGAGCCACAGGACTGGTTGGCTCTAAAATGTTGGAAGTGTTGGAAGAACGGAATTTTCCTATAAGCGAATTAATTCCTGTTGCCTCCGAAAAATCTAAAGGTAAAGAGATAATATTTAAGGGTAAGGCCTACTATGTTGTAACGCCTTCTGAGGCAGTAGCCATGAAACCTGTGTTGGCTCTGTTTTCGGCAGGAGGGAGCACTTCTTTGGAGTGGGCTCCTAAATTTGCGGAAACTGGTACGGTTGTGGTTGACAACTCTTCGGCATGGCGAATGGATCCGACGAAGAAGCTGATTATCCCCGAGATTAACGCAGATGCTATTACTGCCGACGATAAGATTATTGCAAACCCTAACTGTTCTACCATTCAGATGTTGGTGGCACTTGCTCCGTTGCACGCTCGCTATAAAATTAAACGTATAGTTGTTTCTACCTATCAATCGGTTACAGGTACCGGTGTAAAAGCGGTTAGCCAGCTATTTGACGAACGTAGTGGAGTTGAGGAGATAGAGATGGCTTATAAGTATCAGATCGACCTTAACGTTATTCCTCAGATAGATGTGTTTCTCGACAACGGATATACAAAAGAAGAGATGAAAATGGTAAACGAAACGCATAAAATTATGCGTGATGATAGTATAAGGGTAACGGCTACAACCGTTCGTTTACCTGTAGTTGGAGGGCATTCAGAGTCGGTTAATGTAGAGTTTGCTAAAGATTTTGATTTGAACGAAGTGCGAGCTATTCTTTCTAATTCTCCCGGGATAATTGTAGAAGACGATATTGCTAATCAAGTATATCCCATGCCAATATTTGCTCATAACAAAGATGAAGTTTTTGTAGGACGTTTACGCCGAGACGAATCGCAAGAACATACGCTTAACATGTGGGTTGTTGCCGATAATCTTCGTAAAGGAGCCGCAACTAACGCCATACAGATAGCCGAATATTTAGTAGCGAAGAAATTTATATAAGCGAGTGGCTTTATCAATGCTAAAAGAGGGTGCCTATATTATATAGGTACCCTCTTTTTAGAGATCCGTTGTAGCTTGTTGTTAAGCCTGTTTTCTCTCTTCCTTACGTTCGATGAGGTAAGCAATCAGTAAGCCAATACCACCAAATAGAATTACTGATGCAAAATAAATAATCGACAGCATATCGTGAGGCGACATTCTGAACGCTTCAATATTGGCAGCTAGCTGATATTCGAGTGAAAACTGAAGCAGTAATCCGACAATAAAGCCAACTCCTAATCCGATTAAAAGCAAGCTAGCTCTGAGAGTCCAGTTAGAGTTGCGAGATTTTCCAACAAAAGGAAGATTCAATTGGTTTTTAAGGGCATCAAAGTTAACATTTCCCTGCATTTTCTCAATAATCATTATGCGCTCTTTACGTCTTGCAAAGAGTTCAACAAGGCGATATACACCTAAGGTAACAATTCCTAGTACTACTGTGACGATTAAAAATTCCATGATAATTTTAGTGTTTAATGTGAAACCTTTTCTTTTTATCTTTTTGACGTTGTATTTTTGTTTTGGTTACAAAAAACCTTAAAAAATATTTTCAACGGGTTTTGTAACCAAAACAAAACTTTGGCGTCATACAAAGTAGTATGATTGAAATAGAAGATATTGAGTGCATACAGCAAGTTCGCTCCGGCAATACCGGTGCGTTTGCAGTCATCGTAAATCGATACAAGGATACGGTGTTCAATATCGTTTATAAGATTATAGGAGACAGGCAACACGCCGAGGAAGTAACACAAGATGTATTTATTAAGGTTTTTCAGTCGCTAAATAAGTTTAGAGAGGAGTCAAAGTTCTCCACCTGGCTCTATAGTGTTACCTATAATACAACAATTAGCGCGACTAGAAAGATGAAAAATAAACCTCTTTCTTTTAAAGATAATCAGGCAGATTTTGGCGATGATGAGCTTTTATACGAATTGGACGAAGTAAGTAAGGAGGAAAAACTACAGTGTTTAGAAAGGGTTCTTAAGCAGCTGCCTGTAGAAGATACGTTGCTTATTACCTTATACTATATGGAAGATCAGCCTATTGTTGGTGTTGCTGAGATTACGGGCTTGTCGCAATCAAATGTGAAGATAAGGTTGCACCGCATCAGAAAATATATGAACTTTGAGATTAATAAGCTACTATTAGAGAGATGAGCGAGAATGATAAGAAATTAAGAGAGCTGTTTAAACAGCTACCTACAGAGGGGCCTTCGATGGGTTTTGATGATAGGCTTATGCGTAAAATTGCAAAGCTGGCGGATGCTAAGGAAAGAAAGAAAAAAGCATCAAGAGTGATTTTTATAGCTGTAGGTATTATTGGCGGGCTAGCCAGCTTAACCGGTTTAATATGGTTCTTATTCAATTACTATGGTATAGAGCTGAATATTTCTAAACCTTCTTGGGCAACGTTAGAGTTTGAGCTTCCTAAAATAGAGTTTCCATCTATGTTGGTTATATTGGCTATTGCCGTTCTGCTTCTTCTAAGTGCCGATATGCTTATACGTAGGCATCGTTTTAGTAAGAGAGAAAAAGAAAAACATGCAAATCTTCTTTGAGAATATAGAATGCAAGCTGAGCTAATTCTTATAACAGCCAATGTTGCTATATTTGCACATTGGTTGTTTTTCATTATTAATAGACATAGGAAGACTATATGAAAAGATTTTTTGTACTGGTAATCACATCGCTGCTGATCTTATCTTGTAGTAGCAATTATGAAACAAAGCTGGCGGCTACGGCTTGGAACATTGTAAAAATGGAGTTTAACCCCGACTCGTTAAATACTGAGTCGCCATCATGGATGATAAACAGCTATATTGAAGACCCGTATGTTGAATTTAGAAACGATACGTGTTATAAGCTATTTTCCAAAGTGGACTATACATACAAGCTTGAGGGGAGCAAAATGCATATAGAAAATAGTAAAGATGATGTTACTATCCGTCAACTAACTTCCGACATGTTGGTAATAGATATTCATGTTGATTCTGTGGGCGTTTATACTACTACGTACAAAGCTGTTCCTTTCGAGCATCATCCATTTGATGTGGTTATTTATGCGTTATGCAGGGAAAAGGAATATATGTTGCAGGATTTTGCAACAGGAAAAGACTCACTATATGCATTTAGAATAGATGTTTCTCCGAAAGCGTTGCAAGAAAAAGGAAATAATATAGCCGAAGATATAAAAGCGACTATTGATAAGACGCTCAATATTGAATTTGTTACGGAAAAAGATTGTCCAACAAGTTCTTATGGCATTACTTATAATAGCTATACTTGGAAGTCTGAAAAATTTACGGTGTCTTTGAGAAATTATTTTGGAAAGATTGACGATGCAGAACCAGTTCGTTACTATAGCTCAGAGCTAGAAATTTATGAGTAGGGGTAAACATTAAGGGGTTTGTAGCTATCTATAATGCTACTATGGTTGTAAATTTATAATTCCCTTTTGATATTCAAAAAAATAGCTTACCTTTGCCGACCCTTACGGGTTAAGGGAATGTAGGTTTAACCAAATAAAAATCAAACAAATGGCTGTAAAAATCAGATTAGCCAGACATGGTAAGAAAAACTACGCGTTTTATCACATTGTGGTAGCCGATAGCAGATCTCCACGAGATGGACGATTTATCGAAAAGCTAGGGACTTATAACCCTAACACCAATCCTGCAACTATAGAGCTTAACGGCGACAGTGCGCTTAAGTGGTTACAGAACGGTGCTCAACCAACTGACACATGCCGTGCAATTCTTTCGTACAAAGGTATTCTTTACAAGAAGCATTTGATGGAAGGTGTACGTAAAGGTGCTATTACCGAGGCTGTTGCCGAGCAACGCTTTAACGCATGGCTTCAGGAAAAAGAAGTAAAAATTCAAAGCAAGAAGAACTCGTTAAGCCAAGCAGCTAAGAATGAGGCTAAAGTTCGCCTTGAAGAAGAAGCAAAAGTAAAAGAAGCAAAAGCTACCGAAGTTGCTAAGAAGCGTTCGGCAGAAGCTGCTAAAGAAGTAGAAGCCGCTGTAGAAGAAGTGGTTGCCGAGGTAGCTACGGAAGATGCTCCTGCAGCAGAGGAAGCACCAGCAGAAAACGCTTAGTAGCTCTTGGTTATGGTACAAGCCCAACAATATAGGCGTATTGGCGATGTACTAAAAACCTTCGGAGCAAATGGGGAACTTATAGCTAAAATACAAGAAGATATTCCCCGCGCTATACTACAAAATAAGGAACCGGTATTTATCTACATAGATGGATTACCGGTTCCTTTTTATATGAAAGCCGTAGAGCCTAAGGGTACAAGTAAGCTTGTAGTGGTATTTGAGGATATGGAAACCGAAGCGCTGGCTACGGAGCTGATTGGCAAATCAATTTATCTACCCTCAAAAAAGGCGGCAACAGAGTCGGGCAGTGAGCTGGACATGTTGGTTGGATATACTGCCATTGACCAAAACTATGGAGAGCTAGGAATAGTAGAAGAGATAATGGATATTCCGGGTAATCCGTGCATGGTTCTTCGCAAGCAAGATACAGAAATAATAGTTCCCCTAAACCAAGATCTAATTACTAAGATCGATCAGCAGAAAAAACAAATCCACCTGAATATGCCGGATGGGTTGATGGAGCTGTATTCTTAAAATTTTCTTAGTTGTAGCAGGCTTGAGATGCTTGGTTGTAAACAGCCATAAACTCTAAATCGCTCAGATGAAGCTGTAACTCGTAGTTTACCTTATCTATACACGCCTCTCGCTTATCAATATCTTGCATTTTGTTACAATCACAAAATTTTTTTTGCCAAGTCTTCTGCCGATCCTTCTGGGTCGTCGGTGCAGGCTATAGGTGTTACTGTTACAAGCAAGGCAGCTAGTAAATACAAGTATTTTCTTTTCATAGCTTTGGTTATTTACTGCGCTTAGTTTTTTCGGGTGCCTGTATAGTATGCCAGCTGTACAAGCGAACTTCTTGCAGGGCTTTCGGGATATTGTAGTAGCATTGCTACAGCTTTCTCGCAGTATTGCTGCATCATGTTTACCGAGTATTCAATACCGCCATATCGGTGTACAAATTCAATAATCTTATCTACTGTTCCGGGATCGTTGCTATGGTTTGCCAGCATATCCAGCACTTCTTGCTGTTTTGTGGCATCGTTGCTTATTTTTAGCGCAGCAATAAGAGGCAAGGTAAGCTTATGTTCTTTTATATCGTTGCCTACGGGTTTTCCCGCAAGATTATCGACTTCGTAGTCAAAAATATCATCGCGGATTTGGAAAGCCATACCTATGTTTCTGCCTACCTCTGTCATTAGCTTAATATGAGCATCGTCCATGCCTACAGAGCGTGTGCCTGTGGATGTACAAGCAGCAATAAAAGATGCCGTTTTTTTGTATATAATATTCAGATATTCCTCTTCTGTTGTATCTAAGCTTTCTGCTTTTGTCAGCTGCACAAGCTCTCCTTCGCTCATCTCTTGTACGGCGTGCGTAACTAGCTTTAGTAGCTCGAACTCTAAGTTGATGGTGGTTAAATACAGCGCTTTTGATAGTAGATAATCTCCTGTAAGTACTGCCACCTGTGGTCCCCAGTTGGTATGTACGGTTTTGCGACTTCTACGTTCATCGGCATTATCAACTACATCATCGTGTATCAGTGTGGCTGTATGAATCATTTCAATGGAAATTGCAGCAATATAGCTGGACTTGCATACTTCTCCGTGCATTTTTGCCGAAAGCAAAACTAAAAGCGGACGAAGCTGCTTTCCTTCTACTTGACTTAAGTATTCTGTAACTTCTTTAAGTAATTGTTCCTGAGATACTAAGTTTTCTCTGAACATTTTTTTAAATGTCAGCATTTCGTTGGAAACAGGAGCAATTATTTGTTCTACTATGTTATGCATTTATCGGTTAAAATTTTAATCTGCAAATATGGGCAAAGTTTTTTTATATAGATTATAAATTATAGAATAAAGACAATGGAATAAGGACTTCATTTTGCTAAATATTATTTGCATAAATAATTAACTTATAACTATTTTGTTGTATTTTATATGACATCGTTTTATCTTTGTTCCTTTATCTATTTGTCTTTTATCTATACCGTGGCAAAATGTATTGCGTCCGGAGACCATTTAGGAGCATTACGTATTGCCGGAACTATCTCTTCCGGTGTTGTTACGAAAGTCCATATAGGCCGATGTTGTTTACCCATAAAATTCTCTGCTATCATACGCTCTAGCAGCTGTTCTAGCGTATCATAAAAACCATCTTGGTTGAATATAACGATAGGATGACTAATTCTTCCCAATCGCTTTAACGATATGGCTTCAAATAGCTCCTCAAGTGTTCCGCAGCCTCCGGGTAGCGCAACAATAGCATCAGATCGCTCAATCAGCTGTTTTTTACGCTCGCGCATATCCTCTACAACAATTAGCTCACTAATATTGTTGTGATTCCATTCAACAGCTTTCATAAATTCGGGCATAATACCTATAACTGTTCCGTTTTTTTCTAACGCGGCATCGGCTAGCTCTCCCATAAGACCTAATGCGCCTCCCCCGTAAACAATATCGTATCCATTAGCAATGGCATCACGGGCAAAGCTTGCTGTTGCGTTAAAATATTTTTGATCAACTTTTGCACTTGATGCGCAGAACACACAAATTTTTTTATTCATAGCTATTTATTGGTGGTATTAAAAGAACATAGGTACAACTCTTAGCTAGCTGTACCTATCACTATTTTGTTTCAGGTTTTTTAAAAGAAAAAGCCTAGAAATATACTGAATGCCTTATTTTTTATTTCTTCTTCGCCATTTTTGGAAATGTCCTGTAATCCCCAATCGTAACGAACACCTGCATGAATTTTACCGATGTCTAAACCGGCTCCTAGCCCCAGCCCCCAATCAAACTTATCAAGGGCATCCTCAAGTTTTTTGTCAAAATCAACAGCATAGCTGAAGTAGGGTCCACCGGTAATAAAACCACCAATTTTCCCTAGACCGAAAGTCCAAATAGCATTAACCGGAACTTGCAGGTAGCTGCTGTTTACGGTTTCGCTGTCATTTGTTTCATCGTTATACCCTTTTGCGCTTTTATGGGTATAAAGAAGTTCGGGCTGCACGCCTATACCAACAATAGGAAGGTTAAAGCGAGCCATAATGCCGGCTTGCCAACCGGTTTTTTCGTCAAACTTTATGTTTTTGGTATCGTTAAAGTTTAGAGCACCTTTAACACCAAATTTTATCTGTGCATTTGCCGTAACAGCAAAGCAAAGCAGAAAAGTAACAGCTAGTAAAATGCTTAATTTTTTCATATCGAAAATATTATGGTTCTACAATAATAAACAGCGATAATGGGCAAAGAGTTTTTAAAAGGCGGAATTTATTTCAAGTAATGCCACATGCTATAGTTTGACAAATATATAAAAAACAACTTATAATAAAATATAAGCCATTGTTTATTAAGGATTATAAGAAGCGCAGCTGAATTATTCTGTTTGGAAACATTAAAATGGTTTGAAAAAGACGGCTTTAAATTGTAATTTTGACAATTCACACACACACACATTTCAATAATACTTAAAAATGCAGGATATAGCAACGCTTAACGCCATTGCAACTCAGGTGCGGAGAGATATTATTCGTATGGTATCTTCGGCACAATCAGGGCATCCGGGTGGTTCGTTAGGAACAGCAGATTTTATGACAGCACTTTATTTCGAAGTGCTAAATCACAACCCAAAACATTTTACCATAGATGGCAGAGGCCAAGATATGTTTTTCTTGTCTATTGGTCACGTTTCTCCGGTATGGTATAGCGTTTTAGCCCGTTCAGGCTATTTCGATGTAAAGGAGTTGTCAACGTTTCGCAAAATACATAGCCGATTGCAAGGGCATCCTACTACGGCAGAGGGCTTGCCGGGTGTAAGAATTGCTTCCGGCTCCTTAGGGCAAGGACTATCTGTTGCTTGTGGTGCTGCTTTAGCAAAAAGATTAAACGGCGATAAGCACTTGGTATATACTTTGCATGGCGATGGCGAACTTCAGGAAGGGCAAATTTGGGAAGCAGCCATGTTTGCCGCCGGCAGGGATATAGACAATATAATTGCTACTGTTGATTGTAACGGAAAACAAATAGATGGCCCTGTTGAAGAGGTTATGCCCGAGGGCGACTTGGAGGCTAAATGGAAATCGTTTGGTTGGCTGGTTGTTCACATGAATGGTAATAACATGCAGGATGTGCTGAAAGGTTTAGCCGAAGCTAAGTCGTTAACCGGAAGGGGCAAGCCTGTGGTTATTCTTATGAAAACCGAAATGGGACAAGGTGTTGACTTTATGATGGGCACTCATGCTTGGCATGGAAAAGCGCCTAATGCCGAACAAACAGAGAAAGCGTTGGCTCAGCTGCCTAATACAGAGCTAGGCGATTACTAATTCAAAGATTATAGAACAAGGACAATAGAACAAAGACTTTATCAGGCTGATATTAGACTTTTATATATTTGAAAATTTTATGGATAGCTATATTAATACAGGGAATAAAGATACCCGTTCCGGATTCGGGGCTGGTTTACTAGAGTTGGGCAGTCATAACGCCGATGTGGTAGCACTATGTGCCGATCTTAACGATTCGGTGAAAACAGGAGATTTTGCACGTACTTTCCCCGAACGTTTTTTTCAGGCAGGTATAGCAGAGGCTAATATGATGGGCGTCGCAGCTGGCTTAGCTCTTAGCGGCAAAATTCCGTTTGTCGGAACATTTGCGGCGTTTGCAACAGGTCGCGTTTACGATCAGGTTCGTCAGTCAATCGCATACTCCAACACTAACGTGAAAATATGCGCGTCGCATGCCGGTATTACGTTAGGAGAGGATGGCGCAACTCATCAGATAATGGAAGATATTGGGCTGATGAAAATGCTGCCCAATATGGTTGTTATTAATCCATGTGATTATAACCAAACAAAAGCTGCTACACTTGCAATAGCAAGACATAAAGGGCCTGTTTACTTACGTTTTGGGCGTCCTTCTGTTCCGAATTTTACCCCCGAGAATCAGCTGTTTGAAATAGGAAAAGCGCTTAAGCTGATAGATGGAAGCGATATTACCATTTTTGCAACAGGTCATTTGGTATGGGAGTCGCTACAAGCAGCAGCGCAGTTAAGTTCAGAAGGGATATCGGCAGAAGTAATAAATATTCATACTATAAAACCGTTAGATACAGAGGCCGTTTTAAAATCTGTAGCAAAAACCAGGGCGGTAGTAACAGCCGAAGAGCATTTATGTAATGGAGGCATGGGCGATAGCATTGCTCAGCTATTGGCGCTACATCAACCAACGCCGCTGGAAATGGTTGCCGTTGATGATAAATTTGGCGAGAGCGGAACTCCTGCGGAGCTAATGAACGCATATGGATTAAACGCTGCGAATATTGTAGCATCGGCAAAAAAAGTATTAAAGAGAAAGTAAAGCTATAATGGTACCTCAACGATTTATTACCAATAGATTAGTTAAAAGCGAAGATTTAAATCACCACGGAACATTATTTTCCGGTCGCGGATGCGAGTGGATTGTAGAATCGGGATTTATTGCTGCTGCTAACCTGTTAGATCCTAAGAGTATAGTATGTGTTAAAGTACACGGCATACACTTTACTATGCCGGTTAGGCCGGGCGAGGTTATCCGTTTTGAGTCTATGATTATTAACACAGGCCGAAGCAGCTTAACGGCATACGTGTCGGTTACGCACAAAGGCTCTCCCAATCCTATTGTCGATGGATTTATTACATTTGTACATGTGGACGAGAATACAAAATCGAAAGCGCATGGAATAGCTATTGAGCCTGCTACCGAAGAAGATAAACGAATACAAGAAGTCGCACGTAATTTACCCAAGTAAAATTAAGCTTGTTTTTAGCGCGCATGCAAGATTTTAACGACAAAGAGTTGGTTGGATTGTTCCGTGGAGGGGGAAACCCCAGCTATGCGTTCAACCTTATTGTTCGTAAGTATCAGGAGCGTTTGTATTGGCATATTCGCAAAATGGTTCTTAACCACGAAGATGCGGACGATCTGGTTCAGGATGTTTTTGTAAAAGCATGGAAAGGGCTGGATAACTTTCGTGAAGATTCTCAGCTATTCACCTGGCTCTACCGTATAGCTACTAATGAAACGCTTACATTTCTAAAGAAAAAGCAAAAAAAACAAACCTTGCCGTTAGGCGATGTGGAGCACCAGCTCAGCAATACGTTAGAATCCGATGGATATTTTAATGGCGATGCTATTCAGCTGAAATTACAGAAAGCATTGCTAACATTGCCCGAAAAGCAACGGCTGGTTTTTAATATGCGCTACTTTGACGAGCTGAAGTATGAAGAAATTTCTGATATTCTGGGTACTTCTGTGGGAGCACTAAAAGCTTCGTATCATTATGCAGTTCAGAAAGTTGAAAAATATTTGGAGGAAAATTAAACCTTCAAACTATATATTTGTCAAATAGTTGTGATGAATAAAGATAATTACATACCAAATTTTGGAGATGGACTGAAAAAGAACCCTTTTTCTACTCCCGATGGTTATTTTGATCGGTTGCCGTCTCGCATTCAGGAAAAGTGTACTACACCCGAGCCTAAGAAAAGAGGTTGGGTAAAAGCGCTTGTTCCACAGCTGGGCTTTGTTGTAGGCTTTGCGATATTAGTGTTTATGGCTAAAGGTTTTTTTGGCATTATTGGTCAAACTCCTGAGCTGCCAAAAGATGATATGGCGCAGCATGCTACGGATACTACTATGTACTATGATGAGAATGGAGAGCTGTTTTTTGTTGATGAAGAGGCGGCAATAGATGATGCCATTATCTCTTATCTTGTGGATAACAAGATCAACGATCTTGATATTGTGCAATAAGCATTTTACTACTGTAACAATTCATAAAATGAAAAAATATAGCTTATCAATATTATTGTTTATACTCACCTCTGCTATTGCGGTAAATGCACAGTGTTATTCGCTAAATTATCGTGATTTTGACTTAGAAGATTTTTTAGTAGATACGGATGAGGATACAATAAAGTGTGGCGCGTATATGCTGGCGTATTACCGTTCTGAGGATACGACCTCAACTGTGCGTATTATAAGTAACGGAGGGAAGCAAATTGCCCAAGGACGCCAACAGGTAACTGTTTCTATTACAAGGAAGCAAGAATCTATGCGCGAAATACAGAGCCAGCGAGTGGCATTCTTTACTAGTGAAATGAGTCTAACCCCTGAAGAAGCCCAGACTTTTTGGCCTCTTTATAATCAATATACCGAGAAGAAAAATAAGCTGGTAGAAGAGCAAAAGATGATGATGAGGGGCTTTACTGAGGAAAAGGTTGTCGCAATGTCAAAAAGCGAAGCCGAAGCCATGGTCAATGCTTTTGTTAAGCTTCAGCAGCAAGAAAACGACTTAACGCAAGAGTACCATAAGAAGTTTATGAGTCAGCTTCCTGCCAGTAAAGTATTGCTAATGTATAAGGCCGAAAAAGACTTTATGCAAAATCTTCTTAAGTATTTAAAAGGGGGAGAGCGAAAGGGTAAAGAGTAACTACTTCAGCTGTTTAATCAGATTTTCTGCAATTTCATAAAAAGAGTTAGTGATAGTAGGGCTTGCCAATACGGCAGGCCTTCCTTCGTCTCCGCCTTCGCGTACGCTTTGCACAATGGGAACTTCACCCAACAAAGGTATGTTCATTTTTTCGGCAAGCTTCTTTGCCCCTTCTTTTCCAAATATGTAGTATTTATTTTGGGGTAGCTCTTCGGGTGTAAACCATGCCATATTTTCTACAATACCTAGTATTGGCACATTTATTTTATCTTGCCTAAACATGTTGATGCCCTTAATAGCATCGGCCAGCGCAACATCCTGGGGTGTACTGACAATTATGGCTCCGCTCAGCTTCATTTCGCTAACCATGGAGAGGTGTATATCTCCTGTTCCCGGGGGCAGATCGATAAGTAGAAAATCCAGCTCTTGCCATGCACCTTGTTTAGTTAGCTGTTTCAAAGCGCTTATTGACATGGGACCTCTCCAAATCAACGGATCTTCAGGGTCAACAAAAAATCCTATAGACAGCGTTTTTACTCCATAGCTGGTAGCTGGCTCAATCAGCTCTTCGCCGTCAATTTCTACCATCATAGGCTTTGCATTTTCCAGCCCCATCATTTTTGGAATAGATGGTCCATATATATCCGCATCAACCAGCCCAACTTTGTAGCCTTTTTGCGCAAGGGTAATTGCCAGATTAACCGATATAGTTGATTTGCCAACACCTCCCTTTCCCGAAGCTACAGCAATAATATGCTTTACATCTTTTAATCCCGAGGGCTCTGCGTTTGCTTTCTTTTCAGACTTTTTATCAGCCTCTTTTACCAGCTGCATGATATTTAGCTGTGCGTTTGGATATGCTGTTAGTATAGCTTGCTCGCACGCTTTTTTTATTGATGCCGCAAAAGGGTCGTTGCTTCTTTTAAAGACCAAGCGAAAGCTAACTTTTGCATTTTCAATATTTAAATTTTCTACAATGCCCAACGAAACAATATCCCGATCATATTCGGGATGAACTATTTTTGACAATATGACTATGATCGAATCGTTATTCATTTTGCAATATTTTGATTTTTAGCAATAAATGCAGCGTTAAATAAATGCTTTTTGTAAATTTGTTGGTTGATATTGGTCTGATTTTCCAAAAATCATTGCAAAGATAAGTTTTATTTGTTGCATTATTTTATTGATAATCGTTCTATATAATGGCTGCTAATGGTTGCTGAAGTTAAAAATTCGTGGATGGTTATTGTTAATCCTAAAGCTGGTGTGGGTAAGGGGTTAACAGATTGGCCGCAGATATCTAACCAGCTTAACCGTAGCGGGGTTGAGTTCAGCTGTGTTTTTACGGAGAAAAAATTTCATGCCGTAGAGCTTACCGTAAAAGCAATAAAAGACGGCTATCGGAAGATTGTTGCTATTGGAGGCGATGGTACAATAAACGAAATTGTAAACGGCATTTTTATTCAAAAAATAGTTCCTACTACCGATATCTATTTGGCAGTAGTGGCTGTAGGTACAGGTAACGACTGGATTCGTATGTTTGGTATTCCGAAGACGTATCCTGAGGCAGTTCGAGCGATTGAACTGGCGAATACAGTTTTACAGGATGTCGGGCTAATCAGCTTCTACGAAACACGCATTAAGCACCAGCGCTACATGGCAAATGTTGCTGGACTTGGCTTCGATGCTATGGTAAACCGTCGATTCAATAAACTGAAGGAAGAAGGACGAAAAGGAAAATGGCTTTACATTAGAAGTATGTTGAGAGCGTTGTTGTCATACCGGACTAAAAAATTTAAAGTTACAGTTGATGGGCAAATATTGGTAAACGGCGATGTATTTAGCGCTACTGTTGGTATTGGTAAATATAATGGTGGCGGTATGATGCAAATGCCTAATGCTGTTTTTGATGACGGGTTGTTTGATGTAACCGTTATCCGTAAAAAGACAAAAGCCTCGGTTCTCTACAACTTTAAGAAGCTATACAACGGTAAAATTTATAAAATATCTAATATTTCTGCTTGGCAGGGTAAGCAAGTTTTAATAGAGTCGGAGCCTGAAAGCCCTATAGAAATTGATGGAGAAGCAATGGGTTATTCGCCGTTTACATTCGAGCTTATTCCGCAAAGTATTCGTGTTGTGGTGGGCGAAGAGTTTTATCGAAACCTGCTGAAGCAAAACCCGCAGCTGCTTGATAAGATAGCGTAAAAAATAATGTTTAATTATTAGTTATCAATGGTTAATATTTGTATGCCTCATATCATATATTGCAATACAATTCCTTTTGCTTCACATTTTACGATTCACAATTAACGATAGGTATGGGAGAGAAAGATTATAATGCTCCAATGCATTCGGCAGAGCATATTCTTAACGGCACAATGAATAAGATGTTTGGTTGTGGCCGTGCGTTTAGTAGTCATGTTGAGAAGAAAAAATCAAAATGCGATTATCGTTTTGACAGATCATTAACTGACGAAGAGATTCAGAAAATAGAAAATACTGTAAACGATGTTATCTCTTGTAATCTTGATGTGACGGAGAATTTTATCAGTAAAGTTGAAGCAGAGAAACGGTTCAACCTTTCTCGTTTACCCGAATCGGCAGGTGATACGCTTAGAGTAATTTGTATAGGCGATTACGATGTATGCCCTTGTATAGGTACACATGTCCAGAATACTTCAGAGATAGGAAAGTTTAAAATTATTTCATCCGATTATAATGAGGGTGTTTTGAGAATTAGGTTTAAGAGAGAAGAAATAATTAAATAATAAACATATATGTCATCAAAAAAAGTTCGTGTTCGTTTTGCGCCAAGCCCCACAGGGCCACTGCACATGGGAGGCGTCCGTACAGCGTTGTTCAACTATCTGTTTGCAAAACAGCATGGCGGAGATTTTATTCTACGCATAGAAGATACCGATAGCGCCCGCTACGTTTCCGGTGCAGAGCAGTACATTATAGACTCAATCCATTGGTGTGGAATGAAATTCGACGAGGGTGTCGGAGTAGGGGGGCCGCATGCTCCATACCGTCAAAGCGAACGAAAAGATATTTACTTGAAATATGCAGAACAGCTGATAGCATCCGGAAATGCTTACTACGCTTTCGATACACCCGAAGTATTAGATAAGCTGCGTGCTGAGTGCGAAGCAAAAAAAGAAACGTTTATCTACAACTACAGTATCCGCAACGACATGGATACATCGCTCAACATGAGCGATGAGCAGCTGAAAGAACGTTTAGCAGAGGGTAAGTGGGTGGTACGTTTCAAAATACCCGAAAACGAAGTGGTATCAATTAATGATATTATCAGAGATGTGGTAACCGTTAATACCAATACGCTTGATGATAAGGTGTTGTTTAAATCGGTAGATATGTTGCCAACTTATCACTTGGCAAATATTGTAGATGATAAGCTGATGGAAATTACTCACGTTATTCGTGGTGAGGAATGGCTTCCTTCACTTCCCCTACATGTATTGTTATACCGTGCTTTTGGATGGGAAGATACTATGCCGCAATTTGCACATCTTTCGCTATTGCTTAAGCCCGATGGCAAAGGTAAGCTTAGCAAGCGCGATGGCGACCGTTTAGGTTTTCCCGTTTTTCCATTAGAGTGGAAATCTCCTACAGGCGAAATTTCACGAGGTTATCGTGAGGACGGTTATTTTCCCGAAGCGTTTGTAAATCTTCTCGCGCTACTTGGATGGAATCCCGGCACAGAGCAAGAAATCTTTGCTATGGATGAGTTAATAAAGCTCTTCAGCCTTGAGCGTGTTATTAAATCCGGAGCCAAATTTAATCCCGATAAGGCAAAGTGGTTCAACCAGCAGTATATGAAGCATAAGCCTAACAAGGAGTTGTCACAACTATATCAACCTGTTTTGAAAGAAAAAGGAATAGATAAATCTGATGAATATGTTGCCGCTGTTTGTGGTTTAATTAAAGAGCGTGCAACTTTTATTTCCGATTTTTGGGATTTGTCATCTTACTTTTTTACTGCACCAACCACGTATGACGATAAGGTTGTAAAGAAATTCTGGAAAGAAGAAACACCTAGTTGGATGCTAAAAATTGTCGAAATTCTTGAGAGCATAGAGCCTTTTGATAAAGAGGTGGCAGAACATGCTGTTCATGATTGGATAAAATCAAGCGAGCTGAACATGGGGCAGGTAATGAATGCCTTCCGTCTTTGTGTTGTCGGGGCAAGTATGGGACCTAGCATGTTTGAGATCGCAGCATTAATTGGGAAAGAAGAGGTAATTAGTAGGATAAAGAAAGCTATAGAAGTGCTTGGAAAATAGCAAATAGTACTGTTTTTGAAATAATGAAGAAAGGGTGCAGAAATATTTTCTGCACCCTTTCTTCGCGTGAATAACCAACTAAAAACTAATCTTCTATTTCAAGCCCAAAGTGTTGTTCAAATAAAGAGTTGCAGTCAAAATCTTCAGGCAGTTCAAGTCCTTCAAAAGCGTCAAAATCTGCATCTCCAAGCCTAAATGATTTCATCTTCATTTCTCCCATTCCTCTTCCCATATCAAAGTTAAAGTTGCGATGGGGCCTGCGGCTATCAAAGGCTACCTTTTGCTCATCGTTAAGTAAAGCGCGAACTTTTACATGGAAATTTGCTTTTGCTTTCATTTGTTGTGCTTGTAAAGCGGCAATTTCATCAATGGTTTTATTAATTGCGCTCATATCTGCCTTGTCTTGAGATTGAAGCGTATTAATACGAGCGCGTTTTTCGGCAATCTGATTATGGATTGAATTAGTTTCCTTGTTCATTTCAATACGCAATTTCTTTATCTCATCTTTTTGTCCATCGCTAAGATCCGGAATCATGAAGCCATCTCCACCATTAAAACGATGGATTTGTACATTCATGTTTTTTCGGTCTTTAGAATTCCCTTTATTTGTTCTCTCCTGTCCTTGTTGTGCTTGCGCTGTAAACGTTATGGCTGCAAACGCAAGAAATAATACTACTAATCTTTTCATGTAAAATTGTTTTAGTTATACGGTTTATTTATTGAGATATCTATTTTTAAGACAACCATTGTGCCACAAGGTTTAATTGATAGCTTTATTTAACGTTGTGGCAATTATGAAATTATATAGTGCATTCAGAAGATGAAAGACAAAAAACGGGAACTGAAAAATAGAAGAAGCAAAAAGAAATAATGTCTAATTGGTTTAGAAATAAAAGATGTCAGATTTAAAGCAAGTCGGATAAGCTATAGGATTTTAATTTTTTGCAGTATAAAAGGCTTGCTTTACTTGTTTTGTGGATTCTGCTCTATTCATTTTATATAGTCAGCATATTATCAATGCATTATAAATAAAAAAAGAATAAAATAACGTGAGAAAAATTATATTATACAAACGAAACATGCCCTACAATAGACTTTAGATCAATCAAGATTGCTACATTTGCAGTCTTAATAATCTAGGATATACTATAACAATCAATAATTCTACTATGGCAGAGAAATTATTTACCGAATTTCCCCCGGTCTCGACGGAGCAGTGGGAAGAGGTGATAAACAAAGACCTTAAAGGCGCAGATTACGAGAAAAAGTTAGTCTGGAAAACGATGGAGGGCCTTAACGTTCGTCCTTACTATCGTGCAGAAGATTTAAAGAACATCAAGTTCTTGCAGTACAAGCCGGATGAGTTTCCTTACGTTAGAGGAAACAGAGCGAGCAACGCATGGAAGATCCGTCAAAACATCGAAGTGAATGATGTTAAGGAAGCAAATCGTCTTGCTAAAGATGCTTTGTCAAAGGGTGCAAACGCCATTGGCTTTTGCGTTCATGGCAAAGAAATGTTGAGCCAGGCTGAATTTGACACATTGTTTGATGGCATTGTTCTTGATGCAGCTGATGTATTTATTACCGGAGCATGTAATAAATCGCCCCAGTATGTAGAAATGTTTGCAAAGAAGGTAAAAGATCAAAAGAAAAATCCGGAACAAGTTATGGGTGGCGTTGAGTTTGATCCTCTTCGTCGTCTTACGCTTAAAGGTGCGTTTTGTAAAGGTTTAGAAGAAGATATGGCCGATCTTAGAAAGGCTGTTGTTGCTTCTAACGAATTAGGGTGGTACTGGCCGGTAGCTGTTAGCGGATATATTTTCCACAATGCCGGAGCAAGCATCGTTCAGGAGTTAGCCTTCTCATTGGCTATGGGTAACGAGTACATGGCTCGTTTAACCGATTCGGGATTAAATGCCGATCAGGTTGCAAAGAAGATGATGTTCAGCTTTGCAGTGAGCTCTAACTACTTCATGGAGATTGCAAAGTTCCGTGCAGCACGTATTCTATGGGCTAATATCGTACATGCTTACGGTGCTAAGTTTGCTATAAGCGAAAAGATGAAAATTAGTGCTATTACTTCAGAGTGGAACCAAACAGTTTACGACCCATATGTAAATATGCTTAGAGGAACAACAGAGGCAATGTCTGCCGCTTTAGGTGGTGTACAGTGGCTAACAGTTACTCCTTTCGATAAATCATTCCGTCAACCTGCGGAATTCTCTAATCGTATATCACGTAACGTTCAGAATGTGTTGAAGGAAGAATCATATTTTGATAAGGTAGCCGATGCAGGTGCAGGTTCATACTACATCGAAAGCCTTACCAACTCTATTGCTGATGAGGCTTGGAAATTATTCAAAGAAATCGAAGATAAGGGTGGATATATCGAAGCATTTAAGGCCGGCTTTATTCAGGAGCAAGTTAAGTCTATGGCTGCAAAACGCGATATGAATATAGCTACTCGTCGCGATATAATACTTGGTACTAACCAATATCCAAACTTTACAGAAGTACTTGATAAGGAGGTAAGAAAAAATCTTACAGATCCTAAATGCTGCTGTTGCGGACATAAGGATGCCGATAATAAGATTGCAGAGCCAATCAAAACTTATCGTGCAGGTATGGCATTCGAAGAGCTAAGAATGAAGACTGAAAATAACGGTAAGCAACCGATGGCTTTCATGCTTACATTCGGAAATCTTGCTATGTGTCGTGCGCGTGCTCAGTTCTCTTCTAACTTCTTTGCTTGTGCCGGAATTAAAGTAGTAGATAACAACCGCTTCTCAACTATTGAGGATGGCGTTAAGGCTGCTATCGAAGCAAAGGCTGATATTGTTGTTGCATGTTCGTCTGATGATGAATATGCAGAAGCAGTTCCTCAAATTGCCGAAAAATTAGGTAACAAGGCTATCCTTGTTGTTGCAGGAGATCCTGCAAGTAAAGCTGAACTTGAGAGCAAGGGTATTACTCATTTTATCAACACACGCTCTAACGTGCTTGAAACATTACAACAGTATCAAAAAGAATTAGGTATTTAACAAAGAAGTATCAAGATTTAAGTATCACGATACACGATTTAACTATGCACAACTATAAAAATCTGATTGTTTGGCAAAGAGCTAGAGAGGTGGTTAAGGATATTTATCTTTTATCAGATAAGTTTCCGAAATCAGAATCTTTTGGTTTGATGCAGCAGTTAAGAAGAGCAGCTATTTCAATCTCTTCGAATATTGCTGAAGGTGCCGGACGTTCTACGGATATGGATTTTTGTAGGTTTATAGATATTGCAAATGGTTCTGCTTTTGAAGTAGAAAGCCAACTCATTCTTGCTTTTGATTTGAACTATATTTCTAAATTAGAATTAGATGAGTCTACAAACAAAATGCAGGATATACAACGTTTGCTTTTTAAGTTTAAACAAAACTTGCAAGAAAAATCGTGATACGTGATTCTTACATCGTGATACGTAAAAATAAAGAACAATGAGACCAAAATTTAATAATATAGGATTCGAGAGTTCGTCAGAGTATTGCGAAGCGTGCAACGTAAAGCCTTCGTCAATTACAACTCCCGAACGTATTGATGTAAAAAACCTCTACACGGCAGCAGACTTAGAGGGAATGGAACATCTTAGCTATGCTGCAGGTATTCCTAACTTCCTTCGTGGGCCATACAGCACAATGTACGTGCAACGCCCTTGGACTATTCGTCAGTACGCTGGATTCTCTACTGCAGAAGAATCAAACGCGTTCTATCGTCGTAACCTTGCATCAGGACAGAAAGGTCTTTCGGTTGCATTCGACTTAGCTACTCACCGCGGATACGATGCCGACCACGAACGTGTTGTTGGCGATGTTGGTAAGGCTGGTGTTTCTATTTGTAGCGTTGAGGATATGAAGATTCTTTTCGATCAGATTCCTCTCGATCAGATGTCAGTTTCAATGACAATGAACGGTGCTGTACTTCCTATTCTTGCGTTTTACATTGTTGCAGGTTTAGAGCAAGGTTGTACACTTGACCAGCTAAGCGGAACTATCCAAAATGATATTCTTAAAGAGTTTATGGTGCGTAATACATACATCTACCCACCTGAATTCTCTATGCGTATCATTGGCGATATCTTTGCATATACTGCACAAAAGATGCCTAAGTTCAACTCAATTTCTATCTCCGGTTACCACATGCAGGAAGCAGGTGCAACTTGCGATATTGAGATGGCTTACACGCTAGCTGACGGATTAGAATACATACGTACAGGTATAAAAGCAGGTATGACTGTTGACCAGTTTGCTCCTCGCTTATCATTCTTCTGGGCTGTGGGTATGAACCACTTTATGGAGATTGCTAAGTTCCGTGCAGCACGTATGCTTTGGGCTAAGATTGTTAAGCAGTTCGATCCTAAGAATGTTAAGTCAATGGCATTACGTACTCACTCGCAAACATCCGGTTGGAGCTTAACAGAGCAAGACCCGTTCAATAACGTGGCTCGTACTTGTATTGAGGCTATGGCTGCTGCACTTGGTGGAACACAGTCGCTTCACACTAATGCGCTGGATGAGGCTATCGCGCTTCCTACTGATTTCTCTGCACGTATTGCACGTAATACTCAGATTTATATTCAAGAAGAGACTAACCTTTGTCGTTCGGTTGACCCATGGGCAGGTTCTTACTATGTTGAATACCTTACCAATGAGCTTGCTCATAAGGGCTGGAAGCTTATTCAGGAAGTTGAAGAGCTTGGTGGTATGGCTAAGGCTATCGAAACAGGTCTTCCTAAGCTGCGTATTGAAGAAGCTGCTGCTCGTAAGCAAGCACGTATCGATTCAGGTCAGGATTCTATTGTAGGTATTAACAAGTATCGCTTAGAGAAAGAAGATCCTATCGATATTCTAGACGTTGATAACACTGCCGTTCGCGAGGCTCAGATTAAGCGTCTGAATCAGCTTAAGGCTAATCGTAACAATGATGATGTAAAGGCTGCATTGGCTGCAATTACCGAGTGTATTAAGTCTGGCAAGGGTAATCTACTGGAACTAGCCGTTGATGCAGCTCAGAAGCGTGCTACATTAGGCGAAATTTCTGATGCTTGCGAAGTTGTTGTTGGACGTTATAAAGCCGTTATCCGTATGAATTCCGGAGTTTACTCTGCTGAAGCTAAGAGCGACAGCAACTTTGAGAAAGCTACCAAGATGGTAGAAGGGTTTGCGAAGAAAGAAGGTCGTCAACCTCGTATTATGATTGCTAAGCTTGGTCAGGATGGACACGACCGTGGTGCAAAAGTTGTTGCTACCGGTTATGCTGACTTAGGTTTCGATGTAGATATGGGACCACTATTCCAAACTCCTGCCGAAGCTGCTAAGCAAGCTGTAGAAAACGATGTACACGTTGTTGGTGTATCTTCTCTTGCAGCAGGACACAAAACTCTTGTTCCTCAAATTATTGCTGAACTTGAGAAGTTAGGACGTGGCGATATCATTGTAATTGCCGGTGGTGTTATTCCTGCACAAGATTACCAATACCTGTATGATGCAGGTGCTGCTGCAATCTTTGGTCCCGGAACTCCTGTATCGCTTGCAGCCATTAAGATTATGGAGCTACTAATGCAAAAGTTTGATTAGTTAAATACATGTTTGCTAAAAAATAAAGCCTACTTAACTAAGTAGGCTTTATTTTTGTTATGAATTGTCTTGTGTTTTTCATTTGCTTTTCATTTGCTTTGTGTTTGCTTTTCATTTGCTTTGTGTTTATTTTTTAATCCCTCATCTTATCTTCTTTCATACTTAATTGTAAATCGCTTATACACAATAATATATCTTATTTAATTGCTTAATGTTGAAAACTTAATATGAAAGTGTATAAATCTTTTAAAACTACTAGTGATAAATTAAAATTAATGCGCTATATTTGCATATGAATAAGCATAAAGAGATCAAATGGCTATAAAAATATTGAGTGCAAAGGAGTATGCTACAAAGCTTAAATGTACTATACATGCAAGTGGCAGAATGGGTTTTACGGAAGCTACGGCAGATAAATTGAAATTAAGTGAGAAATCTGCTGTTAAATTTGCTGTTGATGAAAATGAATCTAGTGAATTATATCTAATTAAAGTAGGAGAGGTTGATGAGGAATCTTTTAAGGTGAGTAAAGCTGGAGGATATTACAGTGTAAATGCGAAAATATTATTTGATAATCTGGGTTTTGATTATGTAAATAATGTCATTTCTTTTGATATGGTAGAAGTAAAGATGGAAGGAATAGAAGATGATATATATAAACTAATAAAAAGAGAAAAGCCGAGAAAGTAGAACATATAATTATAATGTAAAATAAGAATGTCAGAGGTTGCGACTCCGACATTCTACAAAGAGTTTAATTTTATAATCATTGAGCATGATAGATAATATAAGGCTTTCTCACCTTATGTATAAACCCTTTGTCAAAGGTAAACAATTTAGTGGATTATCGTGGAGTCGCATAGTGTTAATAATTAGCAAACAGTACTAATATGAAAAAATATTATGTAAATAAAAATGCACAATCTACAGGTGAACATGAAGTTCACGTAGAAGGTTGTTTTTGGTTATCCTTAATGCAGTCTCCTCTTTATTTAGGAACTTTTTCTAATTGTAAAGATGCTGTTAAGGAAGCAAAAAAGTACTACCTTTCCGTAGATGGTTGTGCTACTTGTTGCCCTGAATGCCATACAAAATAACATTTTATAATATGGCTAGAAAGAACCAACATGTAGTTCCTCATGGAGCTAAATGGGCTGTTAAGGGAGCCGGGAATAAGCAGGTGTCAGCAATTACTGAAACTCAAAGAGAGGCGTTTGAGATTGCTCGAAAAATTGCAATTAATAATAGGTCAGAAGTGTTGACACATGGACGTAATGGTAAAATTCGGGGGAAAAATAGTTATGGTAATGATCCATATCCACCAAAAGGATAGTTGTAAAAAGAAGCCAGAATAAAATTCTGGCTTCTTTTTTACTTTGAACATCAAATGTCATTATTACGAATGATATCTTACATATTATTCACTGTGTTTAAAACCCAATCATTTGTACTATTTTTGTTTTTTAGATTTTATCAATGACACAGACTAAAATAACAATAGCCATAGATGGATACTCATCTACAGGCAAAAGTTCGTTTGCGAAGGCCATTGCCAAACGCTTAGGCTATATCTATGTTGATACAGGGGCGATGTACCGTGCTGTTACACTTTACTGTATAGATAATGGATTGATAGGTAAAGACGGTTTTCCAGATACGGAGGAAATAATCCGTAGATTGCCCGAAATTAAAATCGCATTTGCTTATAATAACGAGATTGGTAGAAGCGAAACAATGCTGAATGGTGTGAATGTTGAAGCAGATATTCGCGGTATAGAAGTTTCTCAATATGTTAGTGCTATTAGTGCCATACCTGAAGTTCGAGTACAAATGGTAGCATTACAGCAAGAGATGGGTAAGCATGGCGGCATTGTGATGGATGGACGAGATATCGGTACAGTAGTTTTTCCGAATGCTGAGTTTAAAATATTTATGACTGCCGACCCTAAGGTACGAGCAAGGCGCCGCTTCAAAGAGCTGGAAGCAAAGGGAGAGAACATATCGCTTGAAGAAATAGAGGAGAATATCCGGCATCGAGATTATGAGGACTCTCATCGTGCAACAAGTCCATTACGGCAAGCAGAAGATGCGGTTGTGCTAGATAATAGTAATATGATACCCGAAGAGCAGCTAGTTTGGTTTGACGAGCTGTTTGATAAAACCATTGGTAATACTAAATAGTATGCAGGTAGAGATAGACGATAAATCGGGTTTTTGCTACGGTGTAATTCGTGCAATAGAAACGGCGGAGGGAGAGCTAAAAGAATCGGTATCTCTATATTCGCTGGGAGAAATTGTACATAATACTGTAGAGGTGAATCGTCTGAAAGGTTTGGGTTTGCTGACTATCGATCACAATCGTTTAGATGGACTTGGCAATACTAAGTTGCTTATTCGTGCTCATGGCGAACCACCCTCAACCTATCAGCTGCTGAAGCGGAAAGGCATTGAGGTAATAGACTGTACATGTCCGGTTGTGCTTAAGCTACAAGAGCGGATAAAAAAGAGCTACGAACAAATTAAACAGCAAAACGGACAGCTGGTAATCTTTGGAAAGCGTGGACATGCCGAGGTTAACGGACTTATTGGTCAGGTTAACGGAGATGCTATTGTGGTTGAGAATATTGCGGAAATAGAGAATATAGATTTTACTCGTCCGGTCAGCTTATTTGCTCAAACTACTATGGGACTTGATGAATTTGAAGTTCTAAGTAATGAGATAAAACACCGGATGCAAGAAGTTCAGAAACATACTGATGTTGTATTTCAATCGCACAATACTATATGCGGGCAGGTAGCAAACCGAAAGCCTCATTTAGAGGAGTTTTCTCGTAAGCATGATGTAGTAATATTTGTAAGCGGTAAGCAGAGCTCTAATGGTAAAGTACTTTATCAGGCATGTAAGGCTGTTAATAAGCGAACATACATGGTAGAAGATGAAAATGAGCTGCAATCTTCTTGGTTTGTGAATTGTAATTCTGTGGGTGTTTGTGGTGCAACCTCTACGCCCAAATGGTTGATGGAGCAAGTGGCTTCGGCAATTCGTAAAATGGCATAGCTATGTATGCAGATATTGTTCTTCCGTTAGCGCTTGCACCATTAACGTATGGTGTGCCATCCGATATGGAGGAACAGCTTAACGTTGGCTGTAGAGTTACGGTTCAGTTAGGCAAACGTAAGCTATATGCGGGCATTGTTATTGACATACATAATAACAAGCCCGATAGCTATGAGGTAAAAAATATCCTTTCCGCTATAGATAATCTACCAATAGTTACTCCTCTACAAATTAGGTTTTGGCTATGGATGGCCGACTACTATATGTGTACGCTGGGAGAGGTAATGACAGCCTCGCTTCCATCGGGTTTGAAGATGGAGAGTGAAACAAAGCTGATATTCTATAAACAACCTGATGATTATTCGGAGTTAAACGATACCGAGCGAGAGATACTAGCCCATCTTGAGAATAAATCAACACAAACAGTTGATTCTTTAGCAAAAGTTGTAGGTAAGAAGAATATCCTTGGCTTGTTGGCTGGCTTGCAAGAGAAAGGCTTGATAGGATCGGGCGAACATCTGAAGCATACGTATAAACCAAAGCTGGAAGCGTATGTTAAGCTAAGCCCTTCAATCGGTAATGAAGAGCAGCTGAATGAGGTTCTTTTATCACTAAAAAGGGCAAAGAAGCAGGAGGCATTATTACTGCATTACTTGTCATTTGCAGGGGAGATAAAATTCTCTTCGCCTCCTTTTTTTTCAAAGAAGGAGCTGCTTAAAGGAAAACCGGAGTTACAGGCTGCGCTAAAGGCTTGTGTTGATAAGGGGCTTTTGGTACAAGAAATGGTTGAAGTCGCTCGTCTTTCTGCTCAAGCAGAAGCTACAAAACCTATTGCCGGGTTAACACAATCTCAAGAAATAGCATTTAATCAAATAAAAGAATTGTTTGCAGATAAAGATGTAGTGTTGCTTCATGGCATTACATCATCGGGTAAGACAGAGATATACCTGCAGCTGATAAAAGAGCAGCTGGAGCAAGGAAGGCAAGTGCTATACCTTCTTCCCGAAATTGCGCTAACGTTTCAGCTTATCAATCGTCTTCGTGGTGTGTTTGGCGATAGAGTGGGGGTATATCACTCTCGATACAGCGATGCCGAACGTGTTGAGGTGTTTCAGTCTATTGGTAAGCGTTACGATATTGTTATTGGTGCACGCTCGTCGGTGTTTCTTCCTTTTGCCAGTTTAGGTTTAATAATTGTGGACGAAGAGCACGATGGCAGCTATAAGCAACAGGACCCTGCACCCCGCTATAATGCCCGTGATGCAGCGGTTGTATTGGCAGGTATGCATGGCGCAAAAGTGTTGCTGGGAACGGCAACTCCATCTGTAGAGAGCTACTATAACGCGCAGGTTGGTAAGTACGGCTTGGCTCAGCTGCAAGAACGATATGGTAATGCCGTTTTGCCAATTATAGAAACAGTAAACATGCTTACTGCTCGTAAAAAGCAACGGGTAACCAGCCATTTTTCGCAATCATTACTCGAGGAGATTGAAAAGAGTTTAGCAAATAAAGAGCAGGTAATACTTTTTCAGAATAGGCGCGGATTCTCTCCTTTTATACAATGTAACGATTGCGGATACATCCCGCAGTGTACACAATGTAACGTCAGTTTGACATACCATAAGCAAAGCAATCAGCTGCGTTGCCATTATTGTGGATACTCGCAGCCTATGCCTCACTGCTGCTCTTCTTGTGGTAGCACCAACATAGAAACTAAAGGTTTTGGTACGGAGAAGATAGAAGAAGAGCTGTCCTATATTTTTAAAGATGCTCATATTCGTCGATTAGATTTAGATTCGGTTCGCACAAAGAATGCATATGAGGAGACTATTGCATCGTTTGAGAATGGAGAAACTGATATCTTAGTTGGTACGCAAATGGTAACAAAGGGTCTCGACTTTGATAAGGTTAGCTTAGTTGGTATTCTTAATGCTGATAACATGCTTAACTTTCCCGATTTTCGTGCGCACGAACGCAGCTTTCAGCTGCTAACCCAAGTATGCGGGCGTGCGGGCAGAAGGCAGAAGCAAGGACTGGCGCTAATTCAAACAAGCAACCCTTCGCATCCTATAATACGCTATGTAGTAAAAGGTAACTATGAAGGGATGTTTAGCGAACAGCTGGAAGAACGTAAAACTTTTTGCTATCCGCCTTTCTATAGGTTGATAGCCATTACGCTTAAGCATAAAGATATTGTCGTTGTTAATTCGGCGGCAAAAGAGCTGGCACAGGTTATGCGTCAGCGGTTTGGTAATCGCGTGCTTGGCCCCGAGGCCCCGTTGATTAATAGAATACAGAATAGGTATATAAACGTTATTATGCTTAAGCTGGAGCGGAATGCCAACCTGGCAAACGCAAAAAAACTGCTGCAACGTTGCGTTACAGCAGTTATGGCTATACCTAAGTATAAGTCTTTATCGGTAGTGCCGGATGTTGATCCTTATTAGCGTTTACTTGTAGACAACAAGTTTTTGTCCGATTCTGATAATGTTTTTACTTCCAATGTTATTCCAATACTTCAAATCGCTTAATCTCACTTTGTATTTCTGAGCAATGCCGCCGGGTGTATCGCCTTTTGCCACTGTGTGTACAATTTTTGATTTTCCGTCAACAGTTGCAACAGTATAATCTGCAGGTGCAGCAAGAACTTTTGGATTGAAGTATATCGAATCCTTATAGGAATAAATTTCTTCTTCTTTGTCGATAAATGTTGTGGTATATTCGTAAGGCAAGGTAAGCACATATAGCTTTTCTTTACCCGGAATAATATCGCGACGATACTGAGGGTTAAGATCGCGCAGCTGCTGAACGGGTATATCAATTAATGCTGCAATTTGCTCGAAGTGTAGCATACGACTTACCATAATGGTATCGGTCTGTATCGGTTTATCTGCTTTTAAAGGCATAAGCCCATGCTCTTTATAGTAGTGTAGCATGTATGTAGCGCCAACAAATAGCGGAACATACCCTCTTGTTTCGCGGGGTAAGTATGGATATATTTCCCAGTAATCAGTCTTTCCATTGGCTCTACGTATAGCTTTTTTTACATTTCCTTCGCCACAGTTATAGGCTGCAATAGCCAGATTCCAATCGCCGAACACAGAATATAAATCACGTAGAAACTTTGCTGCTGCGTGTGCCGAAGCAATAGGGTCGCGACGATCGTCCACAAACGATGTTACGTTGAGGTTGTAATGCTTGCCTGTTCTGTACATAAACTGCCACATACCTGTTGCTCCGGCCCTCGAAACCGCAAGGGGATTAAGGGCAGACTCAATAATAGCCATCCCCCTCAGCTCGTGGGGAAGCCCGTATTGGTCTAGTATTTCTTCAAATATTGGCATGTAGTACTCGGCTAATCCTAGTATTGCTTCAGATTTCGTCTTGTATTTCTGTGTATATGTGATAATACAGTTACGTATTTGTTTGTTATAGGATAAATGTACAGGCGAAGCAATTTTACTCAAACGCTCTATATACACAGCATCGGGGAGATCTGCCGCTATATCCATTGAGTCAATTTCGGGATCAATAGAGTCATCACTTATTGATCTCTGAATGTAAAAAATAGAAAGAAGGCTATCTATACTTTCAGCCCTGCTGTTATCAGGAATATCAGGGCTATCATCATCTTTTCCTTGTGCACAAATAATAGTAGTGGGGAGAAGGTAAAGCAACGCAATAAGCCCGAAAAGTTTTAGTATTTTCATTATTCTCTATTTTAGCGTTATTGTTAGGTTAAAGCCTACAGTAGGCGTATATGTCATTGGTGTGAATGTTGGGTCGAATAGCGTTGGTTCGAACTTCATTGATAGATTATCGCTGATATCATAGTCGGCTAAATGTGCAAAAACGTTGGCATCTACAATGTTTAGAGCATAAACAATTACGGTTGCTAAAATGCTATAATCGCGATTTCGTCGGTAGCCGTCTCTAAAATACTTTAGGTTGTCTGCCGTATATTTGCCGTTAAACTCATCAGGTAGCTTTTGAGTAACGTTATTGTATGCATCCCGATATCTGTTATACTTTATGTTATTATCGTTAATTAAATAAATACAAAAAGCCAATCCGCCATAAATAATAGGCACCTTCCAATACTCCTTGTTATAGATTTGCCCTAATCCCGGAACTAGAGTTGAGTATATAGTAGGTTTAGCGGGTACTGTAGGTCTGTCTGTCTTGTACTGCCATACGGCGTCTAGTGCTCCGCCAATATAAAATAACGCTGCTCCTGTATAAGCAAGGTTACGCTTGGTTTTGTAGCCATCGTACGTATCTCTGAGGTCTGCCAGTAGCTTATCGGGCATATTCAAAGAAAGCGCGTTTTGGTAGCTACTCCAAGCCTCCTGTTTTTTCCCGTTGAAATGATACCCTACATATGCTAACGAGGCCGCGCCTCCATAGATAACCGGAATTTTCCAGTACTGCTTATTGTAGGCTTGCCCATACCCCGGAACTACCATACTGGCTGCCCATACGCGTCCAACAGAAAGAGAGTCTGTTCCCTTTAATCCCTTAATATAGTTTTTACCTTGTGCGGAAGTTTCTACTCCATATGATACTAGTAGTATCGGTAAGCATATGTACAGTAGCAGTTTTCTCACAATATCTCTCAATATAGCTTACTTGTTAAGTTCTTCAAACTTCTTAATGAAATTGGCTACTTCTTCGTCAGAAGCAAAGCTGATGGTAATTTTTCCTTCGCCTTTTTCGTTACGTTTGATATTAATGTTGCTGTTAAAATATTTTTCGAGGTGCTCGACCAGCTTAAAGTAGCTGTCGGGTAGCTCTACGGCCTCAGCATCTTTTTTCTTTGGTTCGCTGGGCTGATTCATTTTTCTAATCAAATCTTCAACCTGACGAACAGATAGCTCTTCTTCAATCGTCTTTTTTCCAACTTTAATTTGTTGCTCAGCGTTCTCTAAGCCAAGTATAGCACGGGCATGTCCCATAGATAGCTTACGTTCGCGGATGTTTAGCTGTATTTCTGCCGGAAGCTTTAGCAGTCGTAGATAGTTGGCTATGGTTGCGCGTTTCTTACCTACTTGCTCACTTAGCAGCTCTTGCGTCAGCTCGCATTCGTCTATTAATCGTTGGTAGCTTATGGCAACTTCAATGGCATCAAGGTCTTCGCGTTGAATGTTCTCAATAAGAGCCATTTCCAGCATACCCTGATCGTTAGCAGTGCGTACATAGGCCGGAATGGCATCTAATCCTGCCAGCTTAGATGCGCGGAACCTTCGTTCGCCACTAATAATTTGATACTTACCGTTATCTAACAAACGAACGGTAATAGGCTGAATGATTCCGTGTTTTTCTATAGACTTTGCAAGCTCGGTCAAAGCCTCTTCGTCAAAATAGTTACGGGGCTGATACGGGTTTGTTTCAATGCTATCAATGCTAATCTCCACAATCCCATCAGTCGCTCCGTCATCTGCTCTTCTGGTATTTGTTACAGAAGAGTCTTCTATCAGCGCGCCGAGACCACGACCTAGTGCAGTTTTTTTTGCCATTATGCTTTTTTCTCCTAAGAATTGTTACAATGTTTACTTAGCCTGTTTAAGAGGTGCGTTGCGTTGAATAACCTCTTTGGCTAGATTTAGATAGTTTGCAGCTCCTATAGAACCGGCATCGTATAGTATAACCGGTTTGCCGTATGATGGAGACTCGCCCAGCTTTACATTACGCTGAATAATGGTTTGAAAAACCATATCCTGAAAATGCTTCCGAACTTCTTCTACCACTTGGTTGGCAAGTCGTAAACGAGCATCGTACATGGTAAGAAGAAATCCTTCTATGCTCAATTGGGTATTAAGCCTAGATTGTATAAGTTTTATGGTGTTAAGTAGCTTTCCCAAACCTTCGAGGGCAAAATACTCGCATTGTACCGGAATCATAACAGAATCGGCAGCTGTAAGCGAGTTTACCGTGATAAGGCCAAGCGATGGCGAACAGTCGATAATGATATAGTCGTAATCATCGCGTAGCTTATCTACAGTTTGCTTAAGCATTTGCTCTCTGTTTGGCAGCTTAACCATTTCAATTTCGGCACCCACAAGGTCGATATGAGAGGGGATTAAGTCAAGCCCTTTTACTTCGGTAGATAGAATGGCTTCTTTTGGGGAAGTCTTATCTATCAAACACTCATAGATGCTTGTTTTTATGTTCTTCAAGTCAAATCCAAATCCGGACGTAGAGTTGGCTTGTGGATCGGCATCAACTAATAGAACTTTATTTTCTAAAACAGCTAAGCTAGCTGCTAGATTAATAGCGGTGGTAGTTTTTCCTACTCCACCTTTTTGATTTGCTATTGCAATAACTTTTGCCATAGTATGCTCATGTTTAAACCTACAGGCTTGCTACAAGCAGCCATAATTTACAAATGTAGGAATTCTTTTTTAAGCAGAACGAATTTTTGTTAGAGCTTAATGCATTTTATGATGAAAAAAGAGGCTTGATAGCCTCTTTTCGATATTAGTGTTTAGCTATCAGGAAGCTAAATTATCTTGATAGAAAAGCGTTACTATTCTGTAGTACTAGCCTCTGGTTTTTGAGCAGACTTTAACGATTTCGCATATGTATCGTTCAAGCCCTTAACAAGGTCTGTTGTAATGTCTAGCCCCGGATTGCCCCAAAGAACCGTGTTGCTGGTAGAAGATGTATTGATAATCAGGCTGTAATTCTTTTCTTGATTATATACTTGGATGTAATCGTTAATGCTTTGACTTACACGATTTAGCATAACTGTTTGTTGATCTTCCAGATCCATGCTGGTTTTTTGTTGTTGTTCGCGTAGCTGCTGTTCTCTTCTAGATAGTTCGTCTGCTCTTTTTTGAGATTCCGAACGGGTAAGCAGACCTTTATTAACTTTATCTTGAAAATCGGTTACGTCTCTTTCAAAAGCACGACCTTTGGTTTCTAAATCACTTTGCGCCTTTTTTACTTTTTCTTCAAATTCTACTTTTAGGTCTAAAAACATGTCATATTGATTTAGTAAAGAGTCCATACGAACAAATACGGTAGAACCTTCTGTAGGTGTAATTATTTCTCCACCATACTGACTTTCTCCGGTGTTCTTTGTATCTTTTGTATCTGTTGATGAAGAATTACAGCTTACGGCAAGCAACATTGTGAAGGCAGCAATAAGTGTAAAGATAGCGCTAGTCGTTTTTTTCATGTTGTATGTTATTATAATAAAAGATTATTTTTTGGGACTACAAATATAGTAATTATGAAGAATTAGGAGATACTTCTTGGCTAATCTGTATTATTTAACATAGAAAAGTGCTGATTAACACACTCTGAAAAAATTATTTCTTGCTCATTATGAGGGGTATGGCTTGTATTTTGTATTGTTAAAATAGAAGAGCAAGGAAAGAGTAGCTTAATTGCTTTTTCGTCTTTTTCGGTAATATATGCCGAAGTGGAACCCTTAATAAATAGAGCTGGAATTTCTATAGGCTTGGTATTTTCTGTAACAACACTCTCCATTATTAATGGTAGATTCTTTTCAATGATATCTAAATTAATACGCCATTCTAGCGCTCCGTTTTTATTTCGTTGTAAGTTTTTTAGCAAAAATTGACAGAGCGTTTTATCCGGAATTTTTTGGATTAAGTTATCCTGCACTTCTTTTCTGGTAGAGTACTGCTTTATGGGTAGGTGTTTTAACGCATTTATCACGTTTTGATGAAATATAGCATTCTCACTGTTTGGCAAATAGCCCAGAGGCGAAATATCTTCTACTATCAAGCCGTTAACTCGTTCGGGGTAGCTAAGAGCAAAGTGCATAGCAGTTTTTCCGCCCATAGAGTGCCCCATAAGTATAGCTTGACTTATAGCCAGTTCATCAAAGAGTTCCAGCAAATCGTTGCTCATCAGTGGGTACGAATGTTCGGATGAGTGAGGTGAACGCCCATGATTTCGCAGATCTACCAAAATCAGCTGGTGTGATTCGCTAAATGTAGCGACTAAACTTATCCAGCTGTCATACGAGGCATACAATCCATGTAGCGCAATAATGGGAGTTCCCTTGCCATATTTGCGATAGAACAGCTGCATTGTTTAGCAATAAAGATTCAATGTTTAGTGTTTAATTATTAATGTTTGCCCCTAAATCCCCTAAAGGGGACTTTTATTAGCACTACCAAAAGTCCCCGTTAGGGGATTTAGGGGCAGCATCAGAGGCTCATTATAACGCTTCGCTTTCGTATTGTTGCATCCTCGTTTTCGCACATCGCATATCGTGATACTCACATCGTGTATCGTAACTACTTCAGCTGCCTTAGGTATAGCTGTATGGTATTTTCGAGACCATAGTATAAAGCATCGGATATAAGGGCATGCCCAATAGACACCTCAAGTAATCCCGGAACATTTTGGGTAAAGTAGCTAAGGTTTTCCAGGCTTAAATCATGTCCAGCATTTACCCCAAGACCCAGCTTTATAGCTAGTTCGGCTGCCTTTGCAAATGGCTCAACGGCTGCTTGTTTATTTGTGTTAAAATTTATGGCGTAAGGTTCGGTGTAGAGCTCTACTCTATCACATCCCGTTTCAACAGCACCCCTTATATTCTCTAAATCGGTATCAACAAAAATAGACGTTCTAATTCCCTTGCTTTTGAAACGAGCGATTACCTCGCATAAAAAAGCCACATGCTTGCGAGTATCCCAGCCGGCATTAGAGGTTAGCTGCTCGGGAGTATCAGGCACAAGCGTAACCTGCTCTGGAACGACTTCTAATACCAGCTTTATAAATTCTTCGGTTGGGTTTCCTTCAATGTTATACTCTGTTGTAACAATGCTCCGTAAGTTACGAGTGTCGCTATACCGTATGTGGCGCTCATCCGGACGGGGGTGTACGGTTATGCCTTGTGCTCCAAATCGTTGGCAATCTATGGCTACTTTTAGTAAATCGGGAACATTTCCACCTCTGGCGTTTCGTAGGGTAGCTATCTTATTTATGTTAACACTAAGTTTGGTCATCATGTTAAAGTTTCTAAATTGAGAGCAAAGTTAGCGTTTATTAGCATGCAAAAGGTGTATAAAAAACTAAAAAAGTATAACTTGCCCCAGTTTTTGAGCGAGGTATATAAATCTTACATACCTGGTTTTCAGCTTTAGTATAAAAATGCCTAACAGGTTAACCTATGAAAGTTGCTATACACGGTAGAAGCACAGCGTTAGAGAATATCCCTCGTATTATTAGCATCCTTGATTTTTTAGAAAAACAAGGGGTTGAGCTATGTGTATATGAGCTTTTCTATGGTTTGCTAAAAAGCAAATGCTGTTACGCTACCTATTGTCATAGCAGAGATATTCCTGAAGGAACAGCGTTCATGCTAAGCGTAGGAGGAGACGGAACCTTTTTAGATGCTGCACGATTTGCCAGTGAGCGCGACATTCCTTTGGTTGGAATAAATATAGGACGATTGGGTTTTTTGTCATACATTTCGAGTAAAGAAGCAGAAACCTCGCTTAGTCAGATTTTAGCGGGAGAATACGAGCTGGAAGAGCGAAGCACTTTAATGGTTTCAGGAGATTTTTTAAATTCAAAGCATTCTCCACATGCTCTTAACGAAGTTACGATTCAGCGTAAAGAACCATCATTAATCGAGCTGTCGGTTGCTATTGACGGGGAACCTCTTGCTTCCTATTGGTCGGATGGTTTAATTATTGCAACACCTACAGGATCTACGGCATACTCTATGAGTGTGGGCGGACCTATTGTTTCGCCGTCAGCATCCAACCTTATTTTGTCGCCGCTTGCACCACATAATCTTACAATTAGGCCTATTGTTATCCCCGATAGCTCAGTTGTTACATGCAAAATACAAACACGGGCAGAAAAGGCGATGGTTACAATAGATAATCAGATGTTTGACGTTAATAACGGAACAGAGCTAACAATAGCGAAGTCTCCTTTTGCCGTTAAGCTTATAAAATTAAATAGTAGTAATTTTTATAGAACATTACGAAATAAGCTGCATTGGGGTGTTGATCCTAGAAACTAGGTGAGTATCACTAAAACAATAGGTTGAAGCTTTTGCTTTTTTATTACCTTTGCAGTTTGTTTATAATTAATCATCGTAATACGAAAATTAATAAATTGAAAAATAGAGTGTTACATAAGCGACATGTATTTTTGTTAGCTCTTTTTCTTTTGGTTTTCAATGTGGGTTCCTTTGCTCAAAGGAAGGGAAGTAGTCTTATTAACCCCATTGAAAAGCATGATGTAGGAATTTTTGGAGGGGTAGCAATGTATATAGGAGATTTTAACGAGAGCAATCTTTTATATAATTCTAAGCCATTGGCTGGATTGCTGTATAGATATAATATTAACCCATATTTTGCGATACGCGGACAAGCGGGATATGCTAGAGTTGAAGGTTCATCCTTAGACTATTATGGAGACCTGCCCGGTTTTCCCACAGGAAGCGGAATGGCATTCGACAGGTCTATGGTAATGGTAGATGGAATATTCGAGGTGAATTTCCTTCCATATGCGCCATTAGAAATGAGGCGGAGAAATGTTTTCAGCCCATATTTAGCATTGGGGATAGGCGCAAACTTTATGGGCAGTAATAGCTATAATAATAATCCTAGGCTTGATGTAGCGGCAAATACTTATCCCGAAATATATGGTAAGCCGGGAGAGACTTTTAAGCAATCGATTATTTTTGAAATACCTATAGGGTTGGGAGTGAAATTTTCGCCTGCCAGACGTCTTACACTTGCAGGAGAGTGGACGTTTAAGAAAATGTTTTACGACTACGTAGATGGCTTTACTAATAGGGGCAGCGAATCTTTCAGCTTAATAAACGACGATTGGGTGCATACCATAACGCTAAGCCTTACCTATCGTTTTGCCTCTAACTGGCGTTGCGATGCTTATAGAAGAAACCTTAGTCCCGCAAAGATGAGGGGCTTAAAGGATAGAACTTATAAGGTAAACGTTGCTCAAAGTGCTGCTAAAGACCTGAAAAAAGGTGTTAGCACGAAAAAGCTGGAAGGCAAATCGGAGAATGATAGCAACAGAATAAAGAAGAAAAAGAAAAAATAGCTATAAATGAGTGTAGATACTTCCTTAGGCCATATACCACAACATGTTGCTATTATTATGGATGGCAATGGGCGCTGGGCTAAACAGCGAGGAGAACAGCGGGTAAAAGGGCACCAGAGCGGTGTTTTACCCATTAGGGGCGTTGTTGAGGCTGCTGCAAAAATAGGGATTCGGTATTTAACCTTATATACTTTTTCTATCGAAAATTGGGCTAGACCCAAAGATGAAGTTGAAGCCTTAATGATTTTGCTTGCTAATGCTATAGATAACGAAATTGAATCGATGCATAAAAATGGGGTGCGGCTAAATGTTATTGGTGACGAAGCATCCTTACCCAATGAGGTGCAGAAAAAGCTGCAAGAAGCCCGTTTGCTTACGGCCCAAAATACAGGACTAATGCTTACACTGGCATTAAGCTATAGTGCAAGATGGGAAATAGTTGAGGCCGCTAAAAAATATGCAACCGATGTGCTAAATAACAAAACAAGCATAGAAAATATTACAGAAGATGCTTTTGAGCAATACCTGACCACGAAGGGAATACCAGACCCTGAACTATTAATTAGAACAAGCGGAGAGCAACGTATAAGTAATTTCTTACTATGGCAATTGGCTTATACGGAGCTGTATTTTACGGATATACTTTGGCCGGATTTTGGAGAAGAAGAGCTGATAAAAGCCATTGCAGATTATCAACAACGAGAAAGAAGATTTGGAAAGATAAGCGAACAGCTATAACAATAACTAAGCCCCAATACCAGTATGATAAGGAAGCTATTACTCACAACAGTTATTTCGATATTTTGCTTTAATGTATTTGCTCAAGACTCTACACAGCTAGTTATACCTCCTGCAAATGTTGATTTTAATTACTCGAAACCGCAAAAATATGTTGTTGAGGATGTTATTATTACAGGCTTAGAATATTTAAATACTTCTCAAATAGAATCTATTATAGGAATAGTAAAAGGAGATACCATTGTTATTCCGGGACAAGATCTTCAATTTTTAATGAAAAAGCTGTGGATGCAGCGTATCTTCTCAGATGTAGAGCTTAAGGGGCTTAATGTTAACAATGATAAAGTTACGTTACATATTCACTTACAAGAGCGTCCAAGAGTATCAGCTTGGGATTTCACGGGGGTTAGAAAAGGAGAAAAAGATGAGCTTAAAGAAAAGTTAAGCTTGAGGAGAGGAGGCGAGCTGTCG
>JAVBOE010000128.1:0-15399 GCA_031550925.1 Bacteroidales bacterium | reverse complement strand
CACAGCAAATCGCGGCAATGCCGGAAGCACAAAATCGGTAACACTTCTGAGTTTAGAGTTTTAAGATATTGATTATCATAGCGGTCAGAGTAAGGCACAAAATCCTCTCTCTCCGCAAAATAAAAAAGCCTTGTAAGATTTTTATCTACAAGGCTTTTTTATCTTCGCTATTATCAATTACTTGACAGAACTACAAGCCCACTAAGAGAAAATATTTCAGCTTTGATTAGGTAACTTAACTCAACCTTTGCTATTTTATTTATGTGTTCAACAATAAGCTACATAACCCTCCCTACAGGATAGCGGTTAACGCCCAAACCAACACGCTCTTTTACCTCATCCATAAAGAAGCTTAGGATAGCATTCGGATCTTTTGCAAAAACCGGATCGTTCTGTTTCTTTGCCTCAAACTCTGCTTTTAAAGCAGGATCTTTTGCAAGCAACTCACGACCTTTTACCTCCATATAGCTTAGGCTAATCCAAAATTCGTTAGGTGCTTTAATATAGCTATTGTAGAACCCCCAGTACACCAAAGAAGTAGGCGATTTAGGTTCGAGCAAATGGGCAATCAACTGCACTTTAGGCTGAGCAGCTGTAACTATTACATCTCCCGCATGATAGGTTATCGTCTCTTTTATGGGAATGTAACTGGCATTCAGCGTAATTCGTCCTTCGTATGGCACTTGCGACCATTCCGCATCTGTAAAATGATAAGATTCCACTTCCATTGTTTCGTCTTTCTGCAAACGGATATAATCAATACCATGAGCATCAAGCAGAGCAATGGTTTCCAGTTGTTCTTGCGGAATAATGTATGCCTCGGGCAGCTTGATTTTTTGCTCTCCTTCAAATGATTGATATAGCCAATAGTCAGCTGTTATAGGCGAACTATAATCGCAGTAACTCCAGCTACCACCCGACAAATCACTAATGACTGTGGTGTCTTTCCATGCCAAAAACGGAACTTTAATAGGCTTATTCATATCTATCCTATAAGCAAGAGCCAGCGAGTCTTTCCTAAATTCTGAAGAAGAAACAAACTCATCGGTTTTGGCTATCTGCTCTTGTAGCTCTTTGGCATGTTTTCCGGTTATTTGCAGCGAATTTTTCATATAAAGATAGGTAGCATCTACCCTATCTTTGTACGGCTTATAAATGTGGTTTTCTACCAACAAGCCAATCCTATTATTTGCTGATGCATATCCGTTAGAATACTGTGGGGCAAAAACACTTGCTGTTGCTCCCGGCGCATATTTAGGGTCTCTTACAGGTAAGTAATATGGAAATATGGGAAACCCATCCTGCTCCATACGCTCGCATAGCTCTTTCTCAAATACATTCATGCTCCAATCAAGCATACTACCGGCAAGAAATCCGCAACGATCCAATCCATAGGTTGAAACATACTGAAAATCGGCACCGTTAGTTACATGGATATCAATAAATATTTCGGGCATCCATTCGGTATATAGCTTAAGGAATGAGCGCGTTTCGGGCGCGTCTGCCTTAACAAAATCGCGGTTCATGTTATAGCGTTGCGCTGTAAACCTCGCTCCTACTTCAATAGGACCATTCTGATTGATACGATAATGTTCGCCAAAATCTTCGTGCCCATCCACATTCAGTATAGGGATAAATAGGAAAGTGACATTATCTAAAATACCAGGTTGCTCATCAAACAAGGCAATATCGCGGATAAACATTAATCCGGCATCTTTGCCATCCGGTTCTCCCGCATGTATGCAAGCCTCTGCTAGAACAACTATGCGCCCGTTATCTCTAACTTGTGATGCCGTTGTATAGCCATCTTTATCTACAATTAGAAGCGGAATTTCTCTACCCTGCGGAGATGTTCCGATAGTAGTATAATGTACCTTCGATGAGTTAGCAGCAAGCAGCTTGCAGTACTCAATGGTTTCATCATAGCTGGGGGTACGATTGTAGTCGTTCTTCTCGTAATAAGTAAGGAATTTTTCTTTATCCAACGGTTTCTGCTGACATGCAACAAAAAACAATAAAAAAAGGATTGAGAACAGAATGGTGTATTTATTTTTCATAAGGCTAGAGTGGTTTAAGTAATTTGACTGTTTAAGGGATTGAAAGTTTAAAAAGGACATTATTCTAAATAGCACAGGTAACATACTCACATACTGTAATTTGCCAAACAAGAAACTGATTCAGCCAACTTCTTGTTTGGCAAATTAGACTTGATACTAACTTCCAATTTTGTACCTTCAGCTATTTTGCACTATATACCAACTCTCCGCCAACAAATGTTTTAAGAACTTTTGCTGCAGGAACATCTTTCTCTTCAACAGTCATAATATCTCTATCAAGAACCGTAAAATCGGCATATTTTCCAGGCTCTATACTACCTTTGTTTGCTTCTTCAAACGACGCTTTAGCTGCCCATATTGTCATTGAGCGTAGCGCATCTTCTTTAGATAGCGCATTCTCCATCTGGAAACCACCTTCGGGTACAAAGTCAAGATTCTTTCTATATACCGCAGCACAAAATGTATATACCGGATTTACCGATTCTATTGGGAAGTCTGTTCCGCTAGGTAGCCACCCCAACTGATTCAACAGCTGTTGGTAAGCATATGCCGTTTTTATACGAGAGCCTACCCTATCTACCGCCCACAGCATATCTGATGTAGCGTGCGTAGGCTGAATAGACGGAACAATACTATACTCTCCAAACTTATCGAAATCTGCAGAGTCGAGTATTTGAGCATGCTCTATTCTCCATCTCCTATCGTTTCCTTTGGGTAAGAATTTTATATAATGATTAAGCGCTATTCTATTAGCTGCATCGCCAATGCAATGAGTTGATACCTGAAAGCCATGCTCGTATGCCCATGAGCATGCCTTCTCGAACTCCTCATCGGTAGTTACCTGAAGACCTTTAGTACTCTTCATATCAGAATAAGGCTCTAACATCAGCGCACCACGCGAACCAAGCGCCCCGTCAACAAATAATTTTATACCGGCTATTCTCAACCTACCGTTAACGTATGGCTTAGTAAAACGTGCAGTATTTTCGGGTGTCGGGTTCATCATGTTATCCAGCCTTAGCTTAAGGATACCCTCTGTGTACATAGAGTCTAACACCTCAAGAATAAACAGATCTCCCCCCGAAGAGCCCGGCGAAGTTGCCGATGTTAAACCATACTTAAAGCACTCTTGCTCTGCCGATGCAAATACTTCGCGGGTATAACCTTTGTCGTTCGCGGGTAAAACGCCATAAAATCTAACACCCATATTCTCTAAGAAAACTCCAGTAAAACGACCGTCTTTCACTATCGCCTCGCCTGCAGGTATAGATGGATCTCCGGGTTTCACACCAAGCATTTCTATAGCTTTATCGTTTACAATTACGGCATGAAAATCTATCCTTTCAAGAATAACCGGAATATCGGGGAACATTTTACTCAGCTCTTTATTATCGGGGAACTGCTTTACAGGCCAAAGGTTTTGATCCCATCCTTCGCCCGAAAGAAAAGCAGGTTTTTCTTCATCATATCGTTTTTTAAGCCGCCCCAGTATCTCTTCAAATGATGTAGCACCACGTAAATCAACTCTTTTAAGACTCTCGCCAAGCATATAAGTATGCCCATGCGCATCGTTAAAGCCCGGGTACATGGTTGCACCTTCAAGGTTTATAACCTTTTCTGCATCGTATTTTTCTGAGATATCTTCTTGACTACCTACGGCAACAATAATACCGTCTTTTACAGCCACAGCATCGCATGTAGAGAAATCTTTATCAACAGTATATATCGTTCCACCTTTGATAACAAGATCAACTTTTTCTTTCATATTACAGCTGGTTAAGGTAAGGGCTGCGAAAAGCCCCATAACGGTTAGACTTTTAATTTTAGTTAGGGAATTCATGATAGCGTGATTTAGGTTTGCACAATATTAGTAATTTTCCGGCAGAAAGAGAAAGGAGAATAAAACAAAGACGAAAGATGAAAGAACAAAATCTACGGTAATATAGATAATTCAAAAAGTTTGATTATTTTAGATTTCTAGACTTTTTAGATCTCTTTCGCTTTACAATTAACGATTAACTTTTATCACATGGAAAAGAAAATCATCGCAACCATTGGTCGCCAGCTTGGCAGCGGAGGCAGAGAAATTGGCAAAAAACTTGCCGAAACGTTAGGTATCTCCTTTTACGATAAAGAGCTGCTGGCTATTGCAGCCCAACAAAGCGGCTTATCTACCGAAGTTTTTGAGAAGGCTGATGAGCATACCTCTAAAGGTTTTTCGCATGTATTTCCTATGGGATTCACTAATATGGGTATATTTATGCCATATAGCGATGTGCTATCGAACGAAAAACTGTTTGAGCTGCAAAGTAATGCTATTCGAACAATTGCAGAGAAAGAATCGTGTGTGCTCGTTGGGCGCTGTGCCGACTATGTACTTAGAGATAATCCCAATTGCCTAAGTTTTTTCATTCATGCCAACAAGGAAATAAGGACTCATAATATTGTAGGGAGGTTACAAATAACCGAAGCCCAAGCAAAAGAGCTGATAACTAAAACAGACAAAAGCCGGGCTGCATACTATAACTACTACACCGAAAAAGAATGGGGGGCAGCCACATCGTACAATCTATCCATTGATGCATCTATATTAGGCATTGATGATACGGTGGCGTTTATGGTCTCTTTCATCAAAAAAAGGTTAGAAAAATAGCATTAAATAGACTCCAAAATTTAAGGATTTTAAGACTTTCATTAAAAATCAAAATATTGCCTTAGCTATAAGGGTAACTATTTGTTGGACTTTATATAAACAACCTCAAAAAACACAACTCTACCATGAAAGTATCAGCAAAAATAGCATTCATTCTTATCGCTATGTTTTCCTTTAACGAATATGCTGCTGCACAAGAACGCGACTGGGCAAACTTTAAACGATATGAGGAACAGAATAAAGCTATAGCTACTCCTGTAAATATTGTTTTCTATGGAAACTCGATAACGGAAATGTGGGTTACTACTGATCCTGATTTTTTCTCTAATAATGGCTTCGTCGGCAGAGGGATAAGCGGACAGACAACTTCGGAAATGCTTGTACGATTTCGCTCCGATGTAATTAACCTTAAGCCAAAAACAGTGGTTATTCTTGCTGGTATCAACGATATTGCACGCAATAACGGTTATATTTCTCTGGAAAATATCCTTAATAATATTATTTCTATGGCAGAACTGGCACAACACAACGGAATAAAAACTGTTCTATGTTCGATATTACCTGCAAAGCAGCTTCCCTGGCGTAAAGAGCTAAGTCCTGCAAAAGATGTTGTAACGCTAAATGACATGATTAAAAGCTATGCCACCAAAAACAATATAACTTACGTTGACTACCACACAACATTGGTGGACAGTGAAGGCGGCTTACCTAAAAAATATGCAGAAGATGGTATTCATCCAAACCTTGATGCCTACAAGATAATGGAAGAGTTAGTCATGAAGGCGCTTAGCAAATAATAAAATATAAACTAAAAAGGTTTATATACTATTTGACTTACCCTTCTCTTTTACTACTAACGACATTGCATAACAAATAAAGCTCAACGCCATTAGCACATAAGCCAGTACATGAAAGTAAACCACGCTTATAATAAAAGCGGCAAACGAAATAACAACGCTAAGCATGGTAGCCTTACATGTACGTTTTGTTACAAGCGTTAATAATCCGTAACTGATTAGCAATAGCCCCATTGACAGGCTATAACCATTATAGTATGCAAGCAGGGTACGCTCGCCTAAGAACCACGCAACACCTTTCTTTGTAACATTTGCCAACGTTCCGTAGATAACGGGCTCTTCAGTCATTACAGAAAATACGAAGTAAAGGGTGTGTAGTATTCCCAGTACAATCATACAGATTGAGCCTGCTCTATATAATTTATTCTTCAATGCCATGCTACTATTGATTATTGGTATAGTATATTCATATAGTTTTGTCGGATACAAATTTAGCTTAAATAAATAACCACCCCAAAAAGAGGTGGTTATTCATAGTCTAAGTACTAAATTTATACTCGCGATAGCTTAATCATATTTGTTTTACCTTTTTCTTCAAAAGGCGTACTACCAACATGCACAACTACATCTCCTTCTTTTATGTATCCACGTTTTTTTAGATTAGCAATAGATTGCTCTATGGCATTATCTATATTATCAATATCAATCGAGTAATACGCATGCATGCCCCAAACAAGCGCCATCTTACGAACAATTAACTGATTGCTAGTGAATACAAACACCTCTGCTTCGGGACGAGAGCTGGCAATGCGTAAGGCTGTGTGGCCGGAATAGGTAAATACAACTATTGCTTTTGCATTCGCCAAACTAGCCATCCTACATGCATTCAAACAAATAGAATCAGCAAGAAATGTTTTACTATTAATATCCGGAAGCGTTTCTCTGTTATACTGAAAGCCGTTCGTTTCAGTCCAATTAATAATCTGGCGCATAGCTTTTACAGCCTCTACAGGGTACTTACCCGCCGATGTTTCCGCGCTAAGCATAACAGCATCGGCGCCATCAAGTACAGCGTTGGCAACATCGTTAGCTTCTGCACGTGTAGGACTAAAGCTAGTTATCATGCTCTCTAGCATCTGCGTTGCAATGATTACAGGCTTTCCTCTTTCGATACACTTCTTTACAATGGATTTTTGTATCATTGGTACACGATCAAAAGGAATCTCTACCCCTAAATCTCCACGTGCAACCATAATGCCATCAAACGCATCTATAATAGCATCTAAATCATTTAGAGCCTCCGGTTTTTCTATTTTAGCAATAATCTTTACTGATTTTTTTTTTGCGTGAATCAGCTCGCGAAGAGGTAGTAAATCTTTTGCAGAACGAACAAAAGACATCGCTATCCAGTCAACATTATGCTCTAGTGCAAATGACGCATCTTGTAGATCTTTTTCTGTTAAGCTGGGCAAAGAAACATTGGTATTAGGCAGGTTTACGCCTTTTTTAGATGAAAGAAGTCCGCCATACACCACTCTTGTCTTAACTCTGTCATTTTTATTCGTATCAATAACCTCAAGCTTTATTTTTCCATCATCAATTAATATAAATTCTCCTTTTTCTACATCCAGAGGAAACTCGGTGTAGCTCATATACAACTCTTTTGCTGTCCCAAGTATTGGAGTGGTAACAAAATCAACTTCTTTACCACCTTCCAGTATTACGCCATTATTCTCTACTTCTCCTATTCTTAGCTTAGGCCCTTGCAAATCGGCCAGTATTGTTACATTTGTACTTAACTCCTTGTTTAGCTCTATTACATTCTGAATTCTAGCTCCTTGCTCAATATGTCCACCATGAGAAAAATTCATTCTACATACATTTACCCCTGCCTTAAACAATTCGCGCATTATACCTTTATCTTCTGATGTAGGTCCAATTGTCGCAATAACCTTAGTGTGACTCATTTCTTAACTTAAATTAGTTTGATTAAAATTGATATTTAGGTAGGTTTTGACTACAAAAATACTTCAATTATTTTATTATTCAGACAATCCGCTAGAATAAAACTAACACTTAAACAGCCACACCAATAAATTTGTTTCAAATAATAACCTAAAAGAGAATATACTTAAACCTCAAGTGTATATTTTTTATATCTTTAACAGATACAATCAATCCTCCAATACATGAAAGAATTAGCAATACTACTGACCTGCTTTTCAGCTATATGTTGCTTATCAAATAATGGTTTCAGCCAACAGGTAAAATCGTCTGTAGAGCAACAGCTGAAGCTGTATCCATTGTCAACATTACAAGATTTGTACAAGAACTTTTTTCAGGATAAGTTTGGTCCGGGACATATCATTGCCGATACTTCCGCTGCTCGCCTTTATTTAGATAGCGAACTGGCATCTTTTGAAACATCTACCAATCCTGAAGTAGAGCCAACCGGATGGCAGCACAACTTTTACCGCATTAATCTTAGCGTTATTAAAGAAGATAAAGTACCATACAATGTTTTCTTTGATGCTTTTGTTGAAAGTGTAAATGGTGTCAAATCGCCATCAATAGATGAGTGGAAGAAAGAATGGTCTTCAATTGAAGATGTTATTAACTCTATGAACTTATCTCTACCCAACTATGATAGCGATAAAAGAGCCATAGACTCATTACTTAATGCAGGTAAATATATGATGCATCACAGCAAAGCATATAACGATGCCTATCAACCACACTACCGTATAGTTAGCCGAAAAGTTTTTGAGCGCGATCTACAACAATATTTTGATAAGTGAAAAATTTGAGCATATACCTCTGTATTGTAGGAGTAGTAACACTTTTTACAGTAGTATCATGCAATGCCATTAAGTCCACCGGAAAATATCCTGACAAAAAAAAGCGGGATTGGTCAAAAAGTATAGATTTTAATTTTATTACATGTGTAAATCAATAATTTACATCCTACTATCTATCTTTTTTTAGCAATCCCAAAAAAGCAAGAAGAATTTGCATCATTACCGAATTACAAAGATGGTTCATTTCAAAACCCTTACAAAAAAATTGATACCATCAATCGCTCAAATGTGCCTAGTAGTAAGTTCAGAAAAGAACGGTACAGCAGATTCAAAAAACCAACATTATCACAAACCATACCATCGGTAAAAACCAATCTTAAAGACACTATATTCAACATCCCTACTATTATATGGTTTGGCCATTCTTCATATTTAATCAGCTATAAAAATTTTAATATTTTAGTCGATCCTGTTTTCTCGGGATATGGGTCGCCTATATCATTTGTTAACCGTAATTTTGATGGTAGTAATATATATCAGCTGGAGAACCTTCCTCCGATTGATATGCTACTCATCACACACGATCATTACGATCATATGGACTATAAAACCGTTAGAAAGCTGCGAAAGAAAAATACAAAGGTCATAATACCAATAGGGATAAAGCGCACGTTAACAAGCTGGCGATATGATGAAAGCCTAATAAAAGAAGTAAGCTGGGGAGACTCTGTTAACATACAAAACGATATAATTCTTACTTCTACTCCAGCTCAGCATTTTTCGGGCAGAAGGCATAAAAAGAATAAGACACTCTGGTCGTCTTACGTACTTAAGCTGGATGAATATAAAATATTTATTGGCGGAGACGGAGGTTATAACAAGCACTTTAAAGATATTGGTACTCAACACGGACCTTTTGATTTGGTAATACTTGAAAACGGACAGTATAGCCCCTACTGGCCCTCTAGTCATTGCTATCCAGAGCAGACTGCACAAGCAGCCATAGATCTTAAAGCAGAAATGATTCTGCCCGTACATTGGGCTAAGTTCTCCGCGACATATCACCCTTGGAACGAACCAATAGAAAGGCTTTTACCGATTGCCGACTCTTTAGGCATAAGTATTACCGTGCCTCGCATAGGCGAACCCTATACCATTGGAGATAAGCCAAAACGAAATATTTGGTGGAACTTTGATTAATGGATTTGTTATTATTTAAGCGTTTTAAGCAGCTCAAGAGGTTGCATATCAATAGCTATACCCAATCTATTTAGCTTATTGTAGTAGTACTCTTTTACATCCTCCCATTTATAGTATGGATATATAGCTGTTTCAACAGGGATTTTTACCTCCTGCTCATTAAGCAAGACTTTTGCCAATATTGGCTTATCAGCCTCTTTACTTTTATAAAGCACCAGCTGGATATTTGCTGCCATTGGAGCAATATTCCCAGCATTCCAATACTTATAGAAGTCCAATATAGAGTTGGCAGATTTATTTGCACCTTCTATTTCCATAAGAGTAGAAAGCGGTGTAGTTGTTTCAGCATGGCCGAATTTTAGGTAGGCGTCAAGCTGCTTGCCATTTATTACGCTGTCTGCTGTTTTGAGAATGCCAATAAGTAAAGGCGCAGCAACCTTAATCTGAATGCCATTGACATCAAATCCTGGACCAAGAGTCATATAGCTGCGGCACGATGTTGCTCCATCAAACCATTGCAGCTCTTGGGTGTTAAAGTATTGACTAAAGTCTAAATTGTACTTACTCACTACATCGCTTGCCAACGAAAATGTTGATGTATATAAATCATATAATGACATTACAAACTTTCTAGAATCGCATGTACTACCATCTGATAGGGCTATTCCAGCATTTAACTGTTCAATGAAATCGCTCTCAAAAATCCTGCCTAATACATTTTTAGTATGCTGTTCATTGTCGGCAGAAGCGCGTATCGAATCCACAACTGTTGTAATATAGTTGCTTTTTCTGTAATTATTGTACTCATCTGAATAATCAAAAAATCTAAGTGTTGTTTGCGCTGTATCCGCTTCCTGCTCTATAGTAGTTGTACTGTATATATTTGCATACGAAGAAATAAATGCCTTCGCACTTTGTATAGTTCTTTCCTTTTCTGTAGTTAACACCTTTAATGCACGTCCTCTAAAAATATCCGAATACTGGTTTAAAATCCTCGTTCCAATCTCTTCCAGTTCTTGCATACCAATATCTGTAAGAAGTCCATAGCTGTTTTCATTCACTCCGATAAAGCTATTAGCCTGCTCTAGCAGCTGCTGTCCTTTAGAAGTAAACAGGTTCTCGTTTTTTGCTTTTTGCACCACCTCTGCAATCATTTTCTCTGTAGGATCGCCCATATAACGAGAGCCATGCCTACCAGTATAATCAATATAAAATGGAAAGTATCCTTCCGGAGGTATTGTGTACTCTACCTTCTGGAATAGGTAAGGAGTTTTTGATCCGGCATACTTATTCTCGTTTTTAGTACTGCATGATACTACAAGTACTATCAAAGTGGCATAGAGAAATAATTTTTTCATTGGTCAGTAATGTTTTTGAGCAAAATAAAAGTAGCAATTTACCTCAACATAAACAAAAAGACCTGTGCAATACATGCACAGGTCTTTTTGTATTATTTATATACAGCTAAACGGCATCCTTTTTTGCATACTCCGATAATTCGCAATTATAAGTATCTGCTAAATAGTTGTCTAATTCATCGGCCTTAAACGCAAGGTTGGTAAGATTTTTCTGCACTTCGCCGGCATAATCTGAGAATACATCAGACATGTGAACTCTGTATGAAATATATATCTGACTTCCATCTAGTCCTAGCTGATAAGGCTTGTTTTCTGAACTCAATAGGTAGGTCAGCACAGGTTCCAAATCTTTTTTAGGAAGGATATTAAGAGGAGATGTAGCAAATAGATATGACCTATCATAGATAAACATTCTGATTTCAGCACTACCTTTATGGAATTTCCAGCGCTCATACCCTACCCTCGCAATAATTGGGTTAATACCCATTTCTTCGATAGCCTTTTCGCAAAATTCCGCAAACTCTGTTAGGCCTCTTTCCTTGAAAATATTCTCAGGTAATTTTTCTCCGCATGAAGGACAGAACTCTTCTTCATCAGAAATCAAACTATCGCAGCTACTACACTGTATATTAAATGTAGTTGTGTCTAAGTCTTTGCTATCCTCTAGCACTTTTTTCAGTCTTTCAACAGGAATACCAAAGCCCATATTGTCGGCCTCGTTAAACTTGCTAACGGTAATACCTATTACATTACCTTCAGCATTAAACATTGGACCTCCGCTATTACCAGGGTTTACAGCAGCATCTGTTTGAATATAGTAGCTGTTATTCATCAGCTGCTTTGGAGATGAAACTGTACCCTCTGTAACCGTAAACGGCATACCAAAAGGATAACCTGCAACATTGATCTTCTGACCAATTGCAGTTTCAACATCAGCTAAAGCAACATCCGGAAGGGCAGAAAAATCACCTTCTGCAGCAAGCAACGCAATATCGGTCTCAGGATTTACTAATACAACTTTTGCCAGAAAAGAGTTCTTATTATTATCCTGAATAGCCAGATTATGATATCCATCCACTACGTGGAAGTTTGTAACAAACAGGTTAATTGATTTTAGGTAAAAACAGCTGCCCGAACCTCCTGCATGGTTTACTTTAAAAACAGCATTGTATATATTTTGTGACATAGTTCTTCGTGTTATTAGTTAAATTATTTCTTTTTCTTACCTCCCAACATAGAAGACATCATGTTTTGAAAACCTTGCTGCATAGCTTTCAGGTAATCACTCATATCCATATTTGCTGGAGTAAGGTTTCCCTCCATAATATTTTCCATAGCACCATGTAAAATCGGGGCTGCTTCTTCCCATGGTTTGGCCGATGCTTTCATCATAGCGCTTGCCACAAGGTTGTTTAGATCGTCTTGTACGTTATTATGGAAGTACATGTTGTAGAAATTGTAGGTAATCATCATACAGCATGCCATATAGTCCTCTTGTTCTAAGGCTTCGGTTGCTCTATCAAATGTTCCTTCAAAGTTTTCTTGAATGTTCTTAAGAATAGAGCGACGTTTTGCCGGAACAAATGTTTCTACATAGTAAAGATCTTCTGCTATCTGTTCCTTTGTCATCTTTTGCAACTTCTCCATGAAAGCTTTACTTTGAGTCACAACTTCTGGTAGAGGAATATCTTCGCGATCATGCTCCCAAATAACCTTATTAAGATCATTCATCAGCTGACCTTGTGGGTGTGCATAGTATAAAATCTTACGCAAAGTAGTTGCTATTATATTCCATGCAAAACCAAATTTACGACCACCCTCGAAATACTTAACAGCCTCTAGCGCTTCTTGACAGCTAAGCTGAATAACGCCATAAACAGCATCAACTGTTTGAGCATCGTAAGGAGTTACCTTAGGTTCGTAAATGCGCTCTGCGCCAAATTTTGTAGCGAACTCATCGTCGTACTTATCGCCTATGCGGCAAATTTCCTCAAGAATGTAGTAGATTTTCCATGGATTTACCAAGGCGATAGGGCAATCGTATTCAAAATACAGCTGATTATTTTTCAGCGCAATCTGAGCCAAATCTATATTATTCATATTCAACCCTGCCACCTGACGTAGAAGTGGAACTCTATTCTTCTCCGGCAATGAAAGGAAAGGCGCGTTTATATATAACCTTTCGTTATCTAACTTCAAGTTGACAACTATTGAGCCGTGAGGAATACTGAACTCGTTTCCTTGTATGTTACCATACTTTGTGCGAAATTCGGGATTAAGATAATCTAACAGGGAATAAAATGATTTCAGATACTCCTTGTTATCAAAGGTTTCGATACTTACATCCCAAGCATCTACGTTAATTCTACTTGCCGTTGAGGAAATAGTAGAAGGGTTAAATGTTAGCGTTTGCTTCATGATCATTAATGTATATAATTTAAACTAGTAATTTCTTGCATAAATTTTAAGCAGAACAAATTTAGACTAAATGATGGATTAACACCATTCAACTTATCCACAATCTGCCTAAAAGCTGCTAATAAGTACCTTTTTTCAAAAATACAATTTGTTAAAATCAAGGCGTTCAACGATTTTAGTAAATAGTTAGTTTTCTTAAAATAAGCTAACGAGTGCTAAATCGCAAAAATATGATTCACAAAATCACCATTCGTATGTTACTAAATTGACATTCTAATAACAAGCTTAAATCACACATAAATTATGGGAAAAAAAGTAGCCGATCAATTGATCGAAACGCTTAAACAAGCGGGTATTAAACGAATATATGCCGTTACCGGAGACAGCCTAAACAGGGTTAATGATGCTGTTAGAAGACAAAAAGATATACAATGGATACACGTTCGTCACGAGGAAGCTGGTGCTTATGCAGCAATGGCTGAGGCTCAGCTAAATGGCATAGGTTGTTGTGCCGGAAGTAGCGGTCCCGGACACGTTCACCTCATTAATGGCTTATACGATGCACATCACGCCAGCACTCCTGTCTTTGCCATTGCGTCCACTTGTCCTTCTTCTCAATTTGGCATGTCATACTTTCAAGAAACAAATACTATAAAGCTATTTGACGATTGTAGCGGCTATAATCAGATTGCTGTTACACCTCAACAATTCCCCCCGTATGCTGCAAGCCGCTTTACAGTATAGCATACAGAAAAAAGGAGTATCAGTATTAGGATTGCCCGGCGACTTAACATTTGAAGATGCCGTTGATGCTCCTACCACATCTTTTGCTCTTCCTTCTAAAAGCGTATATCGCCCTCAGGACTCTGAGTTGAAGCAATTGGCAGAGCTGATTAACTCATCAAAAAAAATTACCCTGTTCTGTGGCCTGGGAGCAAAAGATGCCCACACCGAAGTAGTAAAACTAGCCTCTATGATTAAGGCTCCTGTTGGATATAGCTTTAAATCAAAAATGGTCATTCAATATGATAACCCATATGAAGTTGGAATAACTGGTCTTCTTGGCTTACCTTCTGCTTATGCGGCCATGCACGATGCAGAGCTGTTAATACTACTTGGTACCGATTTTCCTTATGAAGGATTCATGCCTAAAGATTGTAAAATTGTACAGATAGATATACATCCTGAACACATTGGCAGACGTGCAAGAGTGGAGATGGCTATGGGTGGAGATATAAAAGATACACTGAAAGCCCTTATCACCATGATTAAAGAAAAAGAAGACGACAGCTTTCTGAAAGGGCAACTGAAAATATATAGTAAAGCAAAGGATGTATTGGCTTATGTGGCGTCTAAAACAGGGCAAAAAAATGCTATTGCCCCGGAATATGTGGCTTCGCTAATAAATAAGCATGCCGATAAAGATGCCATATTTACAGTAGATACAGGCATGTGTTGTGTTTGGGCCGCGCGTTATTTAGAGAGTACTGGCAAACGAGAGAAGCTAGGCTCATTTAATCACGGATCGATGGCAAATGCTATGCCTATGGCAATAGGAGCGGCACTGGCTCGTCCCGATCAGCAGGTGGTAGCATTGTGTGGAGATGGTGGTATATCAATGCTGCTAGGCGATTTAGCCACTATTGCACAGTATATGCTACCAATAAAGCTTGTTGTATTCAACAATAGATCGTTAGGTATGGTAAAACTGGAAATGGAAGTTTCCGGCTTACCCGATTGGCAAACCGATATGCATAACCCTGATTTTACTGCTGTTGCCAAAGCAATGGGCATTGAAGGTTTTACAGTTGAATCTCCTGACGAAGTTGAAGGAGGTATTAAAAAAGCATTTGCAACAGACGGTCCAGTTCTAGTAAACATACATACCGACCCTAGCGCATTAGCTATGCCTCCAAAAGTTGAGTTTGGCCAAATGAAAGGGTTTGCGACCGCAATGGTTAAGCTGATTTGGAACGGTAAAATCGATGAGGTTTGGGATACCGTAAAAAGTAATATTAAGTATCTAAAAGGTATAATATAAGCTCTATCAGAATGGCAAAAATTATACTGACTTAAGATTTATTTTAAATGTCATTTCGAGCGAAGCGAGAAATCTCC
>JAVBOE010000121.1:0-26253 GCA_031550925.1 Bacteroidales bacterium | reverse complement strand
ATCCGTACACAACAATGCCGGAGGTAGCCCCATTACAACCAAAGGAACTAGCACCTATTATCGACACATGGGCTATCGTCCGCTTAGTACAGCCATATTGAAAAAGCTACTTGAGCTGGATGTTGAAAACTATGGAAATGTAGGCAGCTTTAACTTTGCGCTATCTTCACCAACCGAATATCCAAATGTATTGGTTGAGTGCTTATTTATGAGCTCTCCTGAAGATGAAGCAAAACTTGTTGATAATGAGTTTAAACAAAAAATGGTACGCAAAATTGTTGAAGGCTTAACCGATTTTATTAACAATACTAAAAAATAGCAATATATTTGCAGCCAAATTAAGATAATAAGTACTGCATTAGTATATATATTTATATTAGTACTAGCAATAAAACTAATTCTTAAGTCATCTGTTAGTATTAAAAAAATTGACCTTGTAACTTAGTAATTCACTTAAAACAACATTTATGAAAATTATTAAACACATTGCTATCTATTTATTGGGAGCAAGTATTATAAGCATGACAGCATGTAGCTCTATGAGCAATACTGCAAAAGGTACGGCAATAGGCGCAGGTGGCGGTGCTGCTGTTGGTGCTGGCATTGGTGCTCTTGCCGGAAAAGGTAAAGGTGCTGCTATTGGCGCAGGTATTGGTGCTGTTGTAGGCGGTGTAGCTGGTGCACTTATCGGAAAGAAGATGGATAAACAAGCCGAAGAGTTAAAAAAGCAAGTTGATGGAGCACAAGTTGAAACAGTAAATAACGGAGAAGCCATTAAGCTTACGTTTGATTCTGGAATTCTTTTTTCAACAGGTAAGGCTGATTTAAGTGCTACATCTAAAACTTCTCTTGCAAAATTCGCTGCCTCATTACAGCAAAACCCTGACACAGATGTTACCATCGAAGGGCATACTGACAGCACAGGAAGCGATAGCGTAAACCAACCGCTATCTGAAAATAGAGCGAAAAGCGTTTTCAACTACTTAACTGCTCAAGGCATAAGCTCTCAGCGTATCACCACTGTTGGATACTCTTCGAGCAAACCGGTTGCTGAGAACTCTACTGCAGACGGACGTGCAAAAAATCGTCGTGTAGAAGTTTATATCACAGCAAATCAAAAGATGATTGACGAAGCTCAGTCCGGAACTTTAAAGTAAAAGCTGTTAAGCTTTACAGTAAAAACGGTTGCATAATATGCAGCCGTTTTTTATTGCCAAAACAATATTATCTTTGTAAGGTAACCTAAGTACCATACACTATGAAAAAGTTTACCTTTATTTTACTGTTTGGCTTTTTAGCAACAAGCTTTTCTTTTGCTCAAACGGCTAAAGATTCTATCGACATTGTTTCTATAAAGTGGGATACTAAAAGTATTAGAAAAGGAGTGGCTTGGAAAAGTGCTCAAGTAGAGCTCTACAGTTCGCCCCAATCTATAAACATACTAGAGATTAAGCCCAAAAAGAAAAACCAGCTGGGTATTGGCTACTGTGTCGATACATTGATAGTGACCAGCTCTCTTTGCGAGCAAGCAAATGCTATTGCCGGAGTCAACGCATCGTTCTTTGATATGAAGAACGCAGGGTCTGTAGATTATATGAAAGTTAATGGCGAGGTAATCCATCAAGGAAAAGAGGCTATTAATAATTCTAACTCTGCTATAATAATAAACGGAAAAAACGTTTCTATTGTATGCTTAGCTAATGAAAATACGGCTGCTAAAGATTTAGCTGGTTCAGATATATTGGTTGCAGGACCTATGTTGGTAACAGCATATGCGATGGAAAACTTATCGGATAACAGCTTTAATACAACCAGGCACCCTCGCACTTGTGCTGCTATTACTAAAAACGGAACTATTCTGCTAATTACCGTTGATGGCAGACACGAAAATTTTGCAGCAGGTATGAGCACTAAAGAGCTTGCATTTTTATGCAAAATACTAGGCGCCAAAGACGCCATGAACTTTGACGGAGGAGGATCTACAGCCATGTACGTCAAGGGATATGGAGAGAAAGGCATAGTAAACTACCCCAGCGACAACAAAACCTTCGATCACAAAGGTGAACGAAGAGTTGCCAATGTGGTTTATCTGAAATAGGGTAGCTCGCGCATGCATTTTAACAATAAATTAAGCCTTGTATCTGTACATCTCTTCCGGTTATTTGCTGTAGCTTGTATTTTTTAAGATAAGTTTGGGCTATTTGTTGTAGATATTACTGATATTCGTGCAAAAATTGTACTTTTGTATGTTTTAATAACGGGTAACTTTATGGATAGAATCAGCAGACTTTTATTAGCGGCATTTGTAGTATTAATGTTTTGCACATCGTGCAGCAAATATGAAAAATTACTAAAAAGTAGTGACAGTGAAGCCAAATGGAATGCTGCAATGAAGTACTATGATAAAGGCAGATACAAGAGAGCAATCCCCCTACTTGAGGCTTCGGTTCTAACTAATAGAGGAACTCCTCGTGATGATACTACCAACTTTTACATGGCTAAAAGTTACTATCTAGATAAGGATCCATTTACAGCAGAGCATTATTTTAACTCGTTTAAGCAAGTATTTCCTCGCAGCCCATTCGCAGAAGAAGCGGCGTATCTTGAGGGAGTCTGCTTGTATGATGCATCATATCGCTCAGATTTAGATCAAACCCCTACAAATAAAGCTATTGCTATTTTTGCTGAGTTTAACTACAGCTTTCCTAACTCTAAATGGAAAGAAGAGGTGCAGCTTATGACAGACGATTTGGCTAATCGTTTAATTATAAAGCAGTTTAACACCGGTAAATTTTACTATAAGGTAGAAGATTACCTAGCTGCTATTTATGCACTAAAAAATAACCTTAGAGATTATCCTGATACAAAATATAGAGAAGAAACGCTTTATCTCATTCTACGATCTAACTATTTATACGCTTCTAATAGCGTTCGAGAAAAGCAAGTTGAACGCTACCAACAAGCCGTTGACGAATATTTTAACTTTGTAAGTGAATACCCAGAATCTAAATATACCAAATCGGCAAAGGATATGTACGAGAAATCGCTAGCTAGCATAAATGCCGATAAGGGTAAAATAACCCGTAAAGAGCTACGGGAAGAAGAAAAAGAAATAGATAAAAGTCTTAAATAATTGATATATTTATTACACATGGAAATTAAAAAATCAACACCAACAAACACTACAACAAGAAACATCGTTAAGCTTGCTCAGCCTACAGGTAACATCTATGAGTCTGCAATGATAATTGCGAAGCGCGCGAACCAAATTGCAGCCGAAATGAAGCAGGAGCTCAATCGTAAGCTAGAAGAGTTTGCTAACTATACCGATAATCTTGAAGAAGTCTTTGAAAATAGAGAACAAATTGAAATCTCTAAGTACTACGAGCGTATGCCTAAACCAACGCTTATAGCTATTGACGAGTTTTTAAACAACAAGATATACTACAGAAAAGCAGAAAGTAACACAGCTAAGTAATGCACTACATGCTATGCTGAAAGGGAAAAAAATTGTAGTAGGAATTACCGGAAGTATAGCAGCATACAAGGCTGCTATATTTGTAAGGTTGCTAGTGAAAGAAGGCGCCGATGTTAAGATAATAATGACTTCACTAGCCAAAGAGTTCATTACACCTCTTACTATGGCAACGCTTTCTAAACATCCTATCATGGTTGATTTTTATAACCCTGAGAATGGTGATTGGAACAGCCATGTGGAAACCGGTATATGGGCAGATGCTTATCTTATTGCTCCCGCAACAGCAAACACTATGGCTAAAATGGCCAACGGTGTTGCCGATAACCTACTTCTTACAACCTACCTTTCTGCCCGATGCCCTGTATTTATTGCTCCGGCAATGGATTTGGATATGTATCAGCATCCAGCTACACAGCATAACATTGAAACCTTACGTTCTTTTGGAAACCAAATAATAGAACCGGAAGAAGGAGAGCTTGCCAGCGGACTAAGCGGTAAAGGACGAATGGCAGAACCGGAAAATATTGTTGCTGCTTTACAAAATTACTTTTCAAAAAAAGAAACCTTAAGGGGACAAACATTTTTAGTTACAGCCGGTCCTACTTATGAACCAATTGACCCTGTTAGGTTTATCGGAAACTATTCTTCCGGTAAAATGGGATACGCATTGGCCAAAGAGCTAGCAGAAAGAGGTGCCGATGTAATACTGGTAAGTGGTCCAACCAGCATACAAATACACAATAACCGCATTAAGCGAATTGACGTAACCACTGCTGCAGAAATGTATGATGCAGCCACTAAGTATTTCCCCTCAACAAATGGGGCAATTATGGCAGCTGCTGTTGCAGACTTTAGCATAGAGCAAGCTTCTTCATCAAAAATAAAACGCCACAATGGTGGACTTACGCTAGAGCTGATGCCTACAAAAGATATTGCAGCAGAACTAGGCAAAATAAAGAAAGAGAATCAAGTTTTAGTAGGCTTTGCATTAGAAAATGAGAATGAACTTGAAAATGCAAAGAAGAAACTCCAAAATAAAAATTTGGATTTCATTGTGCTAAACTCTATGCGCGATAAAGGTGCAGGATTCAATGTTGATACAAACAAAATTACTATTATTGATAAAACGGAGAAACCTCAAAGCTTTGAATTAAAGCAAAAGCAAGAGGTTGCTAAAGATATCATAGATAAGCTAGAGTCGTATTTTAATCGTTAACCAAACCTATAATGCCATGAGGATTTTTGTTGCTATACTAGTGTGTATGCTATTCAGCCAAAGCATATATGCACAGGAGCTACTTGCTAATGTAAGCGTATCAACTCCTCGTATTCAAGGAACTAACCGAACTGTTTACACAGCAATGCAAAAAACGCTACAGGAGTTTATGGCTAACACTCGCTGGACAAACCGTGTATATGCTCCGGAAGAGCGTATTGAGTGCTCTTTTCTATTCAATATTACCGAAGAAATCAGCTCCGGCGAATTTAAGGCAACGCTTCAAGTGCAGTCTCAACGTCCGGTGTATGGCAGCTCGTACAACACCGTCTTGATAAACTTTCTAGATAACGACATTCGTTTTAAGTTTAATGAGTTTGATGTACTAGAATATAATCCCACTAACAGGTCGTCTAACTTAGTAGCGATAATGGCATACTATGCTTACCTAGTTATCGGATTAGATGATGATTCGTTCTCGCTTCGCGGCGGAACAGAAGCATTTAAATCTGCCCAAAAAATTGTTGTCGATTCTCAATCTGATGTAAATAGTGGTTGGAAGCCATACGAAAGCAATAACCATAAGAATCGCTACTGGATTATAGAAGATATGCTTAGCAGCCGATATACCCATATACGTTCTGCCAACTATAAGTATCATCGTTTAGGTCTTGATAGAATGGCTGAGCGTCCCAGCGAAGGAAGAGAACAAGTATATCAGGCACTCTTAGATATACAGCGTGTTTACCGAGAACGCCCCGATCCATACCTCCTACTCAACCGAATGTTTTTTGATACTAAAGCCGAAGAAATTGTAAACATCTTTTCTACTGCTCCTGCAATTGATAAATCTAACGTTTACCAGCTGTTGATGGAGGTTGATCAGAGTAACGAAAGCAAGTATAAAAAAATTAAAGAATCAACAGCCGAATTCTAAACCACACCATGCTTCGTTCTGTATCTATAGAAAATTATGCCCTTATTGATAAGCTAGATATTAGCTTTGATAAGGGCTTAAGCATAATTACCGGCGAAACCGGAGCAGGTAAATCTATTTTACTTGGAGCGCTATCACTTATTCTTGGACAACGAGCAGACTCATCCAGCTTAAAGGATAAAGAAAAAAGCTGCGTTGTTGAAGGTACTTTTTCTATTGAAGGATACGGGTTAGAAGCGCTTTTTGAAGAAAACGATTTAGACTACGAAAACAATACAACTTTTCGTAGAATTATTAGTCCGAATGGAAAATCGAGAGCTTTCATTAACGATATACCTGTTACGCTTAACGTACTCAAAGATATTGCTGACAAGCTGATTGATATACATTCTCAGCATCAAAATCTGTTGATAGCCAATAGCGGCTTTCAGCTGTGGATTGTTGACCTGCTAGCGGGCAATACAGATCTTCTTAAAACATATAAAGATGGATATCTATCGTACAAAAAAACGGTAGCAACGCTCAACAATCTTAGACTACAACACGAACAATCGAAAGCCGATTACGACTACTTGCTATTTCAATTTAACCAGCTAGAAGAAACAAAATTGCAGGAAAACGAGCAGGAAGAATTAGAAGTAGAGTTGAAGCAGCTGACTCATGCCGAAGAAATAAAATCGGGCTACCTTAGAGCAACCTCAATACTTTCAGGCGAAGAGATCGGTGTAGATCAGCTACTGCACGAGGTACACCAAACAGTAATTAAGCTGACCCATTTATCTCCCGAAGCTGAGGAGCTGGCAAAAAGAATAGAATCGAGCAAAATAGAGATTCGCGATATTGCAAGCGAAGCTGAGCGATTAGAAGAAGCCATCATATTCTCTCCCGAACGACAAGCTGCTGTTGAAGAACGCTTAGATACCATATACGGCTTAGAGCAAAAACACAGAGTGCATACGGTTAAGGAGCTACTCGAGATTCGTAACTCTTTGCGGGAAAAAATAAGCACTATTGTTGGCTTTGATGAACAGCTGGAAGCTTTGGAAAAAGAGAAACAGAAAAAAGAAGAGGTACTAAATAAGCTGGCAAATCAGCTGGCGGAGAAAAGAGAAAAAGCAATACCGGAAGCAGAGCAGCGTATTATTGAAATGTTACGCTCTTTAGGTATGCCAAATGCTACGTTTAAAGCAGTACATACAAAATTAGAGGACTATACACCTACAGGTAATACCAGCATATCGTTTCTATTTTCTGCTAATAAAGATATTGCTCCTCAGGATATTTCCAAAGTTGCTTCGGGTGGCGAAATGTCGCGACTTATGCTTAGCTTGAAATCGTTGGTAGCACAAAGCGGTAAGCTGCCCACCATTATTTTTGATGAAATAGATACCGGTATATCAGGAGAAGTTGCCGATAAAATGGGTGTGCTTATCAGCCTTCTTTCACAACAGAATCAGGTAATAAATATTACTCATTTACCACAAGTTGCAAGCAAGGGAAATGCGCATTATGTAGTATATAAAGAAGATACACCTACAGCTACTAAGACCCGTATTCGTAAGCTTAACGATGAAGAACGGATTATGGAAATAGCAAAAATGCTAAGCGGAAGTAGCGTTACCGAAGCCGCTATAAATAATGCCCGCGAATTATTGGGGAGATAAAAAGTATCACGATACAAGTATCAAGTATCACGATAGAGAGTAATGATACCAATGATCGTATGTAACTTAAAGAGAGAGCTGGTTAACCAACTCTCTCTTTAAGTATTTATCCCTATTGTTTTCAAAGGTAATGATGCAGCATTTTTCTCGTGATACGTGATACTTGTATCATGATACTATATCGCTATTTCAACCAACCTGCTTTCTCAAAAATCTGATCTAATGCCTCTACCGTAGCCTCACGATTTTTGTCGTTACGATTTTCAAAAACTAAATAGAAAAGGTCTTTGTCGGGAAAACGACCGGCAAAAATTTGGTATCCGCCGTTATCTCCCGTATGATAAACCTTCTTTGGTCTATCAGGACGTTCTTCTATAAACCAGCCGTAACCATATTTAGTATAAGGTATATCGGTATCTATTTTTCCGGTGTGAGCCTCTGCTTTCATTTCTGCGCTAAAGAGTGTGTTATTCTTCAAAGCTCTATCCCACATTACAAACTCTTCGGGCGAAGTATAAATACCACCATCGGCCTTGGTTCTAAAGAACGATGCTTCTCCATAATCATATTCTCTCCATGCCGTATCAGCTGCTCTTTTCAGATAGCCATGAGACATGCGAGGAATAAACTTATCGGGCTCAAAGTAAGTAGCCTCAGCCATTCCAATAGGAGTAAAAATATGGTTGCGCATAAAATCATCAAACTTTTCACCCGAAGCTTTCTCAATAATCCATTGCATTATTGCATAAGTAGGATTCATATATTCATACTGAGTACCAGGCTCAAAATTCAGCGCATCCAGCTCTACTAGGTAAGCAGCAGATTCTTCGTCGTTAGCTGTAAGTACAAACTCTCTACTAGACCTGTCTCTAGCATCGGGAATACCGGATGTGTGAGAAAGCAAGTGACGTAACGTTATTTGTTTGAAAAAATCAGCTTTATATTCTGGGAAAAACTTGCTAACAGAATCATCTAATGATAGCTTTCCTTGCTCCGCCAGCATAAATAACGCAACAGCCGAAAACTGCTTAGAAACCGATGCGATATTAAAGAACGTTTTTCCGTTTATCGGTTCGTTGGTATCCATTCTGGCCATACCGAAACTCTTATTGTAAATAATAGAATCGTTTTTTACAACAATCACGGCAGCACCCGGCTCATCACCGGCAGGGTAAAGTGACGTAAATAGTGAGTCGATTTGCGAAAACACGGCATCATCATTTGATTGGCGGTTACCGCACGAGCTTAAGAGCAAAGCTGGTAAAAGCATAAGTAAAATAGTTTTATTTTTCATGGTGAGCAATTTTGATATTTGGTAGGTGTAAAATTAGCACTTTATCTAACTCAATCCCATAAATTTATCAAAAACATAGCATTTTAAGCACTATTTTCTTCTCACAATCATGCAGCGATTTACCCAATTTATCCATCTATACTATATAAACACCTACTGTAAACTATAAATGAAAAAGATACTCTTATTATTATCTGCTTCCCTGCTATTCTTAGCAAATGGATGCCAAGAAGAAGACGAGGCCCTATTTCCAAACGTAGCTATTGTGAAAGAGCTACCCAAAATATACATTACTGAAGTTTTTGAAGCGGGAGATACTAAAATAGTTCAATCAAAAACAGAGCTTATTAGCATTTTTGAAGCAGAAAGGTTGCTAACAATAACCGATTTAAACGATATTGACTTTACTAAAAATACCTTGCTACTCGGCTATATAGCTAATCCATATCAAGTAGCATCTTTGCAGCATTCGTTTACTCAAACAAATAATTTTGAATACACCTATTCGGTAAGATTAGAACCAACAGATGCGCCTGCCTTTGACGAGTTTATGTATGGAGTTATTGTAGAAAAAATTCCGTTTAGTGCGGATATTATATTTAACATCCAACAGTAGCATATATCAATCTGCTAGCAGCAATCTTTATGAGTCATAATATCAAGTACAAGCTTATCTGTTTCTTCCATACCCTGTAATCCTATTTGCGCAAGGTTATGGATGCACTTATCCACATCGTTGTCTATAATCCCCTCAACAGAAGACACGTACTTATTTTCTATTGCCATCATTGCAGAAAATATTGCCGTAGATACACCGCTTGTAATCTTCATAGAGCAGCTGGGTTTTGCTCCATCGCATATCATACCAGTAAGATTAGCAATCATGTTTTTTACGGCATAGCATACCTGTTCGTAGCTACCCCCCATTAAATGTACAATTCCGCAGCTTGTGCCGGTAGCCGCTACAACGCAACCACATAAAGCCGATAAGCGTCCTAGATATTGCTTAATGTATATCGGTGTTAAATGCCCAAGCATAAGAGCTCTGGCAAGCTCTTCCTCGGTATTTATATTTTCATCGGCATAAATTACTATAGGTAATGTTGCTGCAATACCCTGATTTCCGCTACCCGAGTTACTCATAACCGGAATCATAGCTCCGGCCATACGGGCATCGCAAGCAGCAGAGGTATAAGACAGAATGGTTGTAAAAAGATTGTGTCCCATAACACCATTAACTTTCGATCCTAATAGCTTTCCCAAACCATGTCCATAGTTACCTTTGAATGCAACTTCGGCCGCAGCTTTATTTACTCGCGCCGATTCCAAAATAAATTCAATGTCTTCAAACGGAGTGGTCATTGAAAAATCGTACACTTTCTTAAACGTAAGATCAACCTTTAAGGTGTCTTCACAATTCTTTGATGTACTATTTTTTTTATCTAATAGAATGGTGCCATTTTGTTCCAGATAAATAAAATTGGTATGCTCTCCTGCAATAACAGCCACCGATTTTTCGTTATCTGTTTGACAAACCACTTCGATATAAAGCTTCTCTGTAGTATCTTTCTTAAGAAGGATATTGATGACTTTATTATCTATCATCTTCTTTCCCTCCTCGACAGCAGCCCCAGACGAATCTTTTAAAACCTCTAAACCATATTCAGATTTACCAACTATGGCTCCTAACGCAATAGCAATTGGAAGTCCGGTTATTCCTCCTGTTCCTGGGATACCTACCCCCATAGCGTTTTTTAATATATTTGCACTAAGATGTACCGTAATGTTATCCGGTATTTTACCTAGCAGTTCCTTTGCTTTTGCAGTACATAAGGCCACCGCAACAGGTTCGGTACAGCCAATGGCAACAACAACTTCTCGTTTAACTAATGCTAATATATTTTTTCTCTCTAATTCGTTCATTTCTTTACCAGCGTAAAAATAATAGGCAGCAAAGGTATTAAAATACTAACAAATAGATTGCTTTGGATATTCAAATTTTACTATAATACAACATATAATCGCATAATTCTACTTTATTGTAAGAATGGTTTGCGCCTTTTATAATTCGTGATATTAATATAACCGTTCGTGTATATTTTAAACTTTTCCTATATTTTTGTATCTAACCTTTTAATAACCAACTTATGAAACGAGACGGATTCGGGACACGAATAGGTGCATTATTAGCCCTTGTAGGCTCTGCTGTGGGACTTGGGAATTTATGGAAGTTTCCTTACATGGCAGGCAAAAATGGCGGAGCAGCCTTTATCTTAATTTATATAGGTTTCATGTTCATTTTATGTCTGCCGCTGATGCTATCCGAGTTTATAATCGGACGGCGTTCGCAGGCAAATGCAGTAGGTGCATTTCGTAAGCTGGCACCTAATACCAAATGGTATCTAACGGGCGTTGTTGGTACTGTAACCGCCTTTATCATTCTTTCATTTTATAGTGTTGTTGGAGGATGGGCTATAGAATATCTTGTAGTCTATTTGAGCAATGGCTTTTCGGATACTACTAATATAGGTGCTCATTTCAGTACCTTTACACAATCTCCTATAAAGCCGGTATTATACCATATAGTTTTTCTAGGAGCAACAGTAGTAGTACTATGGACCGGTGTTAAGAATGGTATAGAACGCTATTCAAAAATCCTTCTCCCCCTTTTATTTATAATGATTATAGGCTTAGCTATATTTTCTCTACAGCTACCCGGTTCTGGCAAAGGTGTAGAGTTTATGTTAATGCCAAATCTATCGGATATTACGCCAAATGTGATACTTGATGCATTAGGACAAGGGCTTTTCTCGCTTAGCCTTGGCATGGGGACTGTTATTACTTACAGCTCCTACATGGGAAGACGCGAAAACCTAACAAGAATGGCCATCATAACCATTTTAATGGATTTAGCCTTTGCTATAATTGCCGGATTTGTTATACTGCCTGCCGTATTTTCATTTGGTTTTCAGCCCGACCAAGGTCCCGGATTGCTATTTATTATTCTTCCGGAGGTGTTTGCTCAAATGCCTTTCGGTAATATATTTGCCATCGTCTTCTTCATTGTGCTTATCATCGCAGCTCTTACGTCGGCCATATCTCTTCTTGAGGTAATCACTGCATATCTAACGGAAGAGAAAAAAATGTCGAGAAAAAAATCTCTGATACTATCAGGTTCAATACTTATAGCAACAGGGGCAATGTGTTCACTTTCTCTTGGCGAACTCTCATGGTTAAAAATACTGGGAAATAATATTTTTGATTTATTTGATAAAGCTTCATCAACCTATTTAATGCCAATAGGTGCAATCCTTATATCTATTTTTGTTGGCTGGAAAATGAAGAAAAGTCATGTTTATGAAGAACTTTCAAACAAAGGTACGTTGAAACTTAAGCTATTTAACCTTTTTATTTTTCTAGCCAGATATTTTGTACCTATTGGAATTGTAGTAATAATTTTAAACATGCTAGGCGTTTTTAGCTTCTAAATATAGCTCTCTTGTGTCAACCTTAAAACCTCTAAATAATGAAAAAGCTAATACTAACCACCATCGCAGTAATATTTAGTGTACCTTTTATTATTGCTCAAGACAGGGTTACCGGTTTAAACTTTGCCTCTCGCTCTGAAATTATTGCAAAGCATGGAATGGCCGCAACCAGCCAGCCACTTGCAACACAAGTTGCTCTTGACATTTTGAAAAAAGGAGGAAGTGCTGTTGACGCAGCCATTGCTGCTAATGCCATGCTCGGATTAGTTGAACCGGCAGGATGTGGCATCGGCGGAGACCTATTTGCTATTGTTTGGGATGCGAAAACAAAAAAACTTTACGGCCTTAATGCCAGCGGTAGATCTCCAAAATCGCTCACTTTAGAGTATTTTAAAGAGCAAGGTATTACACATATTCCGGCATACGGCCCTCTTCCGGTCTCTGTTCCCGGTTGTGTTGACGGATGGTTTGAGCTGCATAAAAAATTTGGCAAGCTGAAAATGAGCGAGATTCTTGCTCCTGCTATAGCATACGGTAGAGAAGGGTTTCCTGTTACAGAAGTAATTGCGTACACCATGCAATTAGCTGCAGGAAGGTTATCACAATACGAAAACTATGCAGAAACATTTGTACCTAATGGTAAGTCGCCGCAAAAAGGAGAAATATTTAAGAATCCATACCTTGCCGATACCTATGAAAAGATTGCCAAGAATGGTAGAGACGAATTTTATAAAGGCAGCATAGCCCGCACTATTGACAGCTATATGAAACGCAATGGTGGTTTTCTTTCTTATGAAGACATGGCTGCTCACTATTCTGAATGGGTTGAACCTGTAAGTACTAGCTATAGAGGATATGATGTGTGGGAACTTCCTCCCAACGGACAAGGCATTGCTGCTTTACAAATTTTAAATATTCTTGAGCAGTACGATATTAAAAACATGGGATTTGGTAGTACAGAATATATCCACCTATTTGTTGAAGCCAAAAAGCTTGCATTTGAAGATAGGGCTAGATATTATGCCGATATGGCTTTTTCTGATGTTCCGGTTAAACAGCTAATATCGAAAGAATATGCAAAAGAACGTGCTAAGCTGATTAATCCTAACCGTGCAGCCCGCACATACGATGCCGGAAAGTTAAACACCTCGAATACCATATACCTTACAGTTGCCGACGGTGAAGGTAATATGATATCATTCATTCAAAGCAACTACAGAGGCATGGGATCGGGAATGACACCCGATAAGCTTGGCTTTGTTTTGCAAGATCGTGGCGAGATGTTTTCGTTAAAAGAAGGGCACCCAAACGTTTTTGAGCCGGGTAAACGTCCCTTCCATACCATTATCCCTGCTTTTATTACCAAAGACGGTAAACCATGGCTTAGCTTTGGTGTAATGGGAGGCGCCATGCAACCACAAGGACACGCACAAATAGTGGTTAACCTTATTGACTTTGGAATGAACCTACAAGAAGCAGGTGATGCTCCACGTATTCAGCATGAGGGTAGCTCTGAGCCAACCGATGAAATTATGAAAGACGGCGGTACAGTTTATCTTGAATCCGGCTTTGACTATAATGTGATTCGTAAGCTTGTTCAGATGGGGCATAAAATATCTTATAATGTTGGGGGATATGGCGGATATCAGGCCATACTGTGGGATGAAGTTAACGGTGTTTATTTTGGCGCATCAGAATCAAGAAAAGACGGGCAAGCGGCAGGATATTAAACAAATTTGCTTTAAGTAAACGAAATGGGTATCTTTGTATGTGATAAGTAAAACATAATTTAAATAACTGGATCATGCGTTTAATCATACAACCATCCTACGAAAAAATATCAAAATGGGCGGCAAATTATGTTGCTTCAGCAATCAGTAAGTTTAGACCAACTGCTGAGAAACCTTTTGTACTTGGACTACCCACAGGTTCTTCTCCACTTGGAATGTACAAAGAGCTTATTCAGCTGCATAAAGATGGCAAAGTATCGTTTGCTAACGTTGTTACTTTTAACATGGATGAATACATTGGTATTCCTGAGAATCATCCGGAAAGCTACCACTCTTTTATGTGGAATAATTTTTTTGGTCATGTTGATGTAAAAAAAGAAAACGTGAACATACTTAACGGTAACGCTAAGGACACAGAAGAAGAATGTCGTAGGTACGAAGAAAAAATCAAATCGTATGGTAAGATAAATCTTTTTGTCGGTGGTATTGGTCCGGATGGGCACATTGCATTTAATGAGCCGGGATCGTCTCTTGCTTCACGTACACGAGTAAAAACATTAACTACTGATACGGTTATTGCCAACTCTCGCTTCTTTGATAACGATGTAAATAAAGTTCCTAAAACTGCTCTTACCGTTGGCGTTGGTACTATTCTTGATGCAGAAGAAGTTCTTATAATCGTTAATGGACACTCTAAGGCACGTGCACTATATCATGCCGTAGAGGGCAGCATTAACCAAATGTGGACAATTAGCGCGCTACAGCTACATCCTAAAGGTATTATTGTTTGTGACGATGCTGCAACAGTAGAGCTGAAGGTAGGCACTGTAAACTACTTCAAGGATATCGAAAAGAATAACTTATAGCATAAGGTATATAAATCTAGAACCCTAATAAGTTATGCTTATTAGGGTTTATTGTTGTACAGCTTGCATGCTTGAATTTCAAAATAGCGTAACGGAACTAATAAAAACTCTAACAACCGAAGAGATACAAAATTATCTTCCCTTGTTCGAGACCTCCTACCCTATACTATATCTCCCTGCCAAACAGCTGGCTTTTCATCTTATACCCATTCCTCATAAAAATATTGAACTTGAGCAACAATACTTTTTACAAGATTTATCGCTAAAAGCAAAGCAACAAAACATTAGGCTCATCAATCTGTTTGAAGATTTCTTCTATACAAAAAATGCTATTATTACTCAACGCATAGCCTCTCTACTTGGTGTATTTACCAGAATACATGCTCGTAATACTACTGTAAAGCGTATTGATAAGAAGCTGCTTGATGATTTTCTTACCAGCAACAACCTATACGAATCGCCAACAGCAAGATACAAGTATGGTTTATTTGACAACAATAAGCTGGTTGCCGCCGCTTCTTTCAGCGCAGGGCGACCAATTGAGCGTAATGGCAAAGTATATCGCTCATTCGAACTTGTACGCTTTGCAAATCTTAGTGGCTATATTGCTGTTGGAGGTTTGGGTAAGCTGCTAAACCATTTCATCAAAGAAGTTAAACCTGATGATATTATGAGCTATGCTGATTTAGACTGGTCGTCGGGTACAAGCTATGAAAAATTAGGGTTTCAGCTGGATAGCATTACTCCTCCTCAAATATTTTGGATAAATCCGCAAGAAAAAATTCGTTACTATCCCCATAAGCTACCGCAAGAGTTGGTAAACGAAAGCATAAAACGAAAGCTTCCTATTGAAGAAATTCTTGCAGAAAAAAAATATTATAGATTCTTCAACTCCGGTAACTTAAAATACTTGTTAATTCCCCCAAAAACAGTTGAGAATAAAAACTTCTAGCATTTTAAAGTTGTTTCACTTATTTCAACTTACGCGTAGCATAAATATGCTTACTTTTGTTCTATCATTACTATAAACCAGTATTAATGGAAACCATAAAGAAAATATATAAGATTGGTAACGGTCCTTCTAGTAGCCATACCATGGGACCGAAAAAAGCGGCTGAACAGTTTAAGGCAAAAAATCCGAATGCCGATTCGTATCGTGTAACTTTATACGGAAGCCTTGCTGCAACAGGCGTTGGACACTTAACCGATCAAGCGATTATTAACGCCATTGCTCCAAAAGAAACCGAGTTGATTTGGAAGCCGCAAGAATTTCTTCCTTTTCATCCCAACGGAATGAAATTTGAATCTATTAAAGATGGTAGGGTTGCTGATGAATGGACTATCTTTAGTATTGGTGGAGGTGATTTAGCAAACGAAACAGCTGCTCCGGCTAAGGGAGAAGAAATCTACCCGCTAAATACCATGACAGAGATACTTGAATGGTGCGAAAAAACAGGAAAAACATACTGGGAATACGTTGAAGAAGCCGAAGGAGAAGATATTTGGGACTACCTAAGAGATGTATGGTATGTAATGACGCAAGCAGTTAAACGTGGTATAGATACAGATGGGGTACTGCCCGGAGGATTAGGGCTACGGCGCAAAGCTTCATCATACTACGTTCGCGCACAAGGTTACCTTGATAATGTACGCACGCGCTCTTTAGTCTTTGCTTATGCATTAGGCTGTTCGGAAGAAAATGCATCAGGCGGAACTATTGTAACTGCCCCTACATGCGGTGCAAGCGGAGTACTACCTGCTGTTTTATACCACTTGGAAAAAGGAAAAGATTTTAGTGAGAAGAAGATACTTAAAGCCCTTGCTACAGCAGGACTATTTGGAAATATAGTAAAGCATAATGCATCTATCTCCGGCGCAGAGGTTGGTTGTCAGGGTGAAGTTGGAGTGGCCTGCGCAATGGCCGCCGCCGCTGCAAATCAGCTGTTTGGAGGGAGTCCCGCACAAATTGAATATGCCGCTGAAATGGGTCTGGAACATCACTTAGGATTAACTTGCGATCCGGTATGTGGCTTGGTACAAATACCTTGTATAGAGCGTAACGCTTTTGCTGCCGGACGTGCTCTTGATTCTAATACCTATGCAATGCTCTCTGATGGCAAGCATCGCGTAACGTTTGATAAAGTGGTAGAAACCATGAAACAAACAGGACATGATTTACCCAGCCTTTACAAAGAAACATCAGTTGGAGGATTAGCCCGATTTATGGATAGGTAACATTATATTTAACACTCTAGTAAAAGCCTACCACTGCTTAAAAATAGCCATAATGATCACTTATTGGGTGAACAATTATACAAGTTGTTTGTCTTTTTATTGAATAAAAGATAATACGGCATGAAAACAACAAAGAACGCTCAACAAGAAGCAGAAACAAAAATTATATCTCCTAAAGAAACAGAAAAAGAAGTGGAGATTACTATGGCTGAAATTAAAGCCGAAGAAGCTGCTGATAATACTACCGATGAGGCTAGCGAAGAAGAAATTAAAGCGGCATTAGACACACTCAATCCGGATGAAGGAAGCATGGATAGTAGAGGGTAATACCTATAGGGAAATGATGTGCAGAAACTAAAGATTTGCTTTGCTCACACCTTTCTATCTTCTATTCAACATCTGCTTCTTTCATTGACAGCTGTATGCGCTTACGGGCAACATCAACTTCCAATACTTTTACTTTTACCTGTTGATGCAGCTTTACTACATCGTTGGGATTGGAAATAAAACGATTTGCCAGCTGGGATATGTGTACAAGCCCGTCTTGCTTTACACCCACGTCCACAAAAGCACCAAAGTTTGTAATGTTTGTAACAATTCCGGGTAGTATCATTCCCGGGATTAAATCTTCTATTTTATGTACATTAGGGTCGAACTCAAACACCTTCGCTACTGTTCGAGGATCGCGCCCCGGCTTTGCCAACTCGCTCATAATATCGTTAAGCGTAGGCAGACCAACCTTTTCTGTTATATACTCACTCAGCTTAATTTTAGCACGCAATTCCTCGTTAAGTAATAAATCATTTACAGTACACCCCTGGCGTTTAGCCATCTGCTCTACCACATGATACGACTCAGGGTGAACGGCACTTGAGTCCAACGGATTCTTTGCATTAGGAATACGGAGAAAACCTGCGCTTTGCTCAAAAGCCTTTGCACCTAATCGCGCAACTTTTTTCAGCTCTTCTCTCGATGTAAAGTTTCCGTTCTCTTTCCTATATTCAACAATATTTGCGGCTAACTGAGGACCTAAACCCGACACATAGGTTAACAGATGCTTACTTGCTGTATTAAGATTTACGCCTACGCTGTTAACGCATGCTTCAACCACTATATCAAGGTTTTTCTTAAGCTTATTTTGATCTACATCGTGCTGATACTGCCCTACCCCAATAGATTTGGGATCTATCTTTACCAACTCTGCCAACGGGTCCATCAACCTACGACCAATAGAAACCGATCCTCTTACAGTTACATCGTACTGCGGAAATTCTTCTCGCGCAACCGATGATGCAGAATAAATCGATGCTCCATCCTCGCTTACAACAAATACCTGCACTTTTCTATCAAGATGCAGATTTTTTACAAATTGTTCTGTTTCTCGTCCTGCAGTTCCATTTCCTATTGCAATTGCTTCTATCTCGTATGCCTCAACAAGTGTAGACATTTTCTTTGCAGCCTGTGTACGCTCATTTTGTGGCGGATGTGGATATATAGTCTCGTTATGAAGCAGATTTCCTTGCATATCAAGGCATACAATCTTACAACCAGTTCGATAACCGGGATCTATTGCAAGTACATTTTTCTGTCCTAAAGGAGATGCAAGTAGCAGCTGACGAAGATTTTCTGCAAAAACACGAATAGCTTCATCGTCAGCCTTCTCTTTAGTAAGAGCAAGCGTCTCATTCTCTATAGATGGTGCTAACAAACGTTTATAGCTGTCTGTAATAGCCCTTGACACCTGATTAGCAGCATCTCCCTCGTCTTTTAAAAAGATATTTTCCAGCTCTGCTATCGCCTTTTCTATATCAGGTTCTACACTTAGCTTTAAAAAGCCTTCGCTTGTACCACGCATAACAGCCAAGAAACGATGAGAGGGCATACGTTTTATGGGTTCAGAAAAATCAAAGTAATCTTTAAACTTTATACCATCTTCTTCTTTACCTTTTACCAGCTTACTAGCTAATACCCCTTCGTGCAAAAATAAACGCCGCATTACATTTCTTGCTTTTCCATTCTCGCTAACCCACTCGGCAATTATATCACGCGCTCCGGCCAGCGCAGCTTCAACATCTTCTACTTCATCATTAAGAAAAGTCTCTGCTTTCGATACAATATCTATAAAACCTTGCTTCATAAGAATAGCAGCCAATGGCTCCAATCCTTTTTCTTTCGCAATAGTAGCACGAGTTCTACGTTTTGGTTTATAAGGAAGGTAGATATCTTCGAGCTCCAAAAGGTTATTGCAAACCTCTATCCGCTGCTTCAACTCATCTGTAAGCTTTCCCTGCTCTTCAATTGATTTGAGGATAGTCTCCTTACGAGAAATCAGCTCTTGCCATTTTTCATACTGCTGTTTAATATTAAGTATCTGAACCTCATCAAGTCCTCCTGTTCTTTCTTTACGATATCGACTTATAAAGGGAATAGTTGCCCCTTCGCTTAACAGCTGTAGCACGTTATCAACTTGCCCCTTAGCAACATTAAGCATTGAGGCTATAGATGCAGAAATATCTATCATTTATACTATGTGAGATTAGCTAGAACTTAAAATTATACGTAACCGATGGAACAAACGAGAATAGATACACCATTTCGGCGTATGTTTTGGTGGGATTGTCTCTATCTTGATCAAAGTAAATATACCATGGATTCTTACGCCCATAGGCGTTGTAGAGAGAGAAATTCCATTCCCCTTGCCACCGTCTATGCGGATTTTTTTTCCCTTTTATGGTTAGTGATAAATCTAATCGATGATAATCCGGCATACGAGATGTGTTACGATCTCCATATACTGGTATGTATGCTCCATTAAACTCGTATTTCCCAATAGGATAAGTTACCGGAGTTCCTGTAGAATATAACCATAGCAGTGATCCCGAAACTCGCTTAGAGAATTCATAAGTCGCCACAAGAGATATGCTATGAGGTCGGTCTGCCGGCGACCGATATGTTTTTCCGTCGTTAATTTCAGGTATTGTTCGTTCCGATCTTGACAATGTATAGCTTATCCAGCCAGTTAACCTGCCTGTTGTCTTTTTTACCATTAATTCCATACCATACGCTTCTCCATCGCCAATACGCAACTCTCCGTCAAGAGCCGGATTTAAAACTAGCTGAGCATGATCTTTAAAATCTACAACATCATTCATTTTTTTATAGTAGACTTCCACCGATGCTTCTAAACCTTTATTTGGAAAATTCTTAAAGAAGCCGACAGAAGCCTGTCTTGCCGTCTGCGGGTCTATATTAGGAGAAGTAGGCACCCATATATCAAGCGGAGAACCAGCAGTTGAGTTACTCACAAGATGCAGATACTGTACCGTATGCGAATACGCAGCCTTTATTGACGATGTAGGTGTTAGCTCAAAAACGCCGGCAATACGTGGCTCGAAGCTATAGTTAGTGTGAAAGATATCTCCTTTTTTATAAACTGTAGAGTCTATTTTCTCATGCTCGGGTGTATAGTTATATATGGTAGCCTTTCCTATATTTTGGAATAGGCTGAATCTCGCACCATATTTAAGCGTTATGCGATTACCTATCTTATGTTCGTTAGATGCATAAATAGCATGTTCTAGTGCGTAACTTTTAGACAAATCCACGCTTTCTGCCGTTGTAGTAGCATTGCCCGGTCTGAAATTATGAAATGTTGATGATAAACCGAATCGAAATGTCATATTAGGATTAATAAGCCACCTAAAATCGTTTCGCATGGTATAATCAATAATATCCGAACTCCAACGATATTCATCATCATCACCTATTTGTGAATACAGTTTGTAACGATACTTCGTAGCTATGAGTGACAAGTCGTAAAAAAATCGATCTGAAAAGAGATGGTTCCATCGTAAAACAGCAACCTGATTACCAAAGTTCATATCTGCCATTTTGCTTCCAAACTTGTCGTTTCCCAAATATCCGGTAAAGTATAGCCTATTTCTATCGTTTATTTTATAGGTTAGTTTTGCATTCAGATCATAAAAATAAAGCTTAGTATTTTTCAAATCATCATCACCCGACAGCTTAAGAAATAAATCAGCATAAGTTCTACGAGCCGACACGATATAAGAGAGCTTATCCTTAACAATAGGTCCTTCTGCTGTAATCCTGCTCGAAATTGTTCCTATTCCACCGGTAAGGCCAAACTTTTCCATACTACCCTCCTTGGCATTGACCTCCAATAATGACGATAAACGTCCGCCATTTGAAGCCGGAATATCCCCTTTATACAACTGAATATCGCTAATGGCATCATTATTAAAAGCAGAAAAGAAGCCCATTAAATGCGAAACATTATACATTGGGGCATTATCAAATAAAACCAAATTCTGATCGGCTGTACCCCCTCTAACATTAAAGCCCGATGATCCTTCTGATGCCGACTGTACCCCTGGTAAAAGCTGTAGCGATTTAATGATATCGACCTCGCCCATAAGCGCAGGTATTGCCTTAATCTGCTCTATATTCAGCCGCTCAACCCCCATTTGCGGACGTCGAACGTTATCATTCTTATGGGCCGAAACAGTTGCAGCTTCAAGAAGATTATCCTCCTCCTTAATAACAAAATCTTGCGTATATGTACTTTCTTTTCTAAGGTTTATCCTAAACTCTTCTGTTGTATATCCCAAACACGATACAACAAAAGTATATCTCCCACTTTCTACTGTTAAAGAATAATGTCCATCCTTATCTGGTAATATGGTTTTATTTAGCTCTTTTATGGTGATTATTGCATCTGATACTATTCCGTTCCCACTATCTCTCACATAGCCGGAAATTGTCACATTTTGACTCTGTGCACTAAGCGAAATATAAATTATAACAAAGAAAAATAGTAGTAGTGTAAATTGTTTCATTCAGATAGTATTGGCTATTAGTAGGCATTCAAAGAAAGCAAAGGTAAAAAAGATAACTAATACGGAATAAATATGTTAATAATAAAGCCCATTCTTTGTTATATTAAAAGCTAAATAAACAGAATTCATAAAATAGGCTTGTATTTATCCATTCATTTTACTACATTTGCACATACACAAAGTACATGCATATCACATGCTAATTAAGCAACATAACCCTCTGCTTGCCAGTATGATGGCGTTTTTTGCCAACCAGCAAAATGGTAGCCTAATCTCTTCTGGCGATGGCGATTTGTGTTCAACCTCAATGGACATATATGCTAATGGTATGTTTCATATCAACGTAAAAAGGGTAATATAGCTCGGTAATTATTTTTGCAAGACAAGGTACCTACCCTTTTAATTCTAAAGAGTAGGTTTTTTTCATTAAAATGGATACAGAAAAAAAGATTTTGGCAGCGTATGCCAGCTTTGAAACTGACTGCACCAATCTTTCCGCTAAGGAAAAAGAGGCTGTTAGACAATCCTTCGAGATTGCCAACAGCACTCTTATTGACTTATATCGAGAAAATGGTGATCCATTTATCTTCCACGCAATAAACGTAGCTAAGATTATTATTTCTGAGGTTGGTTTGGGCTATGCCTCGGCTACCGCCATTTTTCTTCACGAAGCAATACGTACCAACAAATACAACGCCGGAGATATTCAGAAACAATATGGCAAGGAAGTCAATGAAATAGTTAACGGACTTACCAAAATATCGAATATCGATATAAAAGCGACAAACTTACAAGCAGAAAATTTCCGCAAGCTGATCGTATCACTCTCTAACGATCCGCGTGTAACAATTATTAAGCTTGCCGACAGGCTTGAAGTAATGCGTTCACTTAGCTTCTTTTCGCCATTAAAGCAAAAAAAGAAATCTACCGAAACGCTACTTTTATATGCTCCTATAGCCCATCAACTTGGTTTATATAACTTAAAATCCGAACTCGAAGATCTCTCTTTACGCTACACAGAGCCTGAGGCATACAGACTTATCAGCAATAAGCTTAAAAGTACGGCTAGCGACCGAAATAAACTTATCAAAGAGTTTTTAAAACCTGTTGAAATAGAGCTAAAAAAACACGGTTTAAAGTATCACATAAAAAGTCGTACTAAGTCTGTTTATTCCATCTGGACAAAAATGCAGAAGCAGCAAGTGGACTTTGAAGGTGTATATGATGTTTTTGCCATACGCATAATACTTGATACAATTCTAGAAAAGGAAAAAGATACTTGTTGGGAAGTTTTCTCTATCGTAACCTCTTTCTACAAACAAAATGCTGATCGTACTCGCGATTGGGTAACTGTACCCAAAGCAAACGGATACGAATCGTTACATACTACAGTTGATACCCCCGATGGTAAGACTGTTGAGGTTCAAATTAGAACCGAACGTATGGACGAAATTGCCGAAAAAGGTGTTGCTGCGCACTGGAGATATAAAGGTGTACAACAGCAAGCACAAGGCATACAGCAATGGCTGGATAATGTTCGAGAGTTGCTTGAATCTCCTGCTAAAAAGAATGAAGATAACTTTCTGAATTTCACCCAAAACGAAATTTTTGTATTTACCCCAAATGGTGATCTTAGAAGGCTTCCGGCGGGTGCAACCGTCTTAGACTTCGCCTATGATATACATAGCGGAATAGGATCAAAATGTGTTAGCGCTAAGGTCAATGGCAAAAATGTAACAATAAGAGAGGTACTGAAAACAGGAGATTCTGTTGAAATAGTTATTTCTAAAAATCAACAACCAAAAGCAGATTGGCTTAGCTATGTAGTAACATCTAAAGCTCGTTCGAGAATAAAAGCAGCCTTGCGAGAAGAAGAAGTAAAAGTTGCCAACATAGGAAAAGAATTACTGGAACGCAGGCTAAAGAACTGGAAGCTCGTTTCGCTAGACGAAGCACTGGCTGTGTTGATGAAGCACTATAAGCTTAAAACAATAACCGAATTTTATTCTCATTTAGCAACCGAAAAAATAAGCTTACATGAGATTAAAGATGTATTGACAAAAGCGTTATCAGCAGAGGAAATACCCACAGAGGCTAAAGTAGAAGAAGCTGTTGCTTCAAAAAAAATAAAATTTACAGAAGAAAGAGATAGTAGCGATTACCTGCTAATAGATGATAACCTAAAAAACCTGAACTATAAGCTGTCCAAGTGCTGTAACCCCATTAGAGGCGATGATATTTTTGGGTTTGTAACAATAAGTGATGGCATAAAAATACATCGGTTTACTTGCCCTAATGCTGCGCGATTGCTTGATAAATACAGCTACCGTGTAGTAAAGGCAAAATGGAGAGAAACACCTAACGATACATTTCAGGCAAATCTAAAAGTTATAGGTGATGATGAATTAGGATTGGTTCGTAGTATTACCGAAGCGTTGGCATCGCTAGGAGTTGCTCTTAGAAATTTGAATGTAAACAATGTTCGGGGGGCATACGAAGTAAAGCTACAGATTATGGTAACCGGTACAAAACAGCTAGACGCGTTGATGTATAAGTTGCAATCTATAAAGGGAACCTCAAAGGTTGTACGATTATCTCAGTAAGAATAAAAATATAAATAATAATTGCAAAACTACAAAAACAAACACTTAACATGGATAAATTCATTACAATAGACCAAGCCGTTGCAAAAATAAAAGACGGTATGTCTATTATGATCGGAGGCTTTTTGGCTGGCGGAACTCCTGAAAAACTGGTAGATGCTATTGTTAAAGCCGGTATAAAAGATCTTACCATTATTGGTAACGATACAGGTTTTCCGGATAAAGGAATCGGTAAGCTGGTTGTAAACGGACAGGTTAAGCGCGTTATTGTATCGCATATTGGTACTAACCCAACCACATCAGATTTGATGAATGCCGGCAAAATGGAAGTTACATTTGTACCACAGGGAACGCTGGCAGAACAAGTAAGAGCAGGTGGTGCAGGACTTGGCGGTATTCTTACTTCTACAGGACTTGGAACTATTGTTGCCGACGGAAAAGAAGTTATTACTGTTGACGGAAAAGAATATCTACTGGAAAAACCCATCAGAGCGGATGTTGCGTTAATACTTGCCAACAAAGCCGATAAGATGGGTAACTTATTTTATAAAGGCACATCGCAAAACTTTAATCCACTTATGGCAATGGCTGCAGATGTTGTTATTGCTCAAGTTGAAGAAGTTGTTGAGGTAGGAAAAATTGCAATGGAAGATGTTAGAACATCGTACATCTTTGTTGACTACATGGTAAAATAACATTACAGAATAAATCAAATCTAAAACAATCAACATGAAAAAATCTATTATCAGAGTACGAATGAGCAGCCACGATGCTCATTATGGCGGCAACTTAGTAGATGGCGCTAAAATGCTGCAGCTATTCGGAGATGTTGCTACCGAACTGCTCATTCAAAACGATGGAGACGAAGGTCTTTTCAAAGCATACGATAGCGTTGAGTTTATGGCTCCCGTATATGCCGGCGATTACATTGAGGCAGTTGGCGAGATTACCCAAGTAGGAAATTCATCTCGCAAAATGACTTTCGAAGCACGTAAAGTGATTGTTCCTCGTCCGGATATATCAGATTCGGCTGCAGATATTCTCGATGAACCCATTGTTGTTTGTCGTGCAACCGGAACATGCGTTGTTCCCAAAAATTGTCAAAGAAAGTAACCCAATCCTTTTTCCAACCTAATACCTAAACCAAACCAAATTAAAAGTAGTATAAACTTAATAAACAAAAGCATGGAAAAACTTATAATTACAGCAGCAATATGCGGAGCCGAAGTGCTTAAAGAGCATAATCCTGCTGTTCCTTATACGGTAGCCGAATGCGTTCGCGAAGCAAAATCTGCTTACGATGCAGGAGCAAGCATTATCCATCTTCACGTTCGTTATGATGATGGTACGCCTACTCAAGATAAGGCGCGCTTTAAAGAAATAATAGATGCTATAAAAGCAGTAATTCCCGATGTAATCATTCAGCCTTCAACCGGTGGAGCTGTTGGTATGACTAACGATGAGCGTCTTCAGCCAACAGAATTACTTCCAGAGATGGCTACACTTGATTGCGGTACGCTAAACTTTGGTGGCGACGAAGTATTCACAAATACCGAAAACACTATCAAATATTTCGGAGATCGTATGATTAAGCTTGGCATTAAACCGGAACTTGAAGTATTCGATAAGAGTATGATTGATATGGCTCTTCGCCTTCAAAAGAAGGGGCACATTGCTAAACCAATGCACTTCGACTTTGTGATGGGTGTAAACGGTGGTATTTCGGGCGAACTTCGCGATTTCGTATTTATGCGCGGCAGTATTCCCGCCGATGCTACTTACACCGTTGCAGGCGTTGGCCGTTACGAGTTCCCGCTAGCTATGGCTGCTATTGTTGATGGCGGTCACGTTCGCGTTGGATTTGAAGATAACGTATATTTATC
>JAVBOE010000031.1:0-13068 GCA_031550925.1 Bacteroidales bacterium | reverse complement strand
AGAAAAGAATGGAAAACTATGTGTATCTATGTGTCCTATGTGGTTTAAATTCTTTTAGCCCCTTTTGAGGGTTGGGGGCTTTTTTGTTTCTTACAGCCTAATCGCATATCCCACATTTAATGAAAAGTACGTCCAATGACTGCCCGATAGCTCAAGCATATCGGTAGATTGCGTATAGCGCAGCTTTATCTCCAAAGCATTGTCTTTGTATAGCTTATAGCGCACTCCCGCACCAACCATAAACGAGAACATTGTCGATTTTTCTTTATATCCACTAGTCTCTGTAAAATCGCCCGTGCTGAGTACAAGATTTACTATACCGCCGGCCTCCACCAATGGAGAGAGCTTCTTTTCGGGCAAATAAAAACCTGCAGTTACCGGAAAGTAAAACGAGCTAAGGGCCTCATCAAGGTATGCATAGTCTGTGTTATCGGGATTGAGCGTGGGATTTTCGGGAGGTACAGCGTTATTTGTCGATTGGTACCTCTGAAAACCGGCTCCTGCCGAAACGTAAAAAAACGAGTAGGGAATATCAAATTGCAGCGATACATCACCTCCAAAACCGACAGCAGGGCTAAATTCTGAAATTCCCATATAGTCCAGCCTAAATTCAGACATACCAACAGAGCCTGATGGTACAATACTCCATTGAGCGAATAGTGTTGCAGGTAAGCAACATAGCATAGTTATTAGTAGCTTTTTCATGTGTGTTTGCATTTAGTTAATTACAATTTTATAGTTTAAACAAGAAATACCATAAAAAGGTTGATGCTACCTGTTACATATCTAACTTATACACTTATAAAAGCTTAACATATAGTAATACAAATGTTAAAATATTATGTTTAAAAATTGTTGCACAGTTGTTGACTTTTATATTATTTTTGAGCCTTAAATGACTACTTTGGTACATAAATCATGAATAAACAGTCGGAAAAAAAAGAAGCTAGCTCTGCATGGGCAATTCTTGTTTTACTGGTACTTTTTATGGTTATACTATCGGTAGTGGCTTGGTTAATAGGCGTGTAGCATTTAATTGTTGCTAATGACAATGTAATAAGGGGTGCAATATGAAGAGAATATGGATTATTATTTTGTTGGTGTTTTTTCCAACAATTTTGTTTTCGCAATGGAGTTTCGCAGGTTCTGTTTCTACAGGAACATCTAAGGTCAGCAACGACTATATGAAGTTTTATAAGACCTCTAAAGGAAGTCAAGGGTTTGATTTGGCTTTTACTGCCCGCTATGCTATTTGGAAGATATACGTATCATCCGGTGTTGGCTTTCAGGCGTATAAATCGCAAAGCGGTTACGTGATGACATCATCAGTGGTTGATTACCAAGCCCTAAATCCCGAGTTTTCGTACTCTGATGTATATGTTCCTCTTACCATAGGATTTAGCCACGATAGATGGAAGCTTTACCCTGTTGTTGAAGCTGGTGTTGCTGTTAACTTTACTATCGAGTCAAAAGACAGGCTTGCTATTGGTAACGAAACAACCAGCAGGCTTGGAGGTGCTAATGCAACTGTGCTCTCGTATATAGCACAAGCCGGTCTTGGATATGGTTTTAATGACAGGTATTCCTTAGAAGCAAAGCTTCGTTTTTCGGGTACTGGAAATGTATCGAATCAAAAAAATACGAATGGGACGAATTATAAATCTACCTGGCAGTTTATCGGTGCCCAAGTTTCGTTTGTTGTAAGAATACAGCCGGAAAAATGAGTTTGCAAACAACATAGGACACATAGAAAAGAGACCCCTTTTAGTGTCTCTTTTTTGTGGTACTTGATACTTGTGTCGTGATACTTTTTCGCTATCTCACTACTTTTTTCTCTTATATAGAAACGAATGCCAGCATTCTTCGGGCTTGCCTTGCTGCTCCATTTCATAGCGTGCCATTGTGAAGAATAAATCTGATAGTCGGTTTACGTATTGCAGTATTTCGGGCAGTACGGCATCCGTTTTATTCAATGTCCATAAACGGCGTTCAGCTCTACGAGCCACGGTACGAGCCAGCTGTAGGTGTGCCGATACGTTGTTACCTCCGGGAAGAATAAAGTAGTCGCTGGGTTGCATTTGTGCCGTAAGCGCGTCAATTTGCTGCTCGATATGCTGCACCAAATCATCGGGTAGCTTGTTAGGGTTACGCTCTATAATAGCCGATGGCGTGGCGACTAACGACATTACCACCATCATTTCCGACTGTATGCGGAATAGCAGCAGCTGCCATTCATGGTCGTCCGTAAGGTTAGCACGAACAACGCCTATAACGCTGTTTAGCTCATCAAGGCAGCCGTTAGCCTCAATGCGTATATCATCCTTGTCAACACGTTCGCCGCCGTGTATGCCGGTTTTCCCCTTATCGCCTCCGCGTGTGTATATTTTCATAGTATAAAACGTTTAAAGCCCACCCCCGCCCTCCCAAAGGGAGGGAGTTAGTCTTCGGTCTTTATCTGTGATACGTGATGCTTGCACTGGTAATGCTATTTTTCATTATTACATTTTTACATTTACACATCAGCATATTGTCTTTTATTTTATCGTTCATATTGATGCTATCTTTTAAGCCCCCTTTGTGGGTTGGGGGCTAAATAGCTTCATCAAATCTATCTCAGGCCAATAGATATGCGTGTATCCCGCAATAGTATTCTTATAGCGTAGTAGCTTGGTGTTTACCTCTTCGCCTCGCGCATTATATATTTTTGCTACCGAGGGAATATCGTTTTCTTCTATATGCGAGTAGTGGAATTCATGCCCTTTTATTTTTACGTTGTTATATTCAAACGTACGGTAACCAAGAATCATACGAGTGTTGTACATGCTCGCGTTTTGCTTGAAAACACCTACCATTGGGTATTCAACACCGTCTTTATCTTTAATCGTTTCACACAGGTGCATCATTCCACCGCACTCTGCAAGCAACTTTCCGCCGTTTTCTATATATGTGCGAATAGCCTCAAGCATTTCTTTGTTGCTGCTTAGCTGCGGCAAGTACAGCTCTGGATAGCCTCCCGGAAGGTATATAAAATCAGCATCAGGTAAGCGTTTATCGTGTATCGGACTAAAGAACAAAACTTCGCCAAGACGTTCTAACGCCGCAATATTTTCGGTATAGGTAAACGTAAAGGCTTCGTCTTTTGCTACGGCAATTCTAAGCGAACCTTTACTATACGCATTAGCTGGTAGTGGTTGTATGGCTTGCGTTTCTGTTATCTTCAGCAACTTTTCGACATCAATATATTTTTCGACAAGCATAGCGGCATTGTCAATAGCCGTATTCAGCTTCTGCTGGTTGTCGAAGTTCAATCCCAAATGCCGTGATGAAATTTCAATGTCTTGCTGCTTTGGCAGGTACCCCAATGGTTCTATGCCAACATCCGCACATGCTTCTTTCAGAAATCCGTAGTGACTCTCAGACCCTACAAAGTTGAAGATGGCACCTGCAATTTTAATATCCTGCCAAAAATTCTTGAATCCATATAATAGAGGTGCGGCAGAATACGCCATTGCTTTGGCGTTGATAACAAGTACTACCGGAGCATCCAGCAGCTCCGCAATTTGCGCGCTGCTTCCGTTCTGCTTATCGTACCCGTCGAACAAGCCCATCACGCCTTCAATAACGCAAACATCCTTACCTGCACCATACTTGGCGTACAGCTGCTTTACATGCCCTGCCGACGACAGGTAAAGATCAAGGTTTACCGTTTGGTTACCCGATGCAAGCGTGTGAAATTTGGTGTCGATATAATCGGGGCCGCATTTAAATGGTTGAACGTTAAAATTACTGTTCTTCAACATTTTTAAAAGCCCGATAGTTAGGGTGGTTTTACCCGATCCCGACGAAGGTGCACCGATAAGGAAACGAGAGGTTTGCTTCATAATTTTAGCGTTCTTCTTCGGTACAAAAGTATGAAAATAGTGGGGTAAAAAAATTCTTGTTAGCTTATTTATAAAAATCTAAGATTTGTTTTTTTTAATAAAACAGCATTATCTTTGTCGCTGCTTAGGTGATGTGTCTCGATATTCGTCGAGCGCATTGAAAAGGGAATTTGGTTAAAATCCAAGACAGTGCCCGCTACTGTAAGCTTCACTTAGTTTTTTGAGCATCACTTTTGTCACTGTTCATAATGAATGGGAAGACGGCTCGGAACGAAGCAAGTCAGGAAACCTGCCAAGTAAACAAGTTAACAACATTCTCGGGGCCAAGAATGAATTATTAACCATAAAAAATTCACTTTTTTAGTTATGAGAAAGATGCTGCTAACAGTATTACTATGCTGTTTTGTTAGTTTGTTGTATGCCCAAATTTCGGTTAAGGGTAAAGTTATTGATGTGGATGGCAACGCTATTTCGGGTGCCAGCGTTAGGGTTGAATACACTACTATTGTTGTTGTTACCGACAGTAAAGGAGAGTTTGTAATTGAAAATATTCCGAACGGAGAGCATACTTTGCGCGCCAGCTGTGTTGGGTGTGTAGCTGAACGTAAGGATATATCTACATCAGAAGAAGATGTTGTTTTTCAGCTTAAGCAATCACCTCTTAATATAAACGAGGTGGTTGTTACGGGAACAGGTACACACCATCGTCTTAAATCGTCGCCTGTCGCAATCGAATCAATTTCGCAGAAAGAGATAAATAACACAGGTGTTAAAGGCTTTGAGAATACAATGATTGCGCTTAACCCGTCTATGTCGTTTGCTCCTTCGGCAATGGGTTCGTTTATGCAGCTAAACGGGTTGAGTAACCGCTACATATTGGTGCTAGTTGACGGTAAAAAGCTGGCAGGCGATGTTAGCGGAAATACCGACTTGTCTCGCATCAATACCGATAACATAAGGCGTATTGAAGTGTTGAAGGGTGCAGCCTCATCGTTATACGGATCGGAAGCGATGGCAGGCGTTATCAATATCATTACCGATAAGAAGAAGGAAACGGTATATGTTGCAAGTAATACGTGGGTTTCAGAGTACGGGCAATTCAACCAGTCGATAAGCGCCGATGTGAATGCCGGTTGGTTTTCATCGGCAACGGCATACCAACGAAGTCAGACAAATGGTTGGCAGCTAAGCGATGTAGAGGAATCAAAGGGATCATTGGTTGCTACGGACAAGAAGGCTGTTAACCAATCATACTCTGATGTGTTGAGCCAGAATTTCACCTTCAGACCCAGCGATGTTTTCAGCTTTTATGCGGAAGGTAGCCTGTTCGATAATAAGTTCAAGCGCCCTGTTCCTACCTATAAGTACGATATGCTTTACAAGGATTATGCTGTTAACGCAGGTGCTCGCTATTTGTTGAAAGGTCTTGGTTTAATAACGCTTGATATGTCGGTAGATAACTTTGAGTACTACAAAGATTATACGGTAGCAGGTGGCGGATTTGAGGTAGGCGACGAGGAAATGTCGCGCCGACAGCGTTACTACAATGCGAATCTGAAGGGCGTTTTCTCGCTTGGCGAACATCATAAGCTGTCGGTGGGTACGCAGTATCAAGTCGATTATTTGAAGAGCGAAAGTGATGTGGCCGGTGGTTCACGCGATTCATATACATGGTCACTGTATGCGCAAGATGAGATTAAGCTGTTTGATAAGCTGCAGCTGGTGCCCGGCGCCAGGTATGCGTATAACGAAGCGTTTGGAAGTAACTTTACACCAAAGCTGGCATTGATGTACTCGTTGGGTAACTTCAACTTCAGAGCATCGTATGCAGCGGGTTATCGCATTCCAGATTTAAAGCAGCTATATAACGAAACAATTTCGGGAACAACGCTTAGCGTCGGAGACCCAAACCTCAGTCCCGAAAAATCAAACTACTATTCGCTTAACGCGGAGTTTATCAGCAACGTGTTTACAGTATCAATTAGCGGATACATTAATAAGCTTACCGATATAATTGTTGTAAGGCAGCAGGAGCTTACTCCCGAAGATATTGCCGAGGGGCTTAAGAAACGGCAAGAGTACACCAACTCATCCGAAGCAAAAGTGCAAGGTATAGACATTTCTATTAGTAGCTACATTGGCTATGGCTTGACTGCCGGTGGGGGATACAGCTACTTGTACTCGGAAGATTACGATACAGGAAATCCGTTAACAGGTAACAGCCGCCATATTGGTAACGTTAACCTTAACTGGAATAAGAAGTGGTGGATATTTGATTCTAACTTCAATATAAACGGGCGCTTGCAAAGTGAGCGATACTACGAAGACGAAGACGCGCCTGCTTATCAGCTATGGAACTTCGCGACAAGCCACCGTATTAAAAGTTTTGGGGGATTTACGCTCGAACCGGGCTTTGGCATAGATAACATTTTCAACTATGTTGACGACCGCCCGTTTGGTAGCAGATATGCTACGTTATCGCCGGGGCGAACGGTGTATGCAAGTCTATCAATAAAATTCCGCAGCAAGTAGATAATATGCTAATGAGATAATATGCAAATGTGCTAATGTGGAAACATACTAATGTAAAAACGTAAGAATGAAAAAACTAGCACGTCATTTCGAACGTAGTGAGAAATGACCGTAAATTTAAACTCTATATCTATGAAAAAAATACTACTAATATTCTTTGCTCTTGTGTTGTGCCAACCTTTGCTAGCACATGATGGCGAAGATTTCGAGGCTTCTGATATCAGAAAGTCGATGAAAGATGGTGATAAGCTGGCCGTTCTGATGGTTCACTTCGGTACAACACATGACGATACGCGCGCAGTAACAATAGATGCTTTGAATGCTAAGGTACAAGCGGCTTTTCCGGATGCGGAATTTCGTGAGGCATATACATCTCGTATCATCATAAAGCGTTTGGGAGAAAGAGGTTTACAAAAGCAAAACCCTTTGGCAGCACTTAATCAGCTGGCAGCAGATGGTTATACGCATGTATTGGTACAAGCCTCTGTAATTATTGATGGTGTTGAAATGGAGTCGCTGGTACGAAATATAAATGAAGTAAAACATCTGTTTAAAGATATACGTGTTGGCGATCCATTGCTTTACAAACCTCGCGATTACGAGAAGGTTATCGAGGCTATTACTAAAAATCAAAATAGCAACACTGCATACGTATGGGTGGGGCATGGAACTTACGATTCAAGCACTGCACAGTATGCCATGCTCGACTATATGTTTAAAGCAAAAGGTCATAAAAATAATATTGTAGGTACAGTTGAGGGTTACCCCGAGTTTGATGATGCGCTTGCTCAGCTAAAAGCATCAGGATTGAAGAAGGTTGAGCTTATCCCATTTATGTTTGTTGCCGGCGAGCATGCTAAAAACGACATTGCCGATGATTGGAGAGAACAGCTGGAAGAAGCAGGCTACAGCGTAAGCGTGCGAATGGAAGGACTGGGGCAGCTACCCGAAATTCAGGATATTTTTATTTCTCACCTCAAGTTTATTTCTACCCATAAAAAGTTGGATATTATGGAAAAGAAAGCAACCTATGAAACAACAGGAGAGAAAGCAGAACACCATCACGAGCATAAACACTAATTGTCTAAAATAACACTTACTTAAAAACATAAATCTATGAAAAAGACTATTTTAGCCGTCATACTAATGGCGGTTACGGGGGGGCTTTATGCCCAAAAAGGAAGTATGGAAGATACCACTTACGTACTTCAGGAAGCCAGCGTTCAGGGCTTTGCCCGTAAAAAAGCAGAGCTGGTTAAGCTGGACGTTCCGATGAACTATTTACCAATGTCGATAACAACAGTATCATCTCAAACGCTTGATATTGCAGGCGTAACAAGTATAGAAGAAGCTGTAAGATTTTTACCCGGTGTACGCATAAATACCGGATATGGTGGTTTTCAAACGTTATACATACGCGGATTTAGTGGTGCTCCTATAATGATTGACGGCGTGCGAGACGAACGTACCATGATTAACTCTTTTCCTTTTCCGGATCTTACAGATGTAGAGTCTATGGAGTTGCTGAAAGGTCCGGCATCCGTGCTATACGGACAATCGGTAGTTGGCGGTATTCTTAATATCAAACGTAAAGCGCCTACAGCTACACCTACAATAAATGCCCGCTTACGCTACGGCAGCTACGAAAATAAGCAGGCTACGCTTGGCTTTGGAGGTAATATTGCCGGTAACGTAAACTATCTGGCAAGCGTAAACTATGCCAATCAGGATGGTTGGAGAGATAACGGAAACGAACGTTTTTCAGGATATTTGGCTATTTCGTCACCTGTTGGTAGAAAGGGCAGCTTAGAATTTCGCGGAGGGTTTAACCACGATTTTTACGGAACAGAAATAGGCTTACCTGCTAATATGAGCTATGATACCTACAATCTGGACGGATCGCTGTACCTTGCAGCCGGAGAACAACAACCGGGGCTGAACAAAAAGGCAAGGTACAATAATGAATCTGATTTCTTTTACCACGATCGTTGGGATGTATCGGCTAAGTATCAACAGAAGCTATGGGGAGATTTTAAGCTGCAAGAGTATCTCTCGTACTCTTACGATGATATTAACTACTTTGGAACGGAAGAGCTGTCATATCTTGAGAATAGCAACCCTATCTACAACCATTATTACTATGATGGTGCTAATAAGATGTACATTTGTCTTGATACAGTTGCACTTACTTTTCCTTTGCGTTTTTCTCATATGGCGGAAACAGTAAATAACCAGCTCGACCTATCGGGTTCATTTATGACAGGTAGCATCAAGCATAATATTGTAGCGGGATACAGCTTTGTTGGCATGAATAGAAATTCGTATTCGGGTTATACCTTAGCTCCGACAAGTGACCCACTCAATAGCAATTATGATGTATATGGTCCGGGTCTTTACTCTCATGTTGTTGTAAACAATCCGCGTAGCATGGGATATATGGATTCCAAGTTTAGTAAAGCTAACATTACTAGAAACTATTCGCATGGTATTTATGTGCAAGATTTGGTAGAGTTGTCGGATAAGCTTAAAGTACTACTAGCAGGACGTTGGGATGCTTATAAGTACATGCGCGCAACAGCTCCTACCTATGGTGGCGGAAGGCAATACCATAAAGCAGAACAAACACCTTATAGTACAATTACAACATCAGCATTTACCTACAGAGGTGGTTTGGTTTACATGCCTGTCAACGATTTGTCGATTTACGGTTCAATGTCATCGTTTTTTAGTCCTTACAGAACATTTTATAGCCCAACAACTATATATATTGATAAAGATGGAAACGAATTCTATCCCGAAAACAGCAAGGAGATATTTAAGCCGCAAGAAGGATACCAAGCAGAGGTTGGAGCAAGATATACATATAAGAACTTGCTACAAGCTTCGGCCAGCGTGTTCTATATTAAACGTTACAACGAAACTAAAAACATAGCTACTTTTACAGATCCTGATACGAATAAGAAATATACAGTAACCGGTCAGGTTGGACAGTCGGAATCTAAAGGTTTTGACTTGGAGGTGAGGTTGTTTCCTGTAAAAAATCTGATGCTTGCAGTGGGTTATGCCTACACAAATGCAGAGATAGCTGAGCTGAAAAAGAATAAATACATGGAAACCGATCCACAGGAGGGTTTGAAGCTGCCCGGAGTTCCTGAAAATACATTTATCGGAATGGCTTCGTACACCATACCTTCAGGCTGGTTTAGGAACCTTAGCTTTAATGCAAATATTTCGTTCATGGATAAAGTATATCGCTATGCAGATAACTCGAGCGAGTTTTCATCATATTGGTTAACGGATGTGAGCGCTTCGTACCCTTTGAGAAATGGAATTACGCTATCGCTTAACGTTAATAACTTGTTTAACGAAGATTATATTAATCAGTCGTTAGGTAATCAGATGGTTCCGAGCATGCCTCGCAACTACTTGATTACAGTTGCATACAGCTTTAAGTAATGATACGGCGTATTATATTTTCGATACACAGAGTGCTGGGTACCATTCTCAGCATTCTGTTCCTCGTTTGGTTTCTCTCGGGATTTGTGATGATATATCGCAGCTTCCCGAGAGTAAGTATCGATGATAGAAATAGAGTTGCACAGGCTCTATCTGTTGATATGCCTTCGGTTGATTCGGTGTTACAATATATTCCGGATGATAGCAAAGTTCTTAGGCTGGATATCAGAACGCTGTACGGACAAGAAATATACCGGATTACCACAGCAGATAGTACATATCAGCTAACTTCCGATTTTTGTCAACCGCAGCTAGCTCATACATACGATCAGATAGAAGGTTATGCAAGGCTTTGGTGTGATGCCAACATAGCAAAGGTTGATACGTTGTACGATATTGACCAGTGGATACCGTTTAACCGTTTAAGGGAAGACATTCCGATCTATAAATTTTATTTTGACGATAACGAAAAACACCAGCTATACATATCATCAAGAACGGGTGATGCTTTACAATTCACCGATAAGGACAGTCGTTTTTGGGCTTGGCTTGGAGCCATTCCGCATTGGGTATATTTTACACCTATACGCGAAAATTCTAAAGTATGGTCTGATGTGGTAATATGGTTGTCGGGCTTGGGTTCTATCATGTGTCTGGCAGGATTGGTAGCAGGTATATGGGTTTTCTGTAAGCGGTATAAAACAAAGAAAAAAATCCAATCTCCATATAAGAAGTTTGCTTACAAATGGCATCACATCTTAGGCTTTGTGTTTGGCTTCTTTACCTTCACCTTTGTATTCAGCGGAATGATGTCGCTGGCAAGCGTACCCGATTGGGTGGCAAAAGTACACAACCCCGATCTTATGCGGGGCCTGTATCGACAAGCATTACCAGTTAGTCCGCAAGACTATGCATTAGACTATAGAACAGTACTTGCAGCATATCCAAATCAGGTTAAAAGTATTGAATGGAGCGGATTTGATGAAACCCCTACTTATAAGGTTCGAGTGAGTACAAAGCTACTTACACTTGACGCTTCTACAGAGGAAATCAAGTCTTTAGCTATAACAGAAAACGATGTTAGAAAACGTTTTGCCAAGCTGCATGCTAACGATGATTTTACAATTTCTGTGATGACAGAATCTGATAATTATTATATCAGCAGAAAGGGGGAATTAGAGCTTCCTGTATTTAAGGTGTCTGTTAACGATGCCGATAATAGCGCTTACTACGTTAACCCTACAACAGGCGATACGCGTTACTTTAATAATAAAAGCCGTGTGCAAAAATGGATGTATCAAGGCTTTCACAGCTTTAGCATTAAATTTCTGACAGATCGTCCAGTTTTATGGAATATTGTAATGTGGACAACTATGCTGGGTGGAACGTTTGTCTCGGCAACAGGTGTATGGCTTGCTTACAGGTGGATAAGGCGAAAGATGAAGTGGCTAAGGAAGCGGGTAGGTAAACAGTAGGATGCTATTGTAATAATGTCATTTGTTAGCTATAAATGTATGTTTGTTATTTCTTATAAAGCAAGAAAACCCGTACCTTTGTAAAATATGGGTTTACTCATAGCGTAATACTTAATACGTGAATCGTGATACGATAATATACAGCTAAATGTCGAAAGGAAAAATTGCAGTAGTGGGTATCGGCCCCGGATCGGAGGATAACATAACTCCTGCGGTTCTGAACGCTATCCGTACATCGGAGGTAGTGATTGGTTATAAGTACTACTTCCGTTTTATAAAAAGCATTGTATCTACTGATACGCTTTGTGTTGATACGGGTATGAAGAAGGAACGTGAGCGGGGAGAAGAAGCATTCCGTTATGCCGAAGAGGGAAAGAGTGTGTGCGTTATTAGCTCCGGCGATTCAGGAATATATGGCATGGCTTCGCTTATTCTTGAAATGAAAAACGACAAAAAAAGCGATATTGAAGTTGAGATATTGCCAGGTATCAGCGCGTTTCAGAAGGCTGCTGCATTACTTGGTTGCCCCGTGTGCCACGACTTTTGTGTTATCTCTCTTTCGGATTTAATGACACCTTGGGAGAAGATAGAAAAGCGTATTCAGGCTGCTGCCAGCGCTGATTTTGTAACAGCAATATACAATCCAAAGAGTACGGAAAGGTATTGGCAGCTGTATCGTTTAAAAGAGATATTCCTGCAATCATGTTCCGCTGAAACCCCAGTCGGGTTTGTTCGTCAGGCAGACAGAGAAGACGAGCAGGTAACCGTTACAACCCTTGCCGATTTTAATCCCGAAGAGGTTGATATGTTTACCATCGTTATTGTTGGCAACTCCGAATCGTATATTTCGGGTAATCGGATTATCACGCCTAGAGGCTACTATAACCGCAGAGAGGAGAGGAGCGAGGGCATCGGTCAGGATATAATGATACGCAGCTTTAGAACTATTGAAGGAGAGCTGAAGAACAGGAATATTCCTCTCGATAGGAAGTGGGCATTGTTACACGCTATACATACTACTGCCGATTTTGATATGGAGAACATTCTCTATACGGATGAGGATGCGGTGAAAAATCTATACCAAAAATTCTCCAATAAAGAAATATCAACCATTATAACCGATGTAACGATGGTTGTTTCGGGCATTCGTAAAGGTGCAATGGAGCGACTTGGAGTTGAAGCGAAATGCTATTTACACGACGAGCGTGTTGCAGATATGGCTAAATCGCTTGATATTACACGCACACAGGCAGGCATACGTTTGGCTGTAGAAGAGCATCCCGATGCGTTATTTGTTTTCGGTAATGCACCTACTGCACTAATGGAGCTATGCGAGCTGGTTCGTAAAGGTAAGGCAAAACCTGCAGGTATAGTTGCCGCACCTGTTGGTTTTGTGAATGTAAAAGAATCAAAATACATGGTAAAACCTTTCTTCGATATTCCTAAACTTATAGTGGAGGGACGGAAAGGCGGAAGTAATCTGGCTGCAACGCTTGTAAATTCAATACTTACCTTTGATGATGCAGGGCAGCTGAAACCGGGTAGGGATGTATAGCAGCACGTATCACGAAGCAAGTATCAAGATGCACGATCTTTTTCTTGATACGTGATACTTGTATCTTGATACCATTGCATGTGGTGAATAAAAGGGATAATAGAAATGAAGATTATTAAATCAGCTAGCTTGTTTTCTGCATGAAACAACTTCGAGATCGGAAGAGCAC
>JAVBOE010000085.1:0-32282 GCA_031550925.1 Bacteroidales bacterium | reverse complement strand
AGATACAAAGCGTTGTTTCGAATAGAAATTCTGTCCATAAGCGTTGGGGTGTTGGTTTATACAAATATATAAATTTATGCTAAATAGTTAAGCTAAAAATAGAAAATATACTAATATATATATAAATATACATACATACATATATTCATACATTAGTTCTGATAGGCTGCATATAAAAACCACAATGCCACAATATTAACCAGATAAGAATATTTTGACTAACTTGAACTCCCAATTTTTACTGTTGTATAATATCAACTAATCCTAATTCACCATGAGCTTAAAAACCTACCTTTTATTTGTTATGCTAACGCTTGGCGTATGCAGCTTACAGGCACAACCCGTAAAGTTTAATGCCGACTTTGAGGCCGGCGCACTTGGCGGCTATCAGCTGATAGACTCTGTGTGGTTTAAGCATTCTGCCAAAGACTCAACGCTAATGCTATCATACGACATCATTTCTCGCCTAGACCCCGAAAACCCAACAGACACCGATCTACCGCCCAGCGGACGCTGGTTCTACTTTCAGATGACGGGTGTTAAGGGCAAGCAGCTACACCTTAACTTTCAGCAAACAGACCCGCTACGCTGCATGTTCTCGTACGATGGCGAAACGTTTGAACGACTTGCCCCCTGCGATGCTCCGGTTAGAAGAAAGGTTGAAGCACAGTTTGAAAAAGACACCGTATATTTAGCATACTATACGCCTTATACGTTTACGTACCTGCAAAAACGTTTAAACGATTGGGTGGCAAAAAGCCCCAATATTGTTAAGCTGGAAACCATAGGACAAAGCACACAGAACAGACCTATGCAGCTGCTTACCATTACCGACCCAAACACCGATAATAGCGGTAAAAAACGCATTTGGATACAAGGACGTATCCACACCAGCGAATCTCCCGCATCGTGGCACTTAGACGGCTTTATAGACGGAATTCTTGCCAATACTCCAGAGGCGGATGCTATTCGTAAGTCAATGATATTTTACATCAACCCATATGTAAATCCCGACGGCGTTTACCATGGATTATCACGCTCTAACACCAACGGAGTTAACCTTGAGATAAACTGGGGAAGATCGGAAAATCAAACTGAACAAGAGGTTAAAGTGCTGAAGGCAAAAATGTCTGAGCTGATCAAGAAAAACGGCTCGTTCGATATGTACTTAGGCATGCACTCTCAGGTTGCCAATCGTGGTACTTACTGGATACACAAAGCCGATTCGACTAACGCGCGTTTCTTTCAACGCGAGATGCTGCTTACATACCTAAACTGCTCAAGCGCTCCCGATTACTTAATAAAAGAAGATTTAGATTTTTCTAACGTTGCTATTCGCTATCCCGAGGGTTGGGTATGGAGACAAAGCGGCGATACAACCATAGCTATAACCTTCGAAACACCTTACACATACTACAGCAATCGTCCGGATAAACCTTGGGTTACTACTGAAAATCTTCGGAACTTTGGAGTAACAACGCTTACCGCCGTTGCCGATTTTTATGGAATTTCATCTCCAAACCGAATTATTGTTGATAATACAAATGCAAAGATGAGCGGCAAATGGAATCACCTTAGTGCTACCGATATTGTTTTCCATGGAGAAGATTGTGTTGCTCCGCAAAAGGTGGGCGATAAGATTACCTACCGAGCAGCTAATGTTACCGCAGGAAAATACAAGGTATATATTTGGCATCCGGGACCTGTAGATAATGATGCTGAGGCTAATACTTGGTTGTACTTACAAGACTACGATCAAAAGAAAGATGGAAAGCTCTCGTTGAAGCTGAATGTTGATAGCATGTATCTTAACAACGGAAAGGCTAAGCTATATGATGCAATACTACTTGTGCGCAGCAAATAATACAGACAGCCATCATAGGCTACTAATGTAAGTGATACTGGTAGAAGGTTCTAAATATTAATCCGGAACCTTCTACCAAAAACAATATACTGATAGAGCAATGAATGACGGTGTTCACATAATTCGTAAAGCCAACGCTTCTGATTTAGAACGATTAACAGAAATCTACAACCAAGCAATAGATGCAGGATATTGCACTGCCGATACCGAACATTTTACACCTGAAGAACGCATATCTTGGTTCGAAGAACATCAGAAAGATCGCTGTTCTATTTTTGTTTACGAATTAGAAAACGAAGTTGTTGGCTACACCTGTATTTCTGCCCATCAAAGAAATGGCGAAATGTTAGGTGGAGTGGGAGAGATTAACTGCTACGTAGATTTTCATTACCATGGTTTTGGTTTTGCAAAAAAACTGATGAAACACACCACACATGCAGCAAAAGAATTAGGATATAATAATCTACGCGTCGATATTTTAGAGTGCAATAGAGAGGGTATTTCTTTGTTGAAAAAATATAAATTCGAAAAAAAGGATACTCACTCTAAAACTATTAAGCTGAACAACAAGTGTTACCCGCAGCTACACTATAGCTTATCGCTATAATATTCAGCTTATTTTGACAGCCATTTTGGCTTCTTAACCAACATTTTATTTAGTAGCTTATCGAAAAAGGGCTTTCTACTGCTAACATGCTTAAATATTGGAGTAGCAAAAAAGTCTATTGAGCCAATATTATCTACAGATTCTTCTAAAGAGTGTCCTTTTAAATATTCATTCAATAAAAACCCGTCTATAATAACATTCCAATCCGGTTTATTGCCCCAATAGTGACCAATAAAGTTTTCTGCCGGTTTTAGCTCATAGACGTGATATAACGCCACACCTAAGGCATATTGCTCTATTAAACGAGGTGTAACGTTAGCGCCGCACATATCATCACATATTGCTAATGCCAGCTTAATGCTCTCTTCTCGCTTATTGGTAGGAACAGCAACCACTCCGGCGTTCCACATGTGCATGTTCTCTTTTATTGTAATTCCACCAAAAGTCTTACCTTTAACCTGATGCCACATCTTTAGCGGAGTATGTTTCATCTTTTTTAAAGAACCTTCATCTAAATGCATAAAGGCTTTTCCATTATTCAGATCTTCCAAAAACTTATCAGACGATTGATATAAAAAAGTATCAGTATCGAGATATACCAACGGCAAGTCCGACCGCTTGGCTAAATCTTCTATCACTTTTATTTTTATACGCCAAAAGAAATCGTGTTCACCTCTCCACTCTTTTACTTGATCTTTTGTAATCTCAACAGTGGTAACCTTTGTTGAGATTTGCCCAAAAAACTCCGGCGCATCTGTATAAATATAAATATTATCAATGTTTCCATGCTTTAAGAAAGTCATAATCGAAAAGTAACATTGACTATAATGCACTGCCGAGTTACCAACTACAAAAAATAATAAATTCATGATAATGCGATTTAGTAACTTAATAGCTGTTGGAATATTTCAAAATATTGCCCTACATGGTAACCGTCCATCAACCCATGATGAGCATTTATAGACAAAGGAAGTAATAGCTTGTTTCCATCCTTAAAGTATTTACCAAAAGTCATTTTAGGAATGCTATCGGGTACGGCAAAATTACGCTCATGTGTTAATCCTGTAAACGAAAACCAAGGAACAGTGGAGTAATGAATAACATCCAATCGCCCGCTGTCTTCATTTACATTCATAGCTGTTATTGATTTTATTTTGCCAATTTCTTCTTGTGCCTGAACATAAAAATATTCAAACTTTTCGGTATAAGGCATAAAGGCAAAGGCAAACAGATTGCTTGCATTAAGCGCGGTAGTAGAGCAATGTATTTTATCAAAACAAACAACCCTGCCTTCCTCTATACGATATCTAAACTCTTCTACAGCATTAACCGCCGCTAACGACTGATACATATAGTAAAGAAAAAACGACAGCTTATTATCTTTAGCATATTCATATGCTTTAGTACAATCTACGTTTACCGTTACCCCGAAAAAAGGCTCCTGATAATCTTTAAAGAATTGGTAGTGTTCTTTGCGTTTCCAGCTGTCTATATCAATAAGTTGTTTCATAAAAATCTAAAATAGTACACCGTTATCTCCACCTTGTTTAACTACACCTAAATGTCTATAGGCATGTTCTGTAACCTCGCGCCCTCGTGGTGTACGTTGCAAAAATCCTTCCTTAATTAAAAACGGCTCGTAAACTTCTTCAATGGTTCCGGGATCTTCGCCTACAGCTGTAGAAATAGTATTTAACCCTACAGGACCACCTTTAAACTTATGAATAATAGTACTAAGAATCTTATTATCCATCTGGTCTAAACCATGCTTATCTATATTCAACGCTTCCAGCGCAAAACGTGTAATAGGTAAATCAATATATCTATCTCCTTTTACCTGAGCAAAGTCTCTGACTCTCCGCAACAACGAATTACATATACGTGGTGTACCTCTACTGCGTAACGCAATCTCGTGTGCGGCATCATCGTTAATGCCAATTTGTAGAATACCTGCCGAACGTTTTACAATTCTATAAAGAAGAGCAGCATCGTAATACTCTAAGTGGCATTGGATGCCAAATCTAGCACGCAACGGACTTGTAAGCAATCCGCTGCGGGTAGTTGCCCCTACAAGCGTAAACGGGTTGAGTGTTATCTGAACTGAACGCGCACTAGGTCCCTTATCCAGCATAATATCTATGGTATAATCCTCCATTGCCGAATATAAGTATTCTTCAACAACAGGACTTAACCGATGAATTTCATCGATGAAAAGAACATCGCCTTTTTCAAGGTTGGTAAGCAATCCGGCTAAATCGCCCGGTTTATCAAGCACAGGTCCCGATGTAATTTTCATCCCTACACCTAACTCTCTGCTAATGATATGTGCTAAGGTTGTTTTTCCTAAACCGGGAGGACCGTGTAACAACACATGGTCTAACGATTCGCCACGCATAAGTGCGGCACGAACAAAAACGGTAAGGTTTTCGATAATCTTATCCTGACCGCAAAAATCATTAAATTCTTGAGGCCTTATGTTACTTTCGAAATCGGCATCGCCGTATTCTCGTTCTCTGTGGGGATTAAAATCTTCTGACATCTATTTAAACAAACTTCTCTCAAAGATAGTAACGTTTATATTACAATCCTAAACACTTTGATATTTCGAGCATTCTGACAATTGATTTCTCTGCTTTCTTTCTTAATTCTTCATCTATTATTACTTCAGGTTGTTCGGTAAGCAGTGAGTTGTATATCTTTTCGAGAGTAATCATTTTCATATAAATACAATCGTTACATCCGCAGGTAGAATCCATAGGAGGAGCAGGAATAAAAGTCTTTGAAGGATTATCTTTTTGCATCTGATGTAAGATACCCGATTCTGTTACCACTATATAAGTATCCGCATCGTCTTTTTTAGAAAAGTTGAGTAGGGCAGAAGTAGATCCAATAAAATCAGCAAGTAACAGTACAACTTTTTTACACTCAGGATGTGCCAATACCTTTGCTTTAGGATATTGTTTTTTCAGCTCAACAAGTTTTTCTACTGAAAATTCTTCATGAACGTGGCATGCACCATTCCATATTACCATATTCTCTCTACCGGTAATACTCTTAATATAGTTACCCAAGTTACGATCTGGACCAAAAATTATCTTTTCGTCTTTAGGTAAGCTGTTTACGATTTGAACGGCATTACTGGATGTACAACAAATATCTGTTAATGCCTTAACTTCTGCCGTAGTATTTACGTAGCTGATAACCGTATGCCCCGGATGTTCCTTTATAAACTTTTCAAAATCTTCCGCTTTACAAGAATCGGCTAAAGAGCAACCTGCTTCCAGATCCGGAATTAATACCTTTTTATTAGGAGATAAAATTTTTGCTGTTTCGGCCATAAAATGCACACCTGCAAAAACAATTATATTTGCACTAGTTTTTGCGGCTTCCTGCGAGAGCTGTAAGCTGTCTCCAATAAAATCCGCAATATCTTGTATCTCGCTTCGTTGGTAGAAGTGACCAAGGATAACAGCATTTTTTTCTTTTTTCAGCTGTTCTATTTTTTGTACTAAATCTAAATTTTTCATTTTCTAAAATAGAAAGTTATTAACTCCTTATTTTTTATCTTTTATTCTTTTTTGAAATTTCTAAAACCAATGTTGATGACAATAGTCGGTTAGCTTTGTTACTAACTATTTCGATTTTTCTTGCAAATATCAAAATTAAAAATGAATCAAACTTTTATAAACAGATCAGAAAACAAAGATAGTTTGATTTTTAGTCTTTTGCTGATATTATCAACAATGTTTAATAGCGAAAAGTTGTGAATAAAATAAGGTTGTTGACAAGCGAAAAACTGATGAAAAAAAGTAGAAAAACGATCTCTAAAATTCGTTATCTTTTTTTGCATTGTTCGTTTTTGATTTTGTATAGTAAAAAGGGTTAACGATGCAAAAAAAGATGTACAAAATTGTTGGATAAAAACACACAAATTTTCGACAATAAATAGCAACATTAGTCAATAAGTAGGCAAAATACTGAGTGTAACTTTTTTAACGAGCACTGGAAATTATAGTTAGTTTTTCACAAAAAAACCGGATAAGCAAGGTGTAGAAAAAGAACACAATTCTATTCTATGCTAGATTTATATTAATAAAAATTAAGCTATTAGCCAAAATTTTGCACGAAATAATAGAATAAAGCACAGAAAGTTAATGATATCTGATAATCTTTTTTTACCTTTGTGCGATATTTTTAGAATTTTAACTAACCCTATAAATAATCTAAGTCCATGAAAAAAATTTTAAAACTTGCTGCAGTTGCTTGTGCAGCTGTACTTTTTGTGTCTTGCGGTGCGAAAGATGACAAATCTTTAGTAAAAGAAGTGATGGAGAGCTATATGAGCGCGTCTCTTTCTATGGATTATGGCAAGCTTAAATCATTAGTTACTCCAGAAAGCGTTGCTTCTCTTGAACAAATGGAGGAAATGATGAAGAATCTTCCTGCAGAAGCTGTAAATGCTGCAAAAGAAGCTGCAAAGACTGCAAATATTTCATTTGATGCTGAAAGCATTGTTATTGATGGAGAGAACGCAACTGCAAACATGAGCACTATGGGAATGAACGTTCCTGTTTCTCTTAAGAAAGTTGACGGAAAATGGTTAATCGACCTAGCTGCTGCCGCTGCTGGTTATGACGTTGAAGAAGTTGACGTTGAAACTAACGATTCTACCGATGTTAACGATTCTACCAATGTTGAAGTAGAAGAAGTAGTAGTAGAATAGATATATAATGATTTTATAACAAAAAAGACCCCGATTATCGGGGTCTTTTTTGTTTTTACTAGCTTAACGCTGTTTTCATTATATCAGCAAAAACTCCTGCTGCTGTTACTTCTGCTCCGGCACCATACCCTCTAATTGTTAGCGGGTGTTCATTATATCGGTTAGAGTATATGGTAACAATATTGTTGCTGTCGTCTAGCAGGTAAAATGGATGTGTTGATTCCACCTCTTCCAGTCCTATTTTTGCTTCTCCGTCTTTAAATGTGGCTATGTAGCGCAAGCATTTATTATGTTTTGCTAAGTCGGCAACCCTTTCTTCAAACTCTTTTCCAAAATTTTCTACGGCGTTGTAAAACTCATCCATATTATCAACTTTGAGTATGCGAGAGGGTAGAAAGGCGTTTTCCACAATGTTTTCATCTTCCAGCGGATAACCCGCCACTCTTGATAAAATAAGCAGCTTGCGTTTTACATCTTTTCCCGACAGATCAACGCGGGGATCCGGCTCGGTAAATCCGGCTTCACGGGCCTTGTGTATAGCATCTATTAAACTTACTCCGCTTTTTACCTTGTTAAGAATAAAGTTGAGACTTCCGGAAAGTACTGCCTGTATGCCTGTAATTTTATCGCCGCTTTTTACCATATCTTCAATAGTTTCGAGTACAGGAAGCCCTGCGCCAACATTGGTTTCGTGCTTAAAGCTGCAGCCGTTTTTACGAGCAAGGTCAATCAAGCGTTTATATGAAGCATAATCGGCAGATGCCGCAATTTTATTTGCTGTAACGATGCTAGTGCCATGCTCTAGCAGCGGGCGGTAGAGGTTTGCGATATTCTCGTTTGCGGTACAATCTATAAATATACTGTTGGGGTTTGGCGATTCGAAAATATAGCTGAGATAGGCTTCTGTATTAGCTTGTGTTGCCTCCTTTTCCCAATCACTTGGGTATTTACTTAGAATATTCTCCTTTGAAAGGAGCATTTTTCTGGAGTTCATAATTCCTTTCAGCTTTAAGTTGATGCCATACCGTTCTAAAATATAGCTATGCTGCTTTTTTATCTGCTCAACTAAGGCATTGCCAACCAGCCCCGGGCCGGCTAAATAAATGTCTATAGCAACATCTCCACCCAAAAAGAATACGCTGTGTAGTGCATTAACGGCACGTTTAACGTCTTTCATAGATACAACGGTAGAAATATTCAGCTCCGAACCACCTTGAGCGATGGCAACAACGTTAACACCATATTTGCCTAAGGTAGAGAACATCTTACCCGATATGCCGGGGATACGCCTCATGTTGCTTCCAACTATTGCCAGCGTTGCCATGTCGTTATCAATTGTAATATTGTTATAAAGGTCTTTCCCTTCTTTTTTCAGTAGTTCGACGGTTCGTTCTCCGTCATCCGATCTTACCGCGAAGCTGATGCTATACTCTGAGGAAGCTTGCGAAATAAAAACGATATTGATATCATTTGCCGCCAACAGCCCGAATAAACGATGAGAAACCCCGATTTGTCCGGTCAACCTCTCTCCACAAATTGTAATTAATGAGATATTCGGAATGTATGATATGCCCTTTACGGGACGCTCGGAGTTTTCATCTCCCGTTGCATTGATAAGGGTTCCAACAAACTCTGGCTGGAATGTATTACGAATTATTACTGGTACTTGTGCGCGGATAGCAGGCCAAATAGCAGGTGTATATAATACCTTTGCCCCGAAATGACACAGCTCTGCCGCCTCGCTATATGTTAGGGCAGGAAGGGATATCGCTTCCGGTTCGATGCGTGGATCGGCCGTCATCATGCCGTTTACATCTGTCCATATTTCTACTTTTTCTGCTTTTAAGGCAGCGCCAATCATTGCCGCGGAGAGGTCTGATCCGCCCCGACCTAACGTTGTTGTACGTTGATTTAATGTACTTCCGCAAAACCCCGGAACAACCACAATACCGCTAAGGTTAGCAAATTGTTTTTGTATTTGCACACAAGTCTCATCCCAAAGAATATTTGCATTACCAAAGTGGTCATTAGTAATAATAAAGTCTCTGGAATCGGTATAAGTAGCATTATCTAATACCAGGCTTAAAAGAGTTGAGGAGATACGCTCTCCTGTTGATAGCACATAATCTCTGCCGCTTTTAGAATCTTTTAATATGGCAAGTCCTTTTAGCAGACCATGCAGCTGATCGAACTGCTCATCTAGCATTCGGTTAAATAGCTGCAGCCTTTCTTTCGAAAGCAATTTTTTTGCTTCCGCTAGATGACGTTTTTTAAGAGCAGTCAGCGCATCGTCAAATCCTTTACCTTGTTTGACGGCTGCATCAAATATAGAGATCAGGTCGTTAGTAACGCCACTCATTGCCGAGGTTACCACGATGCAGGGCTTATTGCTGTTTTCTACAATAGATTTTACTTTAAGAATGGCTTCGGTACATCCTACCGAAGATCCTCCGAATTTTAAAACAATCATAAGTTGATAGCTTAAGTATTAAGCAGTACATGCTTAATGTGATGTAATAAATTGTTAGCTGATAAAATAATTTAGATATTCCAACCCAAGCAGCCTAGGCTCGGATAATATACATAGATATATAAGTTGGAAAAAACAAGCTATACCCCCACAGGGGTTGTGGTAGTTGTTGTTGTGGTAGAATAAACAGTAGAACCATTCAGCTTACAAAAAGCCGAAAGAGTAGATAAGCTGTATATACCGTTTGTTTTCATGATTAGGTACAAAGGTATTATAAATTGTTACTTACCAAAAAATATGAGATAAAAGATTTTTTGATGAGATTTTTAAATGTATTGATAATGAATATATTTGAATTATAAAAAGAAATAAATATTTAAAAGAACAACAATGATAGTATGCTAATTAGAAGAAATGTGTTATAAATTGATAGTTTTTATTCATAGAGATAATTAAGAAAATTTAAGAAGAGTTGTTTTGATTAAGATTATAGCATAATTATAAACAGAAAGTCCAATAACCTATCGTAAGTTATTGGACTTTTTATATGATAACTGGTTCTTTTTAACTTCAGCAGATAACATTACAGTTCTCACATCTTGCCAGTTCACCGCTTAGCCTTTTTCGAACCTGCTCTGCTATGTTATCTCGTAAGGTTTCTACACCAATTTTTTGCACCACATCATAGGCAAAACCGTATAGCTGTAGCAGCTGTGCTTCGCGCCTTCCTATTCCCCGCGATTGCATGTAAAACAATGCTTCCGCATCAAGTTGACCAACGGTTGCACCATGACTACATTTCACATCATCGGCATATATCTCTAGCTGAGGTTTTGCATAGATTCGTGCTTCTCCCGTTAGCAACAGGTTGTTACTTGCCTGATACGCCTGCGTTTTTTGAGCATCTCGACGAACCAAAATACTACCATTAAATGCTCCGGTGGACTTATCATCTAAAACGCCCTTAAACAGCTCATTGCTTATGCAATTAGGCATGGCATGGTCTATGTAGGTGTGATTGTCTATATGCTGCTCTTTATCGCTTAAAAACAGTCCATAGGTGTGGTTCTCACAAAACTCTCCGCTTAACACAACGTTAATATTATTACGAACTAATCCACCGTGGAGCGTGATGGTATTAGAGGTAAACACGCTTTTTTCTGCTTGCCGGATATAGTCTGATGTAACGTGTGTCGATTGGTTATGCTCATTTTGCACACGAACCAGCTCTATGTTTGCTTCAGGTGCTACAAAAACTTCTGTTACGCTGTTGGTAAGAAAGCGTTTAAGCGAAAGCGTATGATCGCAAACAACAACTTTCGCGTTAGAGTTTTCTTCAAATATAAACAGGTTGCGAGATTGTGCCAAGGTGTCTTCTTCGCTCAATAAAATATTTATAATCTGAATAGGTTTACTTAATGTTGCAGACTTTGAGACATGAATAAACACGCCATCTTGAGCAAATGCTGTGTTTAAGGCAGTAACGCCTTCTGTCTGATTGTCTGCTAGGTTATTGTAGTATTTTTCAAAAAGATCGGAATACTTAAACGATGCGGCAGCAAGGCTTCCAAAGACAACGCCATTTTCTTCGATTAGCTTTTCATCGCCATAGAAAAAACCGTTTAGTACAAATAGCTTATAGGTATCAAGGTTTGGAATGCCACAGCTGAAAAGGTTTGATAGATCAACTTTATCATGTTTTGAGGTAAAGTACTTTTCGTAATCTTGCGCAAAAGCATCGGCAAGGTTTGTGTATTTATACTTTTCCACCTTTTTTGTTGGAAAGCCAAGCAAATTGAAGCTTTCTATCGCATCGCTCCGATGCTTGTTAACGATATCTGATACGCTATCCCTCAGCAAATCCATGTTTGCTATATAGAGGTCAACGTAGTTACTTTCTAAGCTCATCACATTTTGTTATATAGAGTTGTTGCTCTTTGTCTTTGCCCTATTAATTTTCCGCTGCTACTTGTCGTCTTTAAGCCAGTCATAGCCCTTTTCTTCGAGCTCGAGGGCAAGCTCTTTTCCGGCAGTTTTAATTATACGACCGTTGTATAGTACATGCACAACATCCGGTACAATGTAGTCCAGCAAACGTTGGTAGTGGGTAATAACAATTATTGCATTATCCGGACGACGAAGCTTGTTAACACCATTGGAAACAATACGAATGGCATCAATATCAAGTCCGCTATCGGTTTCGTCGAGAATTGCAAGTGTAGGCTCCAGCATGGCCATCTGGAAAATTTCATTACGCTTTTTCTCTCCACCCGAAAAACCTTCGTTTACCGAACGCCCTGTAAGGGTTGAATCCATTTCTACAAAAGCCATTTTTTCACGCATCAGCTTAAGAAACTCCGATGCGGAAATAGGTTCTAGTCCCTTATGCTTGCGATGTTCGTTAACAGCAGCCTTCATAAAGTTTACATTACTAACACCCGGAATTTCTACAGGATACTGGAACCCGAGAAAAACACCCTCGCGAGAACGTACTTCAGGAGACATTTCAAGCAAGCCTTTGCCCATGTAAGTAACTTCGCCTTCTGTAACCTCAAATAACTCACGTCCCGCAAGAACAGAGGCCAACGTGCTTTTTCCAGAGCCGTTCGGACCCATTATGGCATGTACTTCTCCGGCATTAACCTCAAGGTTTATACCTTTAAGAATCTCCTTTCCATCAATGTTTGCGTGTAGATTTTTTATTGTTAGTATGCTCATAGCAATTTATAATTTTAATAAGCTAGTTTCTAATCGTATTTTCTTCAAGTTTTTTCCAGAAGTTGTCGGCTTCTCTTCCCAATACCCATACAGAAATACCTCTCAACTTGTATTTGTTTAGCAGCTCCAGTTTTTTAGCAAACGATTTTTCATCCTCAAAGTATACATATTCATATACGCCGTCATTGTCCCAAAAAGCATAATAACATTGGGCTTTTTCATTCCATATCGTTTGGGCATTATTCTTTTTGATTAAATGCATCGCTTGCTGATAGGGGATCTGGCGACCGTTTACAAAACCGCCTCTTTCTTTTGTATAATCGGCGAACCAATAGTGTCCATACGTTGGAATACCCATTGATATTTTTTCGGGAGAAACCCCCTGATTTATGGCAAAGGTGATAACCTTTTCAACCCAATCAATACCAGCAACAGGTCCGGGAGGGGTACGCCGTGTATGTTGATCGTATGTCATAATAGAAATGAAATCACCGGTTTCGGCCAAATATTTATAGTCGAAACCTCCTCTCCAATCTTCGTATAAGAACCGATGGTATAAATCTGTTCCCCCAACAACATCGGTAACATGCATTAGTGCGGCAGACAGAGATAATTTGTTTTTTCGAAAAGCATCAGCTGTTTCTTTATAGTATGTATTGAATAATTCGCCATCATTCATACTCAGGTACTCTAAATCAAACTGCCAGCCCGCAAACCCGTGTCGCTTTGCAAGCTCAACCATCATATCAATTGAGCGCTTTCTTGCAACGGGGTCTGCTAAAAGTTTATGTAACAATTCTTGGTTAAATCCTCCATCAAAGTTTACAATAAGCGGTATAACTTTTACATTGTTTTCTTTTGCCAACTGTAAAACTCTGGGATCAATGGTTCCGGTAATTGTTCCTTTATCACTAACAAGGTAGGTCTGCGGACAAACAATAGATATTTGATGAACATTTTCAGAAAAGCTATTAAATGACTCGGGCGTATCTACCATGTAAAATAAGTTTTCTGACTTAACTTGCGACATGCATGTTGCAATAGCGAGAGCGAATAAAGAGATTAGTAAGAATAATTTTTTCATGGTCGTATAGTTTTAGGTTACATTGCTGAATGTTTTTCATTCTTATATGATTTCTGCCAATCGTATAGCCCTTTTATCGCAATTACTACTAATGCGGCATAAAGAATTGCCGTAAATGTATAACCCGCAAATGCATATAAGAAAACAGCAACAATGTCTATTATAATCCATAATACCCAATTTTCCCATCGTTTTTGCGCCATTAGCAGCTGTGCTACAATGCTTGCTACCATTACGAACGAATCAACAAACGGAAAACGTGTTGCTTGCTCAAATACCGCAGGCATCCACTCGTGCAAATGAACAATACCTAATCCCCAAACAATTGTTCCTATAGTAATTATGCCGAGCAATATTGCTCGCATTTGTTTAGAGCAACGCCTTACTTTCAGCTCGTTATTCTCATTTTCTTCGCCTTTTTTCGGTCTGGTCCACAGAAAATAGCCGTATATATTAAAACAGAAGAAAACAATATTCAACGTCATCGACGAATACAAATGCTCCTGATAAAAGAATGCGGCATACAAACCCGTACACACCAAGCCGAACGCAAAGTTGAGAACCTTTTCTTTTGCTGCCAACCATATACACGCTAAACTCGACAAAACAGCTACAGCCTCAATATAGCTGAGGTTGTAGCCCCAAAGGCTTACCATTGTATTTGTGCTGTCGAAGAAGTCTAACATATATTATGTGGATCGTAAAGCGTTAATTGTGAATAGCCTTTAAACATTAATTATTAAGCTCTAATCATTGTTTATCCTACGCTGCCCTCAAGGCTAATTTGCAACAATTTTTGAGCTTCTACAGCAAACTCCATTGGTAGCTTATTAATAACTTCTCTGGCGTATCCATTTACAATTAACCCAACCGCATCCTCGGTTGATAATCCACGCTGATTACAGTAGAACAGCTGGTCTTCGCCAATCTTAGAGGTTGTTGCTTCGTGCTCAACCACGGCTGTTTGATTTTCAACTTCAAGGTATGGAAACGTGTGTGCACCGCATTTGTCGCCTAACAGAAGGCTGTCGCATTGCGAAAAATTACGTGCATTAACCGCTCCTTTCAGTACCTTAACTAACCCACGGTAGCTGTTGTTGCTAAAGCCTGCCGATATACCCTTAGATACAATACGGCTTTTGGTGTTACGACCAATATGAATCATTTTTGTACCGGTATCTGCCTGCTGATAGTTGTTTGTCAGAGCAACAGAGTAAAACTCTCCATACGAATCATCACCTTTTAGAATGGTGCTTGGGTATTTCCACGTAATAGCCGAACCTGTTTCAACCTGAGTCCATGATAGCTTGGCTCGATCTCCTTTGCAAATACCACGCTTAGTAACGAAGTTGTAAACACCGCCAATACCCTCTTTATTTCCGGGATACCAGTTCTGCACCGTAGAGTACTTAACTTCAGCGTCTTTCATTACAACGATTTCAACAATTGCGGCGTGCAGCTGATTTTCGTCTCGCATGGGCGCCGTGCAGCCTTCAAGATAGCTGACATACGACCCTTCGTCTGCAACTATTAGCGTGCGCTCAAATTGACCGGTGTTTAGCGCGTTTATGCGGAAATAGGTTGATAGCTCCATAGGGCAACGAACGCCTTTTGGTATATAGCAAAACGAACCATCGCTGAAAACGGCGGAGTTAAGTGCAGCGAAAAAGTTGTCGCTATAAGGCACAACAGAGCCTAAGTATTGCTTAATAAGCTCGGGGTAATCTTTTACGGCATCGCTAAACGAACAGAAAATAATACCCTTTTCTGCCAACGTATCGCGGAATGTTGTTTTTACCGAAACGCTGTCCATTACAGCATCTACAGCATATCCGCTTACTCCGGCAAGTACTTTTTGTTCGTCGAGAGGAATACCCAGCTTATCAAAAGTTGCCTTAAGTTCGGGATCAACATCGTCTATACTTTCAGGGCTTTTTTTCTGCTTAGGTGCAGCGTAGTATATAATATCCTGATAGTTTATTTCCGGAATATTGAGATGCGCCCATGTTGGCATGGTCATTGTTTGCCAATATCGAAAAGCCTTTAAGCGGTATTCTAATAACCACTCCGGCTCGCCTTTTTTTGCCGAGATTAGTCGAACAACATCTTCGTTCAACCCCTTCGGTATAGTTTCCGTTTCAATGTCAGTAACAAATCCGAATTTATATTCGCCGGATGTTACATCATGCAATATTTTATCTTGTTCTTCCATTTGAGTACAAAAATAGTAAGAGCAAACGTCTTGTGCTTATTATGGTATAAAAAACAACAAGTGTGTTGCCCAAATGTTCTTTGGCAATCAAGAACAAAGATACTAGAATAAGTAGAATTTTTTTTTGTAATGGCCATCCTCTTTTATAAAAATGGTTTGTTCTATGCTGAAACAAAACAAATTATGTGAATTTTCAGAACAGCTTCGAGCCACATAATATTATTCTATCTGATTATAGATGTTATAGTGTGCAAATAAGTTTTAGCTAATTGGCACGGTTTTTGATTTTGCGTAAGTAGAGTTATGGTCGACCAATTCTACTAACGAATACTTATGAGGAAGAAGCAAAAGATAAGGTAGCGTGCTTTATTGATTGTCGTGAAATCTTCATACAAGTTTCACCAACTAAAAACATAGCTCTATGGAAGCGAAAAAATCAAAAAAAGCCAGTTTTGAAGGGCTTAGAGGAATATTTTTTGAATGCGGATTAATTGTTGGGTTAGCCCTTATGATTCTAGCATTCAGCTGGTCTTCTGATGGACCAAGCAGTGTATTAGGTGATTTTAATAGGGGTGCGATCATACCAGAAGATGATGTGATTAATACCGATCCCGATGATGCAATTCCACCTCCTCCACCGGAAATTCTTCAACCTGTTATTACAGATGAGATTATTATTACAGATGATCCTAATATTACAAATGTTAGCATGTTTAACCCCGAAGATTTTAAGGCTCCGGTTGTTGAAGTTCCATATGTAAAACCAAAAGAACAAGTTAAAGAACAAGTGATTGATGAACCGGATATTGACTATGGCGTGGTACAAGAAAAGCCCAAGTTTATGGGAGGAGATGCCAACAATTTTAGTAAATGGGTTACTTCTAAAATTGTATATCCTACAATTGACCAAGAGAATAACGTACAAGGTAAAGTTATACTTCAGTTTAGAATTGGTTCGGATGGAACTCTTGAGAACATAAAAGTGCTTAGAAGCATAAGCCCCGGGTTAGACAAAGAAGCGATAAGGGTGGTTTCTTCATCACCAAAATGGACTCCCGGAAAACATAACAATAAGCCGGTTGGCGTAATTTACACCTTCCCCGTAAACTTTGTTCTTACAAATTAAAGCTATTTACTATGGCATAAAAGAAAAAAGACGCTCAACAGCGTCTTTTTTCTTTCTGTATAACCTCAACTTAGTTTGAGAAATGGGCAACAATATCTCCCAATAAGATGTAGTAGGCATCATCAAAGTCGTTACCTCCGGAGGTGATATAGCTTCTTGAATTCATTAAGATTGCAGCGCTAATACTATTGTTGGCATCTCCACACCAAATAGTTGCGGTACCGGCTAAATTTCCGCTATGTGAATGAGCTCCGGGGTATAATCTATGACCAACTCTCCAGCCGAGAGCATATAAAAGGTTACCCGCATTATCCATATTACTTGAAGGTGTGTACATTTCATCAATGGTTGTTTTCTGAAGAATATCTGTTCCTTTTCCATCAAGCTGAACGATTAGCTTCATCATTTCCGCCGTAGAAGCAATAACTCCTCCTGCAGCAGCAATTGCGGGCATGTTGTTACCGTATCCGTTATATCCGTTTTGAGAGTAATAAACACACTCATTGCTTCTTTTTCCCGCAAGGTCTTTACCCACATGTACATCTGCAACACCAGCCAAAGCCATTACTTCCTTAAGGTATGTTTCGTATGTTTTCCCTGTAACTTTTTCTATAACCTTACCAAGAATACTGAATCCTAAGTTGTAGTATGAATAGTTAGTGCTTCCGCTAAATGTTCGTTCGGTACCTAACATATATTTTATTTGTTGGTCGAGGGTATAATTTTTGTATGGAGAATCAAATTGTGGATCATATGGGTCGCTTTTCCATCCGCTGGTATGATTAAGGAATTGCCTTATTGTTACCTCTGCTTTCGATCCTGTAGTTACTTCGGGAAATTCTGCTTCTAAAATACCTCCTGTTCCGAAAACCGTATCATCTAAATCAAGCTTACCTTCTTCATAAAGCTTCATAATACAAATAGTCGTAAACTGTTTTGAAATGCTGGCAAGCCTAAAAAGATGATTGGGAGTAACCCGTTCTTTAGTGCTTACATTTGCAAAACCATAACCATAGCTGTAAATTATATCATCATTTTTAGCAACAGAAATAGAGATTCCAGGAATAGAATAGGTTTTCATAAAGGTATATACCAAGTTATCTATAACTGGGTTACCCTTTTTTACAACTATGTCATAAGTTTGCTCTTGTCCATTTTCTGCAACAACTTTTGCAGTTACCATATTTGTATAATCTACAGCCGCTTGCCCCGATGTTTGCTCAATATTATTTATGTACAATTTTGCTTTTTCGTGTATAGAAAAAGAAGTAACTAGGTTAGCAATGTCGCAGTTTTCCGGCACTGTTGCTAAAATGAGAGGGTTTTGTTGTAAGTTATCAGGAGCAAAGGTCTTAGAAATAACACCTGAGATATCGCTTACAATTCCTGAATTGGATGATGTAAAATAGAATTGTTGAATAGCGCAATCATAAGATGGGGTGTAGTCTTCATCACTACTACAGGCTATAAAAAGAAAAGTAACAAAGAAAAAAGCAAATGCTCTTAGCAGCTTAAATGTATTCATAGGTTTTTGTTTTAGGTGGTTTGAAATGTATAGGTGTTTGTATAGCAGGATGAAAGATAGTAAAAAAATAGTAATGGGGCATCTTAAACATTTAAGACACCCCATTACTATATTAATTATCAGTATATTATAAAAATATTATTTTTTTCTGAGCTGAATATTCAATTCATCCAGCTGTGCTTGAGCAATGGGAGCCGGAGAATCCAACATGGTATCGCGACCCGAATTGTTTTTAGGAAAAGCAATATAGTCGCGAATAGAATCTGCACCGCCGAATATAGCACACCAACGGTCGAAACCAAAAGCGATACCTCCATGTGGTGGAGCACCATACTTAAATGCGTTGATAATAAATCCGAACTGTGCCTCTGCTTCTTCTTGCGTAAAACCAAGCAGCTTAAACATTTGCTTTTGCATGTTGCTATCGAAGATACGAATAGAGCCACCTCCAATCTCAGAGCCGTTTACAACAAAATCGTACGCATTGGCCGTAACTTGTTGTATATCCTCTTTTTTATTGCTGTTGAATAAATCCAGCTGATCGGGATTTGGCGAAGTAAACGGATGATGCATAGCATAGAAACGTTGTGTTTCTTCGTCCCACTCAAACAGAGGGAAGTCAACAACCCATAAAGGAGCGAATTTCGTATTGTCGCGTAGCCCAAGTTGGTTACCCATTTCAAGACGTAGTGTACCAAGTGCTTCTTGCGTTTTCTTTCTATCGCCTGACAATATTAAGATTAAGTCGCCTTGCTTAGCACCCATGCCTGTAGCAATGGCTTGCAGCTCTTCTGGTGTATAGAACTTATCAATAGAAGATTTAATGCCTTCTGCCGACCAGCGAATATAAACCAAGCCTTTTGCGCCAACCTGTGGGCGTTTTACAAAATCGGTAAGAGCATCCAGGTGCTTGCGTGTGTATTCTGCACAACCTTCTGCGCAAATGCCCCCAATGTATTCAGCACTGTCGAAAACTACGAAATTTTTGCCTTTAACCTTATCTGTCAGCTCATGGAACTCCATGCCAAAGCGAATATCGGGTTTGTCGCTACCATACTTATTCATGGCATCGGCATAGGACATGCGGGGGAATTTATCGCTGAATTCTATATTTAAAACCGATTTAAACAGATATTTTGCTAAACCTTCAAACGTGTTCAATATATCTTCTCGCTCTACAAACGACATTTCGCAGTCAATCTGAGTAAACTCGGGTTGACGGTCGGCACGTAAATCTTCATCACGGAAGCAACGCACTATCTGGAAATACTTATCGTATCCAGATACCATAAGCAGCTGCTTAAATGTTTGTGGCGATTGGGGTAGGGCATAGAACTCGCCCTGATTCATACGAGATGGAACAACAAAATCTCGTGCACCTTCGGGTGTAGATTTTATTAGGAAGGGTGTTTCTATCTCTAAAAATCCTTGACCGTCTAAGTAGCTACGCACACTTTGAGCCATTCTGTGGCGCAACATAATGTTGTGCTGTAGCGGTGGGCGACGTAAATCGAGGTAGCGGTATTTTAAGCGCAGCTCATCTCCTCCGTCACTTTCCTCTTCAATGGTAAAAGGCGGCGTTTCCGCCTGATTCAATATTTTTACAGCAGTAACGGCAATTTCAATATCACCTGTAAGCATTTTTGGATTTTTTGAGGCACGGTCAATAACCTTTCCGGTTGCTTGTATCACAAACTCACGACCCAAAGATTCAACCATAGCTTTAACATCGGCGGGGGTATGCTCGTCAATAACCAGCTGAGTAATGCCGTAACGGTCGCGTAAATCGACAAATATCAGTCCGCCTTTATTCCTTACACGCTGTACCCAGCCTGCTAAAGTTACCTCTTTGTTTACATCGTTGAGCCTAAGCTCTCCACAGGTGTATGTTCTGTACATATTATTGAAATTATTTTTGGACTAAAGACTTAAAGAACAAAGACAAATTAATGTGTAAATGTAATGATATACCTGTTGATACAAGCCTAAAATCCCCTTTGGGGGACTAGAGGCTTAAACATTGAAACTAATTAAACATTTAAACCCACTGTTGTCTTTGCTCATTGTTCTTTATTCCTTGTTCTGAATATTTATCGGCTATCTGTTGATTAGCAGGTGCGAAGTTAGGGATTTTACCGATTTTTTAAAGAGCTGAAAGCTCTTTTAGCATTTCGAATGCAAAACGGACATTTGGATAGGTTATTGATCCACCTGCAATTACACCTATTTTTATTGCCTCAATGATTTCGTCTTTAACAGCATCTGCTTCAATACACCCATTAAGATGATATAAGATACATTCATTGCATCTTGTTGTAACAGAAATGGCCAAGCCCATCAGCTCTTTGTTCTTTTTACTAATTGCACCATCCTTGTAAACTTTATCATCCAGTAATCCAAACTCTTTAAAAAACGAATCTGTTTCTGTCATCACCTTATTAAGCTCATTGCGATGGTTGGTTAACTCTTGATTTTTCATCAGAATATGGTTTTGAGTAAAATTATCTTATATCTGTTTTTTAAGAAATTTTGCAGAATATGCTACCTGATGCTTAGAGCCATTATCGTTTATTTCTTCGCATAGAAAATAAAGGGTTTCATCGTCTATCCAATAAATCCCGTAAATTTGGTTGGGAAAATAGATGTTATGACAAATATATTCGCCTTCTAATTTTTCTTCTAGAAAATATTTTATACCATCATCTTGTAAGTTTCCAAACCTATACTTTTTTGAGGGAGAGTAAGCGTAAGTACTGGGATTTGAGCAAAGTTCTTTTTTGTTTTTCAGATCATAAACGCTAATAAAACCATGACCTCCGGTTTCTATTATATAGCCAAGCTTAGGGCAATATTCAAAAGCCTCGTTTTCTCTCATAAGCACCTTGTTACCTACTGAGTCTGTTGATTCGTATACACCTAAGATTTCTTTCAGTTCATCATCCTTCATTAATATTTTCCACAGTTTCTGCTCTGCTTCTTCGTTATAAAAAATCTTATAAGATTTTTTTGTTGCTTTTTTATGCTCATACACTCCTACATCTAACGTTTCGAGAGATGTTGTAATCTCTATTTTTTGAGAATACGCATAAGTACTCAAGCAGAAAAAAGGGGATAGCAAGATAATTTTAATGCAGCTATTAAGCATGACCTGTAGTTTAAAAGTTAAGGTAAAAATCTTTTGTCAGTTCAATATATTCAGGACTATATTGGTGGCGAATGCCCATATCAATACACAACTCTGTTTCTTTAATGGTCGTTTTTATTCTGCTAAATTCCAGCAGTAACCGTTTTGCTTCTTTATTCGGATTAGCCTTTATGCTTGTTTTTCTATTACAGTACAGTCCATCGTTTTTCGCCTTTTGGATAAAAGAAAGCCCTTCGTTTACAGGAAGTACTACAGAAAATATGCCATCGGGCTTTAATGTGGTTAGCACACCTTTTAGCAAATCTTCCTGACTTAATGAGTCAGAGTGGCGGGCTGTATTTCTTTGCTCATCAGGCGAATTAAGCGATTGAATAAAATAAGGGGGATTAGAAATAATTAAATCGTATGCCTCTTTATGGTTATCTACAAACTTCTGTAAACTCTCGTTGTACAAACGAATCCTATCCGCCCAAGGACATAAATTTACATTTTCATGTGCCTGAATGAATGCTTGCTTATCTATCTCTACGCCATCAATAGTAATATTTGCAGAGCGTTGCGCCAGCATAATTGAGAGTATCCCGCTACCAACACCAATATCAAGCGCGCGAATATTTTTTGAAGTACCAACTGTTGCCCATGCACCAAGCAGCACACTATCTGTGCCGACTTTCATAGCAACATTGTGTTGATGAATGGTAAACTGCTTAAACTGAAAATAGCTATTTGACATTATGTTTTACCACAAGTTCTTTTTATGTAGCATTTTTACTAATCTATTTCGTGCAACAAAGCTATGACGGTGAGGATATCTAGAAATATCAATAACAATCCTTTTTCTTTTTCCATCTGCCAGATAAAAGTAAAATGCATCGAACCAGCCATATTTTGCTTTAACCACTTCTTTATACGCTATTTCATCTCGTTGCATACAAAAGACACAATACCATTTAGAGCGTACATAAGTTATTTTTTTGCTATCGAAATATAAGTATTCACGCCTAAACGTCAGTAGAAAAAGAGTAAGTCCAATTAGCCATGGAATGAAAAGACAAAAATAAAGGTCAACATCGAACGTTTTATGCACATGAGAACCAAACAAAATAAGACCGACTGTTAATGGAAAGCAGAGAATTTGCCCCCACCAAAGGTAAAAAGAGTAGGCTGTATTTTGCAGATATATCTCCGGTATTTCTTCCTGATATTTTCGCTTAAAAAAGTTTGCCACTTTCTTCGGCATATCTGCAAATCGAAGGATAGGCATTTGCTACTTTACTTATGATTATTGTTCTATGTTAAACGTTGCAATGCACCCTCTATCCTGTAACGTCACATAGGCTGTGTTTTTGTAGAATGTGATGTTTGACGGCTTTGTGCCTGTAACGTTCACTTCCCTTAGCGATTCGCCTTCGGGAGATAGAATTACAACAGTTCCTTTTTCATGTCGGGTTACATATAGATTTCCTTTAGCATCACAGCGCATACCGTCTAGCCCATAACCCTCGAATTTATAGAATAAGCGTTTGTTGCTAATGCTTTTATCTTCTGCAATGTCGTAAACCCATAGATTCAGCTGTCGGCTTTCGTTTACATACAGCCGTTTACCATCGGGACTAACCTCTATGCCGTTGGTTGTACCCATATCAGGCTCTAATAAAAGAACCTCTCCAACAGGTGTAATCAGCCAAAGGTTGCCTGTGCTGTCAGCCCAGTTAGGATCGCTGGTAAACAGGTAATCATCTTTTGTTATGGCAATATCGTTTGGCTGGTTCATGTTGTCTTCATGAGCAAAAACGCTTATTTCTTTGGTGCGCATATTAACCTTAAGAATATTATGACCCGTATAGTCAGCAATCAGCATATCTCCTTTGCTGTTAAAACGAATACCGTTACCAACGCTTCCCTCCGGTAGCTGGATAAATAGGCTGGCTTCACCCTCAGGAGTAACCTTGCCAACGGTTCCTTTCTGCTCAAAGTTAACGGCATAGATATTTCCTTTGGCATCGGTTGCAGGGCCTTCTATTCCGGAGGTAAACAACCCTTCGGCTGTAAAATCTTTTGCTTCATAATAAACGGTATTATTGCAAGCGGATAATAGCAGCACAAAACATACAAAAAATAACAAACGATTCATAGTAAAATGTTTATGAGAGACATAGAAAAGTCTTTGTTCTTTTGTTCTTGTTCCTTAAATTTTTATTACAAAGTTAAGCTATTTTTGCAGCATGTTACCACTATCTACACTTAACGATATAACCTTGATAGACAATCCGTATAGGCAGTACATGTATGCCTATCCGCATAAAAGAGCCTATCGAAATTTTGATAAAGTTGATATCAGGCAATATCTTCATCATTTAACTGGTAATCCGAATCATTTATACATTCATCTCCCTTTTTGTCAGACAAAATGCGGTTTCTGCAATCTGTTTTCTATAACAGGTAAAAACTCATCATACATTGACAAGTATCTAGATACAATTGAAAGGCAGCTGATACAATATGGCAAGCTGGAAGAGGTACAGAAAGCCGCTTTTTCATCTTTGGTAATAGGTGGAGGAACTCCGCTGCTACTAAGCGAACAACAGCTTGAGCGAATGTTCTCTATGGTAGAAAAATATCTGCCTGTAAACGTTAATGAAATTTATACGGTTATTGAAACTTCTCCAATTTATAGCGACGAAAGTAAGCTGAAGTTAATTCGCAATAGGGGAGTGGATAGAATTAGCATTGGTGTGCAAAGTTTTATAGCTGATGAGCTGAAAACTCTCGGTCGTTCTCATACTGTAGAAGGAGCACACGAAGCATTAGAGCGAATTAAAAGAGCGAATTTTAAAGAGCTGAATGTTGATTTAATATACGGTATTCCGCAGCAAACCATTAAGAGCGTTTGCTATTCTGTTAATGAGGCATTGAAATATCAGCCACAAGAAATATTTATTTATCCCTTATACCTGAAAGAAGGTACCCGTATGTATAAGTTGGCTGAGGGCTATAAAGATATTCGGTTGGAAATGTATGGTGTTATACAAGATATATTGCTGGCAAACGGATATAAGCAAACCTCAATGCGCCGATTTGTGTTGAATGGCTTAGAGCAAAGCACTGGCTGCGGTTTCGATAATGTATTGGCGTTAGGATGTGGCGGACGCAGCTACTTGGGCAACCTGCATTTTTGCGAACCTTTTGCTGTTAATCAACAACAATGTAAGAACATAATTGACGAATATATTCGTCAAACGGATTTTAACCATGCTATGCACGGCTATATTTTAGATGATGATGAGCAAAAACGGCGTTATGCAATAAAGCATCTGCTTTTCCATACAGGTATTGATGAGGTGGAGTACCGTTCATTTTTCAATTCAGCTGTTACAGCTGATTTCCCGTTTATCGAAGAGCTGATAACTTTAGAGTACGCGGTAAAAACAACTGGTAAAATTCAGCTTACACCTCATGGGTTAGCACTTTCCGATTACATCGGGCCTATGTTTATTTCGAAAGAAGTACAGGATAAAATGGACACATTTCAGCTGCTATGATTTCTGGTGAGGTAAAACATATATACTACAGAGGATTCCTAAAATCATGCAATTACAGCTGTACCTATTGTCCGTTTGCAAAACGACCCGTTAACCAAAAAGAGCTGGAGAAAGATAAGGAGGGTCTTAGCCGTTTTATTTCTTGGATAGGGAAGCAAGAAAATATGCTCAGCATAATGTTTGTACCTTATGGCGAAGCATTGATACATGAGCATTATACAAAAGCATTTGCTCAGCTAAGCAAAATGCTTAATGTTACCGCAATATCCTGTCAAACCAACCTCAGCTTATATCCTGAGAAATTTATAGAGCAGCTGGGTAAAGAAAATGCTGATTTAAGCAAGGTAAACCTATGGGCAACCTTTCATGATGAGATGGTTGGTAAAGAACGCTTTGCCGAAAAAGTACATCATTTAAGCCGACATATAGATATGTGCGTTGGCGTTGTTGGAACACCACAGATGATAGGCATGTTAAGCGAGTTTAGAGAGCTACTGCCAAAACCCGTTTACCTGTGGGTTAACGCAATGGAGGGTTTGAATAGAAAGTACACAGCAGAAGAGTTGCAAATAATAAAATCTATCGACCCTAAGTTTGAGCTGGAGTTGGCAAATCCAAAGGCGGATATAACCAAATGTTGTGCCGGAAGAGAAAGCCTGTTTGTAACAGCAGAAGGAAATGTACATGCCTGCAACCGGAGCAAAATAAATTTGGGAAATATTTATGCTACGGAGGAGTTAGATAATCCGGTATGCAAAACAAGATCATGCGATTGCTTTTTGGCTTATGTCCATCGAACAGATATGAAACAGTTGAATCTATTGGATAGCGGTAGATTTATTCGTATTCCTAAAGAAACCGATATTAATACTCTCTTTTTTGATATAGATGGTACATTGACCAATAATAATGGAATAATTGAAGAATCAACTGTTGAGGCAATAGAGCAGCTATCAAAAAGACACCGTATTTATTTGGCAACTGCCCTACCGTTTGTTTACGCCATGCGTAAGTGTAAATCCATTCGACCATTTCTATCTGGCGGAGTGTTTGCTAATGGCGCAGATATGCGAAATATTGATAGTGGGTATCAGTATGTAGTACCAATGCAACCAGTGGAAGTAAAGGTAAGCAAGGGTGTAAGAACGCTTGTTTTCACACATCAAAATGTGTTGTATAAGACGGCTTATACGGGAAAAATAGAATTGATGACGCAGCTATATCAACAGCTATCTGAGAAGCAAGAAGATAAATATCATATCCTTTTTGAGGATGGCATTGTAAGTCTTACCGATAGGGCGGCAACAAAATTATCCGGAATTTTACACTTATGTAATCAGCTAGGATTAAGCCATAATAATGCAATGGTTGTTGGAAATGGAGAAAACGATATAGAGATGCTGTCGCATTTTAACCATTCGGTTGCAGTACAAGCAGCTACCGATAAAGTAAAAAAGCAAGCTGCTTATACTATGGATGTAGAACATTTGCCGATTTTTATTTAGGGAAGCAACCAGTTGTTTTTTGTAGCTTATTTACTATTTTAGCATTTTATAAACAGAAATATTAAGAATCATAAATATAAACATTACTAAAAATCACCTAAGTATGAAAAGAATTTTCATTTTTCAGGATGCAAAATCACAAAAATTTTGGTCAATAGATGTTGAAGGTACAGGTTTTACAGTACAGTACGGCAGACTTGGAACAGAAGGCCAAATAAGCACAAAAAGTTTTGATACTGAAGATAAGTGTCAGAAAGAAGCAGATAAGCTGATTGCCGAAAAAACCAAAAAGGGCTACGTTGAAAGCTCTGAGGAAACAGTAAAAAGCACTAAGGCTGAATCGAAAAAATACTATACCCACTATGATAGCGGTACTTCGATCGAAGATCTTGCGGAAAAAATACTTAAAGACCCAAAGCGCGCAGAGTTAAAGCATATTACGTTGGGCGATTGGGGTGATGGTGGTGAAGGCGGAGACTGTCAGGCAGTTATCGATATGTTTGTAGAAAATGCTGATAAGTTCGGCCATCTTGAAAGCCTTTTCATTGGTGATATGGATTCTGAATCATGCGAAGTTTCGTGGATTATTCAAGGCGATTACAGCAAGATATGGGCAGCGCTTCCCAGCTTAAAATCGCTTACAATTAAAGGTAGTCAAGGGTTAACATTAGGAACAATTGAACACCAGAACTTAGAAAAGTTAGAGATTATTTGTGGTGGTTTAGGAAGCGATGTAATTGAATCTATTGCAAAAGCAAAATTACCTAATCTTGATACATTGAAGCTATATCTTGGCGTTGATGACTATGGCTTCGATGGAACAGTTGATGATATCAAACCAATGCTTGATAAAACAAAATTCCCCAAGCTGAAACATCTGGGCTTAATGGATAGCGAAATCACTGACGATTTAGTTGCGCTAGTTTTCGAAACGGATATTCTTCCACAGCTTGAGACGCTTGATTTCTCATACGGAACGTTGTCTGATGAAGGTGGAAACCTGTTGCTTGACAACGCAGATAAGCTATCACATCTTAAGCTGCTTAACTTAGAGTATCACTATATGAGTGAAGAAATGATGGCTAAACTGAAGAAGCTGCCATGCAAGGTTGATGTAAGCGATTCTCAGGGAGATGATGAGGAATATAAATATCCGATGCTAACGGAGTAAAGAATGTCTTGGATTCTTATCGGGCAGACTGATTCTAAACGTACAAGCTACTTTCTAAAGGCAGCTGAAGAGTTAGAATGTTCAGTAAGTTTCGTTGAAATAAAAAATTATAAACCGGAACTATTGGCGGGTTGTACTGTAAAAGTCGACCCGCCAACTTATGATAGCTGCGAGATAGCATTGCTACCTTCACTAACAGCAGAATACATCGACTTTTTGAGAGAGTTATCGTTAGCAGAAGGGGTAAACTTCTTAAATCATCCCGAAGATATTTTAGCAAGCTTAGATAAGAAACACTGTAAGCAGCTATTGCTGAATGCCGGAATACCAACAACACCAATACTTTCATTTAGCATTACCAGCTATGAAGAGTTGGTTTGCGAGATGAAAAACACACACGTTTATCAGGTATTTATAAAACCTAATACAGGATCCGGAGCTGCCGGTGTTATTGCATTTCGCTTGAATTCCAGAAACGACCAAGTGGTAATGTACACCTCTGTTTTGGCAAACCAAAAGGGGCTACTCAATACCAAACAAATGAAGCGTGTAACAGTATTGGCGGAGGTCAAAACCGTTATTGATAAAATATTAGCGCAAGATGCAATAGTTGAGCAATGGATACCAAAAGCAACACATGATGGTATAGGGTATGATCTACGCGTTGTGTGGCAATTTGGTAAGATAGCTTTTATTGTTCCGCGTTTTTCAAAATCGCCTATTACCAACTTGCATCTTAATAATATGGCCGGTTTGTTTGAAGATTTGCAGCTGGATGATTCTGTAATTTCTCAAATAGAACAGGTTTGTAATAATTCAATGAAACTCTTTCCCCGCCTTAGCTATGCTGGTATAGATATTCTGCTGACAAAAGATACTTTACAACCTATGGTTATAGAAGTAAATGGGCAGGGAGATTTAATTTACCAAGATATTTACGCTGAAAACTTGATCTATAAACAGCAGCTGAGAGAGGTACCGTCATTTCGAACGCAGTGAGAAAAATCCACAATAGTTTCAAAACGCTGACTAACGTACGTTGCAAAAGTCCCCTTTAGGGGATTTAGGGGTAAATGTGCTGTTGCTTAATTCAACGTAATGCCACTTTTCAGGAGATTTCTCACTACGTTCGAAATGACGAAAAAGAGTCATACAAAAAATAGTAGTAGAAAGCAAAAATACGTAACAACGATATATGAGCGATAATAAAAAATTTACAGACGAAGAAGTACCGCAAGGTGCGTGGGGAGATATAGATAACAATGCTACATCTATTAACATGAATGAAGTAGTAGGTACACATGATATACTATTTGTATGCCTCGACACATTACGCTATGATGTGGCTATACAAGAAGAGGCAAATGGCGGAACTTCCGTTCTTAATCGATACGGTAAGTGGGAAAAGCGACATGCTCCTGGCAACTTCACTTACCCTTCGCATATGGCAATGTTTGCAGGCTATTTACCAACACCTGCTTACCCTCAGCCATTGATAGAGAGAGAACGTCTATTTTTTCCTCGCAATGTAGGGCTAGGGATGAAAGGTCCTAAAAACTCTTTTGCTTTTGAAGGGGCAACATTTATCGAAGGGCTTGAGAAAGTTGGCTACGAAACAATATGTATAGGAGGTGTTGCTTTCTTTAATAAACGTTCGCCAATAGGTCGAGTTATGCCCGAATATTTTAAGCAGAGCTACTGGCACCCGTCATTTGGTTGTCCTGTACAAAAAAGCACCGAAAATCAGGTAAATTTTATCCGAAAAAAGTTAGGTGAAACAGATAGTGATAAGCGTATATTTATGTACGTAAATATTGATGCCATACACTATCCTAACAGCTACTATTTAGAAGGAGCGAAAGAAGACAACCTTGAAACACATGCTGCAGCTCTTCGCTATGTTGATGGCTGGTTAGAGCCGCTTTTCGATATGTTTAAGCAGCGTGGTAAAACCTTTGTTATTGCATGCTCCGACCATGGTACCTGCTACGGAGAAGACGGCTATCATTTTCATTGTTTATCGCACGATATTGTTTATACAGTACCGTATAAGCATTTCTTTTTATAGAAAAAGAGCCTTTCAAATCTGAGAGGCTCTTCGCTGCTTTAGCTTATCAAGTGGTTTATTCTAAAGCATCAAGTACTACAGGTATATTCTCGCGAAGCTGTAGTATCCCCGAGACTATAAGCGTATCTCCTATATTAACACCATCTAATGCTTGAACGTGCGACTCCGTTCTCATACCTTGGGTAATTTGTCGAGAAACAGCAGCACCATTTTTGTATAAAAATACCTTACTGATTCCCAACTCGGAAACAATTGCTTCAGAAGGTATTGCAATAGCATTATCTGTGCTAGACATTGTTAGCTCTACATAAGCAGACATTCCGGGGAGCAGCTGTTCTTTACTGTTATCACAGCGGGCGCGGACGACTATCGAACGGGTATCCGATGTAATCTCGGGTTCTATAGCATATACCGAACCATAATAAGTTTCCGTTTTATCTCCTATTACAACGTTGAATTTTACCTTGTCTCCTCCCTTAACCTTATTGGCGTATTTCTCGCTGATTGAGAACTCTATTTTAATAGGATTAAGCTTTACCAATCGTACTATTTTTGTTGAGGTAGTTACATAGGCTCCCTCGCTTACGTAGCGCAACCCAATAACACCATCAAAAGGAGCGCGTAGCTCTGTTTCTGCAATTCTTGCTTCAACTAACGCGATATCCGCTTTTAGCGTTTCGGCTTCTGTGGCGGCCTGATCGTATGATTCCTGACTGATGGCATCTCTTTCCAGGAGAACATTTTGCCTATATAACCTATCTTGTGCCAGCTTCAGCTGTGCCTCCAGCTTTTGCTTCTGTGCTTGTAGCTGAGCGTCGTTAACCTTTGCAAGCAGCTGTCCTTTTTGTACGCGGCTACCTTCTACAAAGTAGATGTTTATCAACTTTCCGGCGGTTTCAAACGCAAGTTCAACATCTTCTTCGGCCGATAGCGCTCCAATCGGTCTTACTCGCTCAGACATTTGTCCGTAGCCTAAAATTTCGCCTCTAACATTGAGGGCCCTTCTGCCGGTATTAGACGGAGGTCCTCCGTCATCTTCGGAAGAAGTGAACAGTGACTTAATTTTTGGATAAGCAATGATAACTACCAAAATTACTACTATAGCACCAATAACCAGACGTTTAGATCCTTTTTTCATTACCTGTAATTAGAGTTAACTAATCTAAGACAAACTATTCAACCAAAAGTTTAGCTGTGGGAGAACTAAAAATTCGACTTTTCAGATAAATTTCATTGATAACAATGCTTCTCAATATCATATTTTTATCTTTGTCTATTACTATTGCCTTATTAAAATTGGAACACTAACGGCAGAACATGAAAGAAGAATATTTGAAATTAAAACAAGAAATACGAAAAAAATTGTATGAGTATGTACAGTTGAATGACTTTGCAAAAGCAGAAATGTTGTATTATGATGTTGCAAAAATATCAGATGAAGATAGTTTAGAAATTGCATTTGATATAATCTATAAAGAGAGTGAGGAGAATGCGATATATATTGAAGAAACTTTTGTAGAAAATGTTGAAGAAAGATTTTATAAAGAAAGTAGTTATGCTAATATTAGCAGCCTGAAAGAACGTATTGAGAGGAATAAAGAAAAACCTTCTGTTAATAGATTTTATAGGCAGCTACTTGAAATGCTTAACCAATGACAAATAGCAAGAACGAAATATTAGAGCCATTTACGCCCGAATACTTTATGAAAGAAGCCTTAAAGGAGGCCAAACTGGCGTTTGAAAAAGACGAAGTTCCTGTTGGGGCTGTTGTAGTTTGGAAGAACCGTATTATTGCCCGGGCACACAACCTTACGGAGACATTGAATGATCCGACAGCACACGCTGAAATGCAAGCCATAACTTCAGCGACTAACGCTATTGGAGGTAAATACCTCAACGAGTGCATGCTGTACGTTACGCTCGAACCATGTCCAATGTGTGCTGGGGCTTGCTTTTGGGCTCAGCTAGGTACTTTAGTTTATGGTGCCGACGATATAAAGCGCGGGTACTCTTTTCTTAATCCTAAGCTGCTTCATCCTAAAACTACAGTTGAAAATGGGATAATGAAGAAAGAAAGTGCAGAACTAATGATGAATTTTTTTAAAAAGAAAAGGAAGCAATAATGTAGTACCCACTCCAACCCTCCCAAAGGGAGGGAGTTCCCTCTCCTTTGGGGGAGGGCTAGGGTGGGGTGGAATTTAAGGGTAAAATCTAAACCTAAAACAATAGAAGCAATGAAACGAATAATAGCTAGTATCCTTTTCATTTTTGTTATATGTTCGCTATATGCGCAGCATTACACTAAAAAACCGGATGGTTCATTGGTGCTTACACAAGAAGGAGCCTCTCATCTTGCATCGTTGGCATTTACCTGTATCTCTCAGGAGTTTCCTAATAAAACAGGACATACACAGGCAGATGCAAACGATATGAAGCAGCCCGCCGAATATCATCCGGCGTTCTATGGCTGTTACGATTGGCACTCGTCTGTTCACGGTCATTGGATGTTGGTTAAGCTGCTA
>JAVBOE010000097.1:0-44247 GCA_031550925.1 Bacteroidales bacterium | reverse complement strand
GAGATTTCTCGCTACGCTCGAAATGACGGATTATTAATGCTATTTCTTTGTACTATACGCTTTATAGCTAACGGGGATATCTATACCAAAGCCCTCTCTGTAGTAAGGACTAAGAGATACGGGCAGCTTACCGCTTGCGGGGTTATCTCCCATAAGTAAACGTGCTGATTGAACTTGTGCTTCGGGCGAGTTATCGTATGATACAATTACAGCCTCGAATGCTTCAATGTCAAACTTCATCATACCATAAGGAAGCCCGAAGAAATCGAGTATTACCTGCTTGTCTAAAGTCAGGTTGTTGATTAGCTTCAGGTTGGTAGAGTCTATTCCATAGTTAAACTGAGGGCGAGCGTCTGTGTTGTGATAGCCAACCAATACACGGCTATACGGCTCTAACAGCATACGTATGGAGTCTGCTTCTGCAGCATTTGGCTTACTGCTAATGCTGAATTTATCGAGCCTGTTATAGTATTTACTTAACGTATCGGCAAAATGTTTACCATCGTCTATGCCAACTTCTAAGTAGGCGACATGCTTCATTTCATTTGGCATCAACGGAAGTACACCTTTGTTGCGAAGAATGGTAAGAGCATTCGCGTATAAGTCGTTGTTCAGTTTAACGGCCTCCGGAGTATTAAGTGCGGCAAATAAACCTTCTGTTTTTACTGGTTCAAAGTTGGCTAATCCCGCATCATATTTAGCTTCGAGTACTCTACGGCAAGCATTTTTAAGTTTTTTCTTCGATACCTCACCTCGTTTAACAGCAGCCTCAAACTCATCTAGGGCTCCGGTAGGATTTTCAACCCCAATCATCATTTCATTACCTGCCAAAAAGGCTAAAACAGGAATTCTGTTGGCCGGAAAAAGGCTGGTAACCCCTTTCATTTCTAAGCCATCTGTTATGATAAGCCCTTTATACTTTAATTTTTTGCGCAGCAAGTCTGTTACAATACTTTTTGAAAGAGAAGATGGCATGCTATCTTTTTTCTCGTATGCCGGAATGTTAAGGTGGGCAACCATTATAGATGATACGTTGTTCGCAATTAGCTGTTTAAACGGATACAGCTCTATATCCTCCAAACGTTTTTTATCATGGCTGATAAGCGGAAGTGAGGCATGCGAGTCTACATTTGTATCTCCGTGTCCGGGGAAGTGTTTCGCGCTAGTCAGAATGCCGTTGTCTTGCATTCCTTTCATGTAAGCTAGGCCTTTTTCGGCAACTTTATATTTATTCTCTCCAAAAGAACGGGAGTTAATAACGGGATTGTCGGGATTGTTGTTTACATCTACTACGGGAGCAAAGTTCATGTGAATACCTAACAGCTTACACTGGTTGGCAATTTCTTTACCCATATTATAAATCAAATCGTTATTCTGCAATGCACCTAGAGTTGTTTGTCGGGGAAACTTAACAACACTATCTAAACGCATGGCAACACCCCATTCCGCATCCATAAATATCATCATTGGTGTTTTTGCTAGCGACTGCATACGGTTTACCGTGTTTGCGTGTAAAACAGGGCCTCCACGCGAGAAGGTGATACCTCCGATGTTTTCAGTTTCTACCAACGCAGCCATTTTGTCAATGTGATCTTGTCCGAGAACAGGAAAAAGTGCTTTTACCATGAGCTGTGCCGCTTGTTGACGAATGGTAAGCGTATCGAGAACAGAATCAACCCAATGCTTACGTGCTTTTTCATACTCTTTAGTTCCCTTTGCAGGTTGCGCTACTGCCATTGACAGCAATACAATCGAAAAGATGATAGTAGCTAGAATTTTTTTCATGGTTGATATGTTATATGTTTAAGTTTACTCTTCTATTTCTTCTGTGCCAGCGATGAAGCTTTCTACAAGAAAGTTATTTCCAACGCTAAGCTTAGTTATCGTATAAGTTTCTTGCTCTTCGTGTATTTCTTCTATCTTACTAAGTGTGACAGGTGCTAGTGTTCCGCTACTGTTTATAGTAAAGAATTGGTCGCCGACTTTTACTTTGTTAACTTTTTCGTAGCCCTTATATTGCTTTGTTTGCTCCGGTTTCAGCGATGCCCAACCTTTAGCCCTTACCATAAACGGATGATCGGGAGTAGCAACAATTTCTGTTCCATTAGAGAACGTATATTTTACCATGTCGGTATGCGTTGCTTTCTCCAATTTCTCAATAGTAGTAGATATAGGTTCAAAATTATCGAAATCGTATGCTTTTACATTATCACCAACCTCAAGTTTCTCAATGGGTTTAGTAGATCCGTCTGCCATAACAACCAATGTGCCTTTTGCAAAACAGTGTACATCTAATCCGGAGAAATATATTTCAGAAATAGCAACATCGCTGTATTTCTTGCCTTTATATACTTCCATTATTTCGAACTTTAGCGTCCACTCTTTGGCATTATCTTCGTCTATAATACTTCCGTATTCATTACGCTTGTTGCCGATTGGGGGGAATTCGAATGCTTGTTCAGACCTGCTGTCTTCTAAGCATAGTATTGCATAGGGTTTGTCGTTTATGTACAGCTTCAGCTTCTTTACGCGCCCGTTGTTTTCCCAAGCGGTTTGACTTTTCACATAGCCGTTTACAACATATATATGTGTAATTCTGGGGCTGTATGGCTGGAAGTGGTAAGTAAGATACTCGCCAATACCATCACCCTTTGCACCTTCAACCCAAGCAGTACCGTAGTTTAGGTCGTGCGCATTCTCCGGTTCATACGTATTGCCCGACTGGGATGGTAGAAAAGATGAGGCGGATATTTCATACGGACCTCCACCACAATACCAGCTACATCCGGGACCTAAAATATCAAAGTAATCTCCGCCTGTTTCGTCTATAAACGCTAGTGCTTCCTGCTCTTCCTCCGAAAGAAGATCGTAGTCTATGCCTTCTGTTTCTTGCCTTTCCCAAATTTTAACAGCAATATCTCTTTTCTTGTTAAACTCCGCCTCTTCTTTGGCATTAAAGCCTAAGGGCGATACAGAATAAGGCTTTACCTCCTTTACCTGTCCTCGAGTTACCGTAAAAACAAGTAAGAGGAGTGCGATAAAAAATAACTTTTTCATTTATATGGTTGTTATTGATAGTCGGTTTACCCTAATATGATACCCACCATTGTTGCCGATACCAATGCCGCCAGCGCGCCGCCAAGTAGCGCGTGCATACCAAATTGCGCAAGTATCGGTTTTTGGTTTTGTGCCAGTGAGCCTATACCTCCAATCTGTATTCCGATTGAAGCGAAGTTAGCAAATCCGCAAAGAATATAAGTTGACATAACCACCGACTTAACTTGGACAAATGCGCCTGTACTAATTAGCTCCGCAAGGTTTCCGTATGCGACAAATTCGGTTAATATCAGCTTTTGACCCATAAGCTGGCCGACTAATGTGGAATCTTCAGCGCAAACACCAATTATCCACATAAGGGGTGCAAAGGCATAACCTAACACAAACTCAATAGACAAGCTGGTATAATTGGTGTCTGTGGCTATTGTAATTATTCCGTTAAGGTTGCTAACCAACCCTCTCCAGCTGAGCATTAAAGCAAACAATCCAATAAGAATCAAAGCCATGGCACCATTGGTGACGTGTAATCTTTTTAACTTATTTTGTTTAACGCTGGGGAAGCCTATGTAGAAGCCCAAAACTGTTGCGACCGTGAACCAGCAAACAAAGGCTACCAGTCCACCTATAGCTTCGGTAGGAACAAATAGCGTAAGCAAGAAGTAGAAAACGAGAGAGGCCACCAATCCCAGCCCAACAAGTATGGAGATTAAAATTGGTTGAGGCATTTTTTTATGGCCAACAACTTTATGGCGTAATATATAGCTTGCTGTAATACCAACTATAAAAGCGGCAAAAACACCCACTAAACGGGGTAATGCTAAACGACCTGTGTAGCCGAATATATAGTTAACGCCGGCAATTAAAGCATAGAAAACCAAAAGCATTGCGGCTACGTTGGCAGCTAGCTTCAAACCCTCGGTAGTTCCGTTACTAATGGCATCGAGCACATTCTTTCCCAACTTTTCTTTAGATACTTCTACCTTGTTGTTAATATCTTCGGTTTGCGGAACCAGTATCTTTGCAAGAACTACGGCACCCGGAGCAGCCATTACTGATGCGGAAAGCAAGTGTTTTGCAAACTCAATTGTTAGGAATGGATCGCCGTTGCCCAGCATTTGGATATATGCAGCCAATACACCTCCGGCCATGGTTGCCATACCGGCAGTCATTACCAACATTATCTCCGACTTGGTCATGGTTGGAATATAAGCCTTTACCAGCAGCGGAGATTCTGTTTGACCAACGAAAATATTTCCGGCAACGGCTAAACTCTCTGCCCCTGATAGGCGTAAGGCCTTAGTTAGCCCCCATGCCATTAGCCATACCACTTTCTGTATAATGCCAAGGTAGAAAAACAAGCTGGTTAATGCAGAGAAAAATATAATGGTTGGTAAGATTTGGAACGCGAAAATATAGCCAAACTGACCGTCTGTTACCAATGAGCCAAGTAAAAACTCAGAGCCGGCTTTAGTCCAGCCAAGAACGATAGTGAAACACTTACCTAAGAATTCGAATACCGACTGTACGGGTACAAACTGAAATATTACAAACAGAATAGGAACCCATATAATTAATGCACCGCCAAGCCTTTTTAGTGTGAGGTTTTTAACGCCCTCACAAAGCATCCATAGTAAACCTATACCAACGGCAAATAGTAAACTTGTTAGTATGCTGTTTAGCTGCAAGGTTGGAGGCGGTTGCAGCACCATATATGCAATGATAACGGTAAGTAGTAATCCACGTCCAACAGGTCCCCATGCTATTTTTCTCCTATTTGTGCTGCACAACCATGCGATAAATAGTATCACAGCCAACCCGAGCAAGCCTTTGAGAACTGAAGTAAGGCTGATATTCATCTCCTTCTTTTCGAGTATGGCTTTGTAGTGGTTTAGGTTTTCGGATTTCTGCTCGTCAGTAACGGTTGGACTTTCTTCTATAGCATCATCTGTAGTGTCAATAGAAGTGGAAGCGACAGATGTTATTGTTGTAGAATCTACGGTTTCTTCTTGTGCTACGGAAGATATGGGGAGTAGTAATACTGCTGTAAGGAACAAAATAAAAAACTTCTTCATATATTTTCTAGTTATAAATAAATATATTATGCTGATAATAAAATATATATTTCTAGTTGCTTTTCTTATTTCTTCGGCGTAATTCATCTCTAATGGCAGAGGCCATTTCGTAGTCTTCGCTCCGAACAAACTCGTCAAGCATCCTTTCTAGCTCTTGATTGGAGTAGTGTTTAAAATCAACAATGCCTATAGAGCTATTATCAAGAGGAGCTGCTAGCTGGTCTTCTTCAGGCTCTTCATCTATAGCAATGCCGGCAAGCTCCATAACCTCAGAGGTTGCAAAAATGGAGCAGCGAAACCGTAACGCTAGCGCGATAGCATCCGGGGTACGAGTATTAAAAGTTATTTCTTTTTCTCCATCAAATAAGATAACCTCAGAAGAGAATATGCCATTTTCGAATTTTGTAATATTAACTTCCAGCATTTCAACCCCAAATGAGCTGACAGCATTGAAAAAAAGATCGTGGATAAGAGGACGAACTGGACTGATTTGCTCAAATTGAACGGCAATTGCCTGGGCTTCCATTGGAGGTATTACTATAGGGAGACGGCGATTTCCACCATATTCACCTAATATTAGTATGTAGTTATCAGCGTGGTTATCAGCAATTCCAACCTCTAGAACTCTCAGCCTTATTTTTCCCATTATGTGTGATTTGATACAGCCTCACAAATTTAGACGATTACTTTGATCTTTTGCATATATAAACAGATTAAAATATCATAGGCTTTAACATTTTGTTGCTACGTGAAAAATTTGAACGTTTTGAGAGGTGAAAAAGAGAGTTTTTAAAGGGGGCAAACTTTATCAACAATCTAAATAGTTCATTTTAGATAAATTAGCAAATATTAAATGTTGTAAACACTATTTAACTTTCAAAAGCAATCAGGCATTTTAGTACTGATTTGCAGTCTTTTATTAACGAAACTATGCTAATATTAGCTGAAAAGTAGGCTATTGTTCATAAATAAAAGAGCGTATCATGCGAAATAAAGACCTTAAAATGAAAAATCTTCGCATCAAACGTTGTACATTTGTCTGAAGCCCAAGGTTATTTTTTCACCTTATTTAAGAAAAGAGAAGTTTTGGAGGATAAAATCGCTTTTATACAATTAATAATAATTCAGAATTCAAAAAAACGAGAATATGTCAAGTTTTCTAAATTTTTCTTCTGCAGTATCTATTGCCATTCATGGCATAGTGATGATCTCTCGAAGTAAAAGCCCTCTCAATGTTAACGAGATCTCGGAAGCAATGGCATGCTCAAGCCACCATGTTGCAAAGGTTATGCAAATGATGTCTAAGTTAGGCTTTGTCGCCTCAAAAAGAGGTGTAAACGGAGGCTTTGTGATTGCAAAAGACCTTAGCCAAATTAGCTTAATGGAAATTTATGAAGCCATTGAGGGTAAGCTTGATGAGTCTCCCTGTATCGCGCCATCTAAGACCTGTCCGTTTGCCAGCTGTTTGCTTTGCGGAATTAAAAAAGACATGAATGAACACTTGGCGGGTATTCTTCGTAGTCGTACATTAGATACGTTACAAGGTGACGAGTTTGATTTGAATGGTGCCAGCTCGAGAGATTTGTCCACTCCATTTTCTATGCTTTAAGAAAAAGAAGAGAAAGTTTTAGTTTAGTATAGTGCATAAGCCCTCTTTTGAATCTCAAAAGGGGGCTTATTGCATTAACACATCTTAATATAAGATGTTTGTTGATGAACTATTTTAAAATCTCTACCTTTGTTTTCTTCAAAATCAGATAATAGTATGATGGTATTTAAACGACTAAACAGCCTTGTTGGATGGATTTGCTTTGCCATTGCAGCTTTAACCTACCTACTAACCATAGAGCCTACCGGAAGTATTTGGGATTGTGGAGAGTTTATCGCAACAGGCTATAAATTGGAAGTGGGACACCCTCCCGGAAATCCTATTTTCCTATTGATAACCAGATTTTTTACTATGCTTGCTTTTGGTGACGTGGATCTTATTCCGATAATGGCTAACGCCATGTCGGCTTTATGTAGCGCACTTACCATTTTGCTGTTATTTTGGACAATCACCCATTTGGCTCGTAAGCTGGTTACCGCTAAAGGTGCGGAGTTAAGCCTCGGAAATACCATTGCTATAATAGGGGCTGGGGCAATAGGGGCTTTGGCTTACACATTTACCGATACATTTTGGTTTTCGGCGGTAGAAGGAGAGGTGTACGCTATGTCATCACTTTGTACGGCAGCCACATTTTGGGTAATTCTAAAGTGGGAAGATAGGGTGGGAGAACCCTATGCAAACCGCTGGCTTATACTAATGGCCTACATTATGGGTCTGGCTATAGGTGTTCACTTGTTGAATTTACTTACTATTCCCGCTGTTGGTATGATATACTACTATAAAATGTATCAGCCAAGCTGGAAAGGAGGAATCGTTGCCTTTATTATATCTTGCTTCATTGTATTAGTGTCCATGATGATGATTCCGGGTATTCCTACCATTGCGTCGTGGTTTGAGCTGCTGTTTGTTAATGTTTTCGGGTTACCATACAACAGCGGTACAGTAGTTGGTTTTCTTGCTATTGTTGTGTTGCTGTTTTGGGCTTGTTATTTTACTCACAAGAGAGGAAAAGCACTTCTTAATACTATAGCACTGTTTGTTACGGTTATTGTTGTGGGTTATTCGGCCTATGCGCTTAACATTATTCGCTCGGCGGCAAATCCGCCGATTAACGAAGCGGCTCCCGATAATGTGTTTTCATTTATCAGCTATCTTAACCGCGATCAGTATGGCTCTGCCCCGCTACTTAGAGGGCAGAACTATTCATCGGATATTGTAGAGTATGGGCAATCGATGATCTATGTGAAAAAAGATACTCTTATAAAAGATGTGAAGAAAAACGGTGTCATGAAAAAAGACACGTTGTACAATGTGTATGACAAGATTCCAACAACAACAGTTAAATACGATCCCAGTAACCAATCTTTTTTTCCGCGCTTACATAGCTCAAGTTACATAGAAGATTATATTGCGTGGGCAAAAATTCGTCCTAGCTTCTACAACAGTAAGCAAATTCCGCAGCTATTAGATTCGCGAGGACAAAAAGCGGTTAAAGGAGATATTAAGGTTTTATCTGCAAACGAAGCCGCCGATTATAACTTGCCGCAAGGTGAGCAATACTATAGGTTTGCACCTCCACCAACTATGGGAGAAAACCTGCGCTACTTCTTCAGCTATCAGTTCGATTGGATGTATATGCGCTACTTCTTTTGGAACTTTGCTGGTAGGCAAAATGATGTACAGGGGCATGGCGGGTCGATGTATGGTAACTGGATAAGTGGCATTAAAGCGCTTGATGATGCGCGTATCCCGGGACTGGAAGATCAACCGGAGTTTTTGAAAAATAATAAGGCTAACAATAAGTACTATTTAATTCCGTTAATACTGGGGTTGATAGGGTTATGTTATCAGCTTATTAAAGATAGCAAACAATGGTTTGTAGTTGCGCTGCTATTCTTCTTTACGGGTATTGCTATTGTGCTATACCTGAATCAAACGCCGTTGCAACCACGTGAACGAGACTATGCTTATGCCGGATCATTTTATGCGTATGCTATATGGATAGGCTTTGCCGTACTTGCGTTTTATGAGCTGCTATCAAATGCTTTTAAGAAGAGCAAGGCTGTTGTTACGGCATCTGTGGCAACGCTGATTTGTTTACCTGCTCCTATTCTTTTGGCAGAGCAGAACTGGGACGACCACGACCGCTCGGGTCGTTATATAGCGCGCGATATAGCATACAACTACCTTATGTCGTGCGATCCTAACGCTATCTTATTTACAGTGGGCGATAACGATACGTTCCCTCTTTGGTATTTACAAGAAGTGGAAGGAGTGCGAACCGATGTGCGTGTTTCAAACCTTAGCCTGCTTGCCGCCGATTGGTATATTGATCAAATGAAGTATAAAACGTACGAATCAGATCCGCTTCCTATCTCCTTACCCCGCGACTCTTATTTGGGAGAAGAGAATATGAGGGTTTACTTGGTTGAAGAGCCGAATACGCCAACAGACCTTAAGTGGTTAATAGATTTTGTTGCTAACCCTAAAAATAAAAAGAAGGCTGCCGGCGAAGATCTTTATTTCAGCTATTTGCCGTCAAAAACGCTTTCATTGCCTGTAAATAAACAGAATGTGCTAAGCAACGGTCTTGTAAGAGCAGAAGACGCGGACTTGATACAAGATACTATTACATTTAGCTTGCCCAGTAGTAATATTATAAAGCCTCAGCTGATAATCTACGATATTCTTGCCAATAACAAGTGGGAACGTCCAATACATTTTACAACTACAGGAGGAGAGAGTAATGTCGGACTTCGCGATTATATGCAGTATAACGGATTTACATATAAGCTACTGCCAATAAAGACGGCATCTTCTCCTTATGAGATGGTTACCGGAAGAATAGATACCGAATGGCTTTATAGCTACTTGATGAACACTTGTGAGTGGCGAAGCATGGATGATCCTAATATTTATGTCGATCATTTCTATGAGACTACTTTGCTACGTGTTATAAACATTCGTGGTATGTTTTCTACTCTTGCCAACCGATTGATTAACGAAGGCGATGTTGAAAGAGCAAAATTGGTGCTCAATAAGATTATGGAAATAATGCCGGAAAACAATTTCCCTTACTGCATCGGAAGCTATTCTAACGATATGTCAATGGTTGCTATTGTTGATGGGCTCTATAAAGTAGGAGAGGTTGATAAGGCAGCGATTTTGGCGGCTAAGCTGAGCGATTTGCTGAACGAGAACTTAATGTACTTCTACGCGATTGAAGAGAGAACAAATATTGAGACATACTCAACATTCTACGCCATGCAGTCGCTTTACTATACTGCTAGAGATCATGGAAATATTGAGGTTTCTAAAAAGCTAGAAGCCCCGTTAAAGTCGGCCGGTTTTATTAAGTAAAAATATGAAGTTACTTTTTGCTACCAATAATTGTCATAAGTTAAGCGAGGTACAGCAGCTGCTAGATGGAATGTACACGCTTGTTACGCCGGCAGAAATGGGCTTAACCGAAAATATTCCTGAAACACAGGATACGCTAGAGGGAAATGCTCTGCAAAAAGCTCGTTATGTTTATGATAAGTTAGGCATAGCCTGTTTTGCTGATGATACAGGTCTGGAGGTAGAAGCGTTAAATGGTGCGCCGGGTGTGCATTCTGCACGTTATTCCGGCAGTGATAAAGATCCTGCAAAAAATGTAGATAAGCTACTGCACGAGCTGCAGGGGCAGAGTAATCGCAGGGCTTGTTTCCGCTGCATTATTGCTCTTGTTGATGGTAATAAAGAAGTCCTTTTTGAAGGTAGGGTAAATGGTGAGATTATGCACGAACGGAGTGGCAATGGCGGGTTTGGCTACGATCCCGTTTTTCGTCCCAATGGTTACAATTGCTCGTTTGCAGAGATGACAGCTGAGGAGAAAAATTGTATAAGTCATCGTGGAAAAGCGATTGAGAAGTTAGTTGCTTATCTGAAACAGAGTAAGGAACTTAATTAAAATACACTATCATGGTAAAAAGAGCTATTCAGCTGAGTGTTTTGTCGGTAGTATTGTGTACTGCTATGGTGGCGTGTAAGAGCTCTAAAACAATTCAGGCGGAAGACTTCGAAGAGTTTTACCAAAAGTTTCTTACTGACGAAGATTTTCAGCTGTCGCGCATAGAGTTCCCGCTTGAAGGTTGCGAAACAGATGCTGACACTACCATCTATTGGGATAGCGCGGATGATTGGGCAATGCTTACCGGATCGATTGATGATGTGGACACTACCGAATATAAAGTAGAAAAGAACTACTCGCCAACGAAAGTCGTTCTTAAGATATACATTGAAGATAGCGGATTTAGTATCACACAAGAATACGAATTGGAAGATGGTAAGTGGTATCTTATGCTGTACGATTCTATGTCAAACTAAAGTTAAGGGTGAAGGGTTAATCGTGAAGCGAAAAAACAAAAGCGACACTTCATTTGAAATGACGATTTGCCATTCACCATTCACTATTAACTACTAACCTTTTATGCTACATAAGCTTAAGGCTATTGTGCTTCATAGCATTAAGTATAAGGAGAATAGCTCTATTGTATATCTTTATACTAATGGTTTTGGCAGGCAAACGTATCTTGTAAACGGATTAAGAAGCAGTAAAAGTAAAGCTAAGGCAAATCTGTTTCATCCCTTGTTTTTGCTGGATATTGAAGCATACCATAATCCCAAATCCGATATTCAGCGACTTAAAGAATGCCAGCTAACAACCCCTTTGCAAAGTACACCTTTTACGTTGACTAAAAGTAGTCTTGCCCTTTTTATTAGCGAGCTGCTTTATAAGGTTGTTAGAGAAGAAGAGCCGAATAAGGAGCTGTTCGATTTTCTTTATCACTCAATACTAATGTTGGACGAACTGGAAGATGGTGCTGCCAATTTTCATCTTCATTTCTTAGCGCAGCTGTCAAAATATTTGGGATTCTACCCTAATATAGCCAAACAAGAAGACGCGGCTTATTTTGATATAAAAACAGGCGAATTTTGCATTCTTCGTCCTCGACATCCATTATTCTTTTCAACAGAAAACACAAATATACTGGTAAGGCTAATGAATCTAACAGCAAGCCAGCTTTCGCAGCTGGAGCTGAACCGTCATCAACGGAGTTCGTTTCTTAGCAGCATGATGGAGTTTTACGGTTTTCACTTCGAAAATCTTTCGCAGCTGCGGTCGCTACATGTGTTGAACGAAGTATTCGACTAATCAATGGAAGTGCTTATTGTTTCAGTTACGGCATTTGTTGCTAATCTACCACTAGGAATGTGGCGAAGTCGTTATAAGAGGCTTTCGCTCCGTTGGTGGCTGCTGATACACGCATCTATACCGCTGATTGTGGCTTTGCGTATATGGCTTGGTACGCATCATTTGTTCATACCTCTGTTCATTGCTTTGGCTGTAGCCGGACAGCTATTAGGAGCAAGATTTTTAGGAAAAAAGGCTGATGTTAGCAGCGAATAGATTTGAAGCCTGAAATGATACAAATATTAAAACAACAAATAAAAATTTCTAACCATTAGTCTCGTCGGCTTTTTTAGGACTTACGACCTTTTTTACAGCCTCAGCACCTTTTTTTACTCCTTTTTCTGTAGCTTTAGCAGCTTTCTTTACACCTTTCTCTGTGGCTTTAGCCGCTTTGGTTACACCTTTTCTGTGGCATCTGCAGCTTTGTTAACGCCTTTTTCTGTCGCTTCGGCACCTGTGGTAACGCCCTTTTCAGCACCTTCAACACCTTTTTCAACGCCCTTTTTTGTTTTGTCAACAACTTGGGCAGAAGCGGCAATGCTATATGTTAGCATTGCACCAAAAACTAATAGAAATAGGATATACTTTTTCATAACGCTATATGTTTAAGATTAAAGGGAAGCATATACTTCCCTTATGTTTGTACTGTAATGGTTATAGCTGCAGTAGCTGCGAAAAATGCTCGTTAGGTTGCATCTCGCGAGGTTCTTCTCCATACTTAAATAGGCGAACAGGCCTAGACCCGATGAATGATACTCTACCATCTTCTACTAAAAACATGCAACCTTCGCGCAATCCGGCAACATACATATTTTGGTTTGCTGCAATGTACTCCATTATGCGTTGTTCGCGCGTTTCACCGGCATGTCCGTCAGGATGTGCGTCCAAATAATGCGGGTTAATTTGAAATGGAACCAGGTTGAGCGCATTGAACGATTGCGGTTCAACAATAGGCATATCGTTGGTTGTACAAATTGTAGGACATGTTACATTTGATCCCGCACTCCAACCAATATAAGGTGTCCCATCTTGTACCTTCTTACGGATAGGCTCAATCAGCTTGTTATCCTGCATGGTCTTTAGCAGATGGAAGGTATTACCTCCTCCAATAACTATCGCCTTTGCTTCTTCTACAGCTTTTACGGGGTCTTTATGCTGGTGTATCGAATCTACTATTACGCTAAATTCCGCAAAACGTTCTTGCACCTTCTTTTGATAGTCATCATACGAAAAAGTAACGGCAGCATAGGGAATAAATAGCACTTGCTTTACTCCGTATTTTTTAAGAAAATCGGCAATGTTTTGCTTTGGATATTCTAAGTACGCCTCTCCGGCATTAGTTGAGTTGCTTATTAAAAGTAATTTCATTGTACGTATTTTTAGAGTTATTAATTATGCACATTTAGAACATCTAAGATAGTAAATTAAACCATAAGATTACATCCCCTTATGTCACTGCTGTCAAAACGTCCAAGTATTTCAAACGTTCCGTTTTCATACACCTTGCCTAAGTCTTGCGTTTCAATAAAAGAGCATGAATATATATTGGCCAAATCTATAATATTTACACCGCCTGTTTCGCCAGATTTTACTTGGCTAAACGGATCATAAATATCTCTTGTAAGCACTTTCATCCAAGGTGGACAGTGGTATAAACCTTTGCCCTTAGAGTATGCTTGCGATAGGCACTCGGTCATCCCGTATTCCGAGTGTATATTTTCCACTCCAAATCCTTTGCAAAGTAAGCTGTGCAGCTCTTCGCGAACCATTTCTTTGCGTCTGCCTTTCATCCCTCCCGTCTCCATTACAATCAGCTCAGGAAAATCAATGGGGTAATGTTCAACAAAATCAAGTAAAGCAAAGCTCACGCCAATTAACAGACAAACTCCCCCTTTACCTTTTAAACAGCTGAGAGAGCTAAATAGTTCTTTGTGATTGTGCAAAAAGAAACCACTACTCGGCTTATCCGATTGCTTTATCAGATCTTCTACCATATAAATAAGTGATGATCCGTTACGATCTAAATAAGAAGGTAATAGCGCTAAAATAGTATAGCTATTCGGAAGCCCATAAAAATGTTGAAAACCTTGTCTGAAGCTTTGCTCGTAGATGCCGATATCACTTATAAAATGTCTGCTCTCTCCTGTACCCGTTGTGCTGCTGCTGGTAAAAATCATTTCCTCAGGCTTATCCGATGCGTAAACCTTACGCTCCTTAAAAAAATGAATAGGCAGAAACGGAATTTGGTTAATAGCAGTTACCTCTTGCGCATTAATGCCTAAGTTTCTCAGATAAGTTTTATATGGCTCGCAATACTCTGCCTGATAGCGAAAAACATCAAGACAAACCGATTCAAAATCGGTAGGGGTTTGTATGGAGAATATGTTGGTTGGGTTTAGCATTTCAAACAAGTTACAATCCACTTTTTTTGCCAAATAAGGGATTTAATGTATCCCATATTTGTTGTTCAATTATTTCAACTATTGGGCGTTCAACACGGCCATTAGAAGACTTAGATATTACCTCATAAAGATGTAATGAAATATCATAATCTAGTTTGTTATCCCATCTAGATAAATGTAGACTATAAACACTAGGACTTTGTAAACCAAAATGATTTCTTATTCTCATATTAAAGTCTGTGGTTGAACTACCAACATATAAAATGTCGTTATCCGTTATATTTCTATTTCGTCTAGAAAAACATATTTTTTCGTTATTATGAAATCGATCAAATAATTTCAGTAATTCTTGTCGTTTTGTCGGGTTTATTATCTTTATAATGTAGACTATAGGGTGTTGAGGCTTCTTTATTTTTGAGATACTTTTTCTGAAAGCCTCAATATTATTAAATTCAGAAGAATTAAAAACTATTATCTCTCCAAAAGGTTTGAGATCTATGCTAGAAATTTTGTCCAATAAGTCCCCTATAGAGTTCTTAGCGTTACCTATTATCTGTTGGGTGTTGATTATCATAATATAAGTTTTCTACAAAGTTAATAAAACTCAGAAAAACGCTATATCTATTTGGCTCCCTCATAAAGCACAACAGCCCTGCTTTACTAAGCAGGGCTGTTGTAAGAATAAGATGTAAGCACTATTTTTTTGCTGTATCAATCGCTTTCCAAAGAACGGCTGCAAGTATTGCGCCCAAGAATGGAGCAACAATAAATAGCCATAGCTGCGAAAGTGCTTGTCCGCCTTGGAAGACAGCAGGAGCAATACTTCTTGCAGGGTTAACAGATGTTCCGGTAATAGGAATACAAACAATGTGTACAAGAATTAGCGCGAGACCGATAGCAAGACCGGCAAACGCGTTTTCGGCACCCTTAGAGGTTACGCCAAGTACAACAAGTACAAAGATGCAGGTAAATACTGTTTCGGCAACAAAGGCAGACAGCATCGCTCCTTCTTTGTATGCATTTGCTCCGGTTCCGCTTATTCCAAGATCACATGTAAGAGCATAAAGAATGGCCGATCCGATAAATGCTCCAATTACCTGAAACAGCATGTACATTCCGGCATCTTTACTATTCATTCTGCCCGAGATTAACATACCGAGTGTAATAGCCGGGTTTATATGACAACCCGATACTTTACCGATTGAGTAAGCCATTGCAACAACCGAAAGCCCGAAAGCTATGGCTATGCCAAGTGTATTTACATCTCCACCGGCAATAACCGCGCTGCCGCAACCCATTAATACCAGCACCATTGTGCCGATCATTTCTGCTAAATACTTTTTCATTTTCTAGTTATTAGTTAGTTGATAGTTGGCGCAAATATAGCTAAATATTAAACAGGTAAAAACGTAGGCTAAAGCATAAATGGCTTGCTTAGCCCTAAATGCCTTTTGGCACTCCTTCTTGGAAGCAAGCCAGTAACTTGAATTAAATATGTAACTTTGTACTCTTTTTAAGGCAAATAGATGAGCATTCCGATTACAAGAAACGATATAGAGATAATGGCTCCGGCAGGTAGCTATGAGTCGCTTATGGCGGCCATACAGGGCGGGGCTAACTCTGTTTATTTTGGTGTGGAGCAGCTGAACATGCGCTCGAAATCGGCCAACAACTTTCAGCTGGATAAGCTGGGTGAGGTTGTTGCGCTGTGCAACAAGCATAGCATAAAAAGTTACCTCACAATCAACACCATTATGTACGATAATGACCTGCCTGCAATGCGTTACATTATAGATAAGGCAAAGGAGGCAGGGGTTTCGGCAGTTATTGCGTCCGACCAATCGGCAATTATTTATGCGGCAGAAAAAGGGGTTGAAGTGCATATCTCAACACAGCTCAACGTTAGTAATATCGAGACGTTGAAGTTCTATGCCAAGTTTGCGGATGTTGTGGTATTGGCGCGAGAGCTAACGCTTGATCAGGTTGCTGAAATCAGCCACCAGATACATGTTCAGGATGTTCGTGGTTCGAAAGGAGAGCTGATTAAGATAGAAATGTTTGCTCATGGGGCTCTTTGTATGTCGGTATCGGGTAAGTGCTACCTCAGCTTGCATGAGTATAACAGATCGGCAAATCGGGGCGGCTGCTTGCAAACGTGCCGTCGTGCATACGTGGTAACCGATAAGGAAACGGGTAGCCAGCTAGAGATTGACAACGAATATATCATGTCGCCCAAAGATCTTTGTACCATATCGTTTATGGATAGGATGATTAAGGCTGGCGTAACGGTATTTAAAATAGAAGGTCGTGCGCGTTCGGGCGAATATGTAAAAACGGTTAGCCGTTGCTATAGCGAAGCGGCACAGGCCGTAGCAGATGGAACGTACTCGCAAGAAAAAATTGACGAGTGGATAAAGCAGCTGGAGAGCGTTTTTAATCGCGGTTTCTGGGGAGGGTACTATCTTGGAAAGCAGCTGGGCGAATGGAGCGAGGTATATGGCAATCGTTCTCCAAGACGAAAGGAATACGTAGCAAAATGTACTAACTACTTCTCAAATTTAGGCGTGGCGGAGTTTTTGGTTGAGTCGGGAGATCTGAGGGTAGGAGATAGTATCTTGGTTCTTGGTCCGACAACAGGAGTGGTAGAGCAAACAATAAGTGAAATACGTGTTGATCTTAAGGCTACCGATGTAGCAAAAAAGGGAGAACGCTGTTCTATTCCGATAGAAAAGATTAGGCGTTCGGATAGGTTATATAAGTGGGTAGAAAATGAATAGAAGTTGAGAAGAGATTTATTATTGTGTACGATTCCGGTTCTTTAAACTATACTACTTACTGCTAAATGGGTTAACACCTGCGTAAAGCGGAACAATAGAAAAGTCTTTCATGCTCATCTCGTACCTTGCCGATTGAGTTGGTTTGTTACCAAGTAATGTCGATAAGGCTATACTTGTTAGTATTCCACCTGCTGTTATTGCTGTGCCGCTCATGCATGCTTCGTGTCTGACATTGCTAGGATCATCAATAAAGGCGCTAGTTCTTTCTTTATATAAGTCATCATTACCGGCGTATATCCCAAAGCTGCATGTCCAGTCTAGGGCGGCACCTCCGGCAATATAGAAGTTGCGTTCATCGGCAAGATCATAAAATGTCCTTACCTCTTGAGGATCGTTACTGGTGGATATAGCAAAATCGAAATTTTTAGGAAGTACAACATCTGCGTTTTGTTTGGTAAGCTTTATGCTGTGTAGCTGAATACGATGACTCATCCAGTGAGCTGTGCTTCTTTCTTTTAAGACAATACACTTCAGCTTACCAATATCGTTGATGTTGAAGACCGGATGTCCACCAATATCTCTTTCTTTCACAACGCTGTTGTCAATAATATGTATTTTGCCAACTCCGGCAGCAAGCAGTCCGCGTACTACAAAAACACCTACAGTGCTTAAACCTAACAAAACAACGCTTGAGTTGAAGAGCTTACGCTGCCCCTCTACACCAACGCCATCAATACCTATTTGACCGGCAAAGTATTTTTCGTTTAAAGGGGATGGAACAAAATTAATCATACAGATCTACTTTAGTAAGCTGTTGATATGGGCTTTCATCGCATTAAACTCATTCTCGTCGTAAAGGCGAGTAAGAAACGTTATTTTACCCGTTTTATCAATAATGATATTGCGAGTTACTCCGGCGTTTTTCTCCGCATATTTGGCAAAAATTTCGCCGTCAGGGTCAAGAACTAAAGGGTATGTTATACCTGTTTTTTCAATAAATTTTTCGATTACATCGGATTTTTCTTTTAAGTCAACACCTATTAGCACAAAGTTGGGGTTGTTTTTATGCTTCTGCCAGATGTCGACCTCGATATGCGGCATTTCTTTACGGCATACACCGCACCAGCTGGCGGTAAACTGAAGCATAATGACTTTTCCTTTCAGATCGCTTAGCTGCTTGGTTGTCCCATCAAGATACTGAATGGTAAAATTTGGAGCCGTATCTCCAACATTTACAATGTAACCTCTATTTTCAGGTTCTTTCGACTCTTCTTTGGCACTTGTAGCTTGCTGAGCAAGAGAGGGAATACTAACGAATAAGGTAATAGCAATTAATAAATGTTTCATTTATAGAACATTAGTTTTTAGATATGCGAAGATAATATACTTTTTATGTATTTTCAGCTAAAAAAATTCATTCTAAATAAGAAAACCTTGTAAGATATTATTGATTAATGCCTTACAAGGTTGTTAAATTGTTAAATAAGTAAATAAAAGCCTATTTCTTTTGCATATGTACTGCTAAAAATTTCTCCATTGCGCGATAAAAATCAAAGCGATTTTCTTCGTTGTGGAAACCATGGCCTTCGTTATCTTTAACCATATATTCTACGTTAACGCCACGTTTTTTTAGAGCATCAACCATTTGGTCAGACTCATCTTTATTTACTCTTGGGTCGTTTGCGCCTTGTGCAACAAATAGCGGAGTTTTTATTTTATCCGCATTTAATGCCGGTGATGTTTGAGCCAGCTGTAAGCTATCGGTAACCGGATCGCCCACCATTTCGTACATCATATCAAGCAGCGGTTTCCAGTAAGGGGGAATTGTTTTTAAGAATGTAAATAAGTTCGATACTCCTACATAGTCCACTCCGCAAGCATACAAATCGGGGGTAAAGGTTACGCCTGCCAGTGTTGCATAACCGCCATAGCTACCACCATAAATGGCAATACGGTTTTTATCTGCAATACCTTGCTCAATTAGCCAGTTCACGCCATCGGTAATATCATCCTGCATGGTTAAGCCCCATTGCTTGAACGATATTTCCCAGAAGTTTTTGCCATAACCTGTAGAACCTCTAAAGTTCATTTGGAATACAGCATATCCGCGATTTGCCAAGAATTGCACTTCGGGGTTAAAGCCCCATGTATCGCGAGCCCATGGTCCGCCGTGGGGGTTAACTACAACAGGGAGATTCTTTGCCGAATCCATTGTGTAACCGTTGGGCAGCGTGAGGTAGCCTTCTATTGTATATCCGTCGCGTGATGTGTAGGTTATACAATACATGTTGTTCATCTCTTCTTCGTTAAGCCAAGGACTTATGTCTGCAATCTTTGTTAGCTCGTCAGTGCTTTTATCATAGAAATAGTATGCTCCTCTCGATTTATCGGTGTAGGTGCGAACAATCATTTGGTTCTCGTCTTTTGTTTCAGAAGAAACGCCAAATTGATATCCGGGTAGCTTGGCGGCTAAGTTTTCGCGAAGAGCTTTGTACTCTGCATCAAAGTAGTGGCGACCTGTTTCTTTATGCCCTGTCCAAAATACGCCAGTAAGTACTTTTCTTTTATGAGAATATGATGCATCGCTAATATCATAGTTCGGATTTTCAAATAGCACTTCCATTTCTTTTCCGGTTTTCGGATCAAACGTTACAAATGCACTTTTATCGCGACCTAGATTCGATACTGCGTATAGGTATTTATTGTCGAATGTAAAGAATACAGGAGATAACGACTCCTTGAAGTTTGTTTTGAGCACTTGCTTAAACTCTTGGCTCTCATTCTCTCTGTATAGCAGAATCTGATCAACGACATCTATTGCAATAGCAACACGTAGCTTACCGTCGTGGTCGGTCATCCATCCTTGTATGTTGCCGGGATTTTCGGCCAGCTGTGTCATTTCTCCTGTGATAACATTTAAGCGATAGGGGTCGAATATTTGAGGGTTACGCTTGTTTAGCCCGATGATTATCTCTTCTTCGTTATCGGGAAGATCATCAATAATCATGGTGCGTACTTTATCAAAATCTGTTAGCCCTTTTAGGTTGTTACCATCAATATCTACACCAAACAGCTTATAGTTTTCATCACCTCCCGTGTCTTTTAAAAATAGAATACGGCTGTTATTTGTCCACATATAACCTGCAACATCACGTTCGGTTTCGTGTGTAAGCTGTACGGCATCTGTTTTGCCTACTTCCTGAACAAAAATATTCATACGGCTATTGACAGGAGCCATGTATGAAAAGTGTTTTCCATCAGGAGAAATCTGATAGCTGGATTTTTCCGGATTTTTAAAGAAATTCTCTAGTGGTATTAAGTTCGAGTCAACTTTACTGTTGCCACAGCCTACCATAAATCCTAATAGGGTAGCCAAAGAGAGATACATGATCGTTTTTTTCATAATTACATTTGTTTTTGATGAAATACAAAATGATAAAATGTCTATGTTTTGTTAATTCGGGATGCGTGGATTGAGAAATACGCTACTTAGCAATAAATAAACAGAGTCAACTTAGCGATATTTAGTAAAATTTGTAAACAAATTTAGCCTAAATTGCCAAGCGCAAAAATACCGGAAAACTAATATACTGTTTGGCGATATATCCTTATTTCGGTGCGTAATTCACGAAATAGAATAATAAAAAATTTAGAGTTAGCAAGGTATCAAAAAATATTGAAATCAAACAAGTAATAGCTTTAGATTTTATACAACATATATTTGATAAAAATAAGAATGGTTTATATCAGCTGCAAATTATTGTAGTAATCCATTATATGCTTGTAGCGTATGCATAAATTGAATAGAGGATAATCATTGCTAAAAAGGGCTTAATTTTTTTCTTTTATGCATATTTTCAAGTTGCTGGCTTATATTTTTTCAGAGAAATAATTACATTCGTGACAATTTTTTATCCATAAATAATATCTATTTCTGGTTTTTACATAAAACATTAAATACACCACCGAATTATGAAAAAAATAAAAAGTATTGGTTTACTTATCGGTTTGCTTCTCGGGTTTAGTCTGTCATCATACGCCAGCGAAGCAGATCTAGCGATTCCGGATCTTCATGAGGGTACGTTCCATATTTTTGGAGGCACCATATCTTCATGGGATTTTTTATTCTATGGGGCATTAATCATTGCCGGAACGTTGGGCTTTAGCCTTCTGCTATACAGTCAAGTAAAGAAGTTGCCTGTTCATGAATCAATGGCAAAGGTTGCCGCAACTATTTATGCAACATGTCGTACCTATCTAGCGCAGCAAGGTAAGTTTTTGTTGATGCTATTTGCTTTGATTGCCATTGTGCTATGTGTTTACTTCTTTGGTTTGGCAGGTCAGTCATTAGGAGTTGTTGCTCAGGTACTGCTGTTTTCTATAGTTGGCATGGCGGGCTCTTATGCTGTGGCTTGGTATGGCATAAGGGTAAATACTTATGCGAACTCTCGTACTGCTTTTGCATCGCTAAAGGGACGTCCTCTTGATGTAGTTAATATACCGCTGAAAGCAGGTATGAGCGTTGGTTTATTCCTGATTTCTTTCGAACTGGTATTAATGGTTTTCATTCTGCTTTTTGTTCCTCGTGATATTGTAGGAATCTGTTTCCTTGGTTTTGCTATCGGAGAATCGTTGGGTGCAAGCGCGCTACGTATTGCTGGAGGTATCTTTACAAAAATTGCGGATATTGGTTCGGACTTGATGAAGGTTGTTTTTAAAGTGAAAGAAGATGATCCTCGTAATCCGGGTGTGATTGCCGACTGTACAGGCGATAATGCCGGAGATAGCGTTGGCCCTACTGCCGACGGCTTTGAAACATATGGAGTAACTGGCGTTGCTTTAATTACGTTTATAACGTTAGCTGTTGCAGACTCTAGCATACAAGCCATGTTGATTGTATGGATATTTGGTATGCGTTTCTTAATGGACTTCTTATCCGGATGCGCGTTCTTTATCAACCAAGGTATTTCTAAAGCTCTATACGGAAATAAAAAAGAGTTCGATTTCGAGGCACCATTAATGAGGCTTATTGTAATTGCCGCCGTTCTTTGTATTTCGGCAACTTTCTTTATGAGCCATTTGCTGTTAGGAGGCATGTCGGATTCTACATTGTGGTGGAAGCTGGCTGTTATTATTAGCTGTGGTACATTGGCCGCATTACTTATTCCTGAGTTTACGAAGATATTTACAAGCTCTAAGTCGATACACGTAAAAGAGGTTGTTGCCACATCGCGAGAGGGAGGCCCTTCTTTAAACATACTTTCGGGTATTGTTGCCGGCTACTTTGGCGCATTCTGGACGGGTCTTTTAATTGTTGGTCTGATGACTGTTGCCTACTTTACCGCTCAGATGGGGCTGGATGCTATCTTAGGCCCTCATGCATCTATTTTTGCATTCGGGTTAGTGGCGTTTGGGTTTCTTTGTATGGGACCTGTTACCATTGCAGTTGATAGTTACGGACCTGTTACAGACAATGCGCAATCGGTATTTGAGCTGTCTCAGATAGAAAGTATTCCTAATGTAGAAGAGTCTATTGAAAAAGATTACGGCTTTAAACCCGATTTTGAGAGAGGTAAATTCTTCTTAGAGTCTAACGATTCTGCCGGAAATACCTTCAAAGCAACAGCTAAGCCTGTATTAATCGGTACGGCTGTGGTGGGTGCTACAACAATGATATTCTCGATAATTCTTTTACTAGAAAAGGTGGGTTTACTCAGCTTGTCTTTAACAGATGCACCTGTAATTTTAGGTTTGATATGCGGAGGCGCTGTTATCTTTTGGTTTAGCGGGGCATCTATACAAGCCGTTACTACAGGAGCGTATCGGGCAGTAGAGTTTATTAAACGAACGTTCGATGTAAACAAAAAAGAAGCGGATACAAAAGATTCTATAGCTGTTGTGAAGATTTGTACTCAATATGCGCAAAAAGGTATGTGGAATATTTTTATTGCTCTTATATCGCTAACGTTGGCATTTGCCTTCTTTGATCCCAACTTCTTTGTGGCTTATTTGATTTCCATTGCTGTATTCGGGCTATTTCAGGCTATATATATGGCTAATGCAGGGGGTAGCTGGGATAACGCTAAGAAAATTGTTGAGGTGGAATTAAGAGAGAAAAACACTCCTTTACATGAGGCTGCTGTTGTGGGCGATACAGTAGGTGATCCGTTTAAAGATACTTCGTCTGTATCATTAAACCCTATCATTAAATTCTCTACATTGTTTGGATTGTTAGCCACCGAAATATGTATAGAAATGAGAGCGGATGCGAGTACGGATTACTCAGTGTATATCGCTATCCCATTCTTGATTATAGGATTAATATTTGTATGGCGTTCGTTCTACCGAATGAGAATTCCTAGTAAATAAAAGAAACAAGATAAGTCAACAAAAAGAGCAGCTCAATTCTGAGCTGCTCTTTTTGTTGATGCCTTATGTTTATCAGAATCTGATACCGGCAGTAAAACCGATCCATGCTTCCAGCTTTGTGTTTCCATCAGTATCATCCCAAATGGTATATGGGGCGCTGATTTGAAGCTGATTTTCCGGTGTGTTGTTGCCTATATATAGGTTTGCAACAGGTCCGGCAAAGAACTTCAAACCTTTTGCCACCTTGTAATAGAATACAGGACGTAGCTGAACAAGACCATTATACTTCTTTTGTTCAAACTTTTTTGTTGCACGAGTATAGTGTATTCCTTCCAAGTTCATCCCTACGTTAGATCCAAATGGAACAGCCTTTCCAACACCAACCCCATAGGCCCAAAACTCATCATCGAAATTATAGCCAAAAGATACAATTCCATAAAGTCGGTTGGTACCGCTGCGAAATGATGCTGAGGTGTGTATAAACTCCCCTCCGGCAACTTCAACTTCCATAAATCCGTTTTTAGAAATATTGACAAGTCCGACTTGCACGTTGGCTTCTTCGCTAATATTTACAATACCTACCTGCACTTTACTTTTGCGTGCAATATTTACAACCCCCGCAACTTGACAGGTAGAGGTATCGGAAATATTAGCAATACCAGCTGCTTGAACCATTGATGCTTGCGCTGCATTAGCAATGCCTGCAAGTTGTACAGAGGTTTCACCCGACTTAACAGCATTAGCAATACCCGCAAACTGCGCCGCTTTATTTGCCGATTCGGAAATATTGGCAATACCTGCGAACTGAGCACCTTCAATACGTTGCGTTAAGTTAAGGACTCCCGCAAATTGTGCTCCGCTGGTTATCCTTGTATTTTTATTAAATACACCACCAATCTCAAATCCGTGTAAACCTCCGGTTAATCCACCAATCATGTTGACTGATGTGTTGTAAGAGTGGCTCTTGCTATTTGTACCGTCTGTACCCAAGGGGTAAACAAAGCTGATTTGGAAAGGCTTGTTACTTTTTTGTTCGGCTTGTTGTGCTGTTACTTCATTTACCGCAGCTGTTGTAGATAATGTTAGCAGTAGTGCTGTAATTTGTTTTTTCATTTGTTCGTCATTTTTAGAATTTACACTGCTATGACAAACAAGTTCATCTTTACCACTAGCTATAGGTTCTATTTTTTTTGAAAATAATATAGAGTCTTTGGTTTCTAATAAGTTGGTTCGTATAAAATTTTTCGATTCTTCTCTTTTTTCATCGTTTATCAATTCAACAGAAGTAAGTATAATGTATATACCATGCTGTTTAAACGATATTGTCGGACCTAATAGCTGTTTTAATATTAAATTTAGAGGCTTATCAACTACGTGTAGCGATACTATGCGCGATGTGTTTACTTCCTGCGGATTGTAAGAGAATACGACACCTGATTGCTGAGATATAAGAGCAAATGCCTCATATAAACTTTTTTGTTCAATACTAACAGTAATAGGTGTTTGGATGGAAATATCATTACGTCCAAATGCCTTACTAAGGGTAAGCAGCAGTAGAAAAGTTAAAGCTATATATCGCATTGCGGTTGGCTAAAGTGGAGATAGAATAAATACTCCGTTTTCATATTGGAGATTCAGGCGTAGTGTTTCTGCAACGATTTGTAGTATGTGATTAACACCCTCGTCTTGGCTAAAGCTAACGGTTATTTGTTTATTGCTAAGGCTATCGTTGGCAAGCATAATTGCTATATCAAACTGCTGGCTTAACCGTTCAACAACTTTATATAGCGGTGTTGCATCAAATACAATTTGATCGTATTCTACCATTTTTCCTTCTACCTGTTTGCTGAACTGCCTTGTAACGTTATTGTAGTATCCGGTTTCTCCCTCATACAGGTTTAGTCCGCTGTTTTCTGCTGTGTAGAAAAGAATTATCCCACGTTCTACACTAACGGATATGTAATCATTATCGGCGTAGCCATCAACTGTAAAGACTGTACCGATGTCTTTTATAAAAGTTTTGCCTACACTTACTATCAGCTTCTCGTTGCTTTTGTCGCTAATATCAAAAGATGCTTTACCTGTTAAGGTAACCAGCTTGCTCTCTATACCATAATCTTGATTATAGCTAATGCTGCTATTCTTGCCGAGCAATACTATGCTACTATCGGGCATAACATGTTCTAGTATATTTTCTGTAGATGCTATGTAAATAGAGCTGTTATCTTCTTTATTTTGTAGTAGGAAAAAGACAGAAACAGCGATTAAAATTACGGCAACTGCAGCGACCTGTATATATCTACGGATTTTTATTTCTCGAATGGGGGTCTTTGTTTTATTCGCATCAGATTGCTGCATGTGCTGCTCAAATATACCCGATGCTTTTGTTGTATCAACTTTACGAGGTGGTGTAACCTGAGCAGATTTCTCGTAAGCAAACGTCATTTGATCTAAGTAGGCTTGGTTTTCATCCGATTCTGCCAACCAATCTTCCAGCATGCTCAGCTCTTTAGCCGAAGCCTCTCCGCTAAAATATTTAGCCAGCAAAATATCTATATCTATGTCGGTATTTATATTCATAGGCTACTATTTTAGTAAAGTTAGCATTAATAGTATTGCTAAAAACTCCTTTAAGCTATTACGAAGCAGCTTCAACGCTTTTGCAATATGGTTCTCAACAGTGTTGGTTGATATCTCTAATTTGCCCGCAATTTCAGCATAGCTTAGCTGCTGCATACGGCTCATTTCAAACACTTCTCTACATTTTGGCGGAAGTTCTTCTAATGCTCTGTTTATTTGCTGCTGTAGTTCGGAATATTCGATGTTGCTGGCTCCCGATACTTCCGGTATATTGTACGAGTAATGTTGGTTATGTTCTGCTCTTGTTTTTGCCTGTTTAATTTTATTTAAGCAGCTGTTATGCACTGTTCTATATAAGTATGACTTTACCGATGTTTTAATATTCAGCTCTGCACGTTGATCCCATAGCTTACAAAACATTTTCTGTACAATATCCTCCGCCTCATCCATATTGCGAAGGATAGAGTAGGCATAGCTGCACAACGGTTCGTACCATGTGGTAAACAGCTGCTTATAAACGGTGTGATCTCCGTTTGTAAGCTCTTCTGCCTGTATGTTTTCTACGTTTATCAAGCTGTTTTAGTTCGGCTCGACAAATATAGACATTCGTATCGGTTTATGTATGACAGTCGAAGTGAACATAACCACTACTGGAAATAAGAGCTGTTTTTTGGAAATTTACCTATAAAACATGGTTCACCTGATAAATAAGCGGTTATCTACTTCAATTTAATTGTTTTGTGATGTTTTTTTCTGATATTTGTGCGGTAAAACAGTATTGAAAGATACAGACTTCTTATTGAAGTTCCTTATTTAGTAGCATTAATATGGTATGTTACAAATATTGTGTTATGATTATAGGATGTTTTATACATGGTGCAAAGTCCAATATGTTAGTCGCTTTTCACGAACAAAAGTTTTAAGTTATTGTTTTTAGAGAATGTAAAGTTTAGTAGTCTAAAAAACCAATTTATTCCAAGTCACAAATTATGTCACTACGTAATATCATTATAGCAATATTTTTTTATGGACTCCTATTGTCCATATGGCCTGTTAGCTTATTTGCTCAGTGTGTACCCCCCACTTCTCTCACAGATGTAGTATTTGTGAAGCCTATCGCCACAGGAACAGGGGATGGTTCTTCTTGGGATAACGCGCTTGATGGCAAGTATCTGGCAAGCTATCTGAGAAGTAATGCTGTTGATGGGACCAAAATATACTTGGCTGCAGGAACATATATTCCCTACATGGAAGATTGTGATGCTGCTCTGGCTCAACGGCAGTACTCCTTTGAATTTAAGTATAATCTTCGTTTGCGAGGCGGTTTTTCTCCTACAAGTACAGGAACTGATACAATAAACACCTATAATCCTCAGCTATTCATTACTCGTTTGAGTGGTGAAATACAAAATGATGCAACCGCTACTAACAACAGCTACCATGTAGTGACTGCAGCAGTAGCTGGAAAAAATATCTTTATTGATGGAGTGTATATTTCTGACGGTTATGCGATAGCATCAACTATAAATACTACTAATGGGGCAGCCATTTACCACACTGCAGAGAGTCTTAACCTGACCAACGTGGTTATTGAGCGTAATACGGCAGATCGTGGTGGTGGGATTTATGCTTTAGGGAAGGTAGCTTTAACCGGCGTAAAAATTATAAATAACGCAGCCACCGGCTCTGACGGTGGAGCCATATTTAGCAACGCCTCTGCTCCAATTCTGCTGGTAAATTCAGAGTTAAGTACAAATTCGGCAAAAAATAACGGGGGAAGTATATGTGCCAATGCATCGCTTACATTAGCTAATGTCTCTATCACGGCTAGTAAAGCCGGAGCAAACGGAGGAGGTGTGTATGCATACGATTCGCTTATCCTTAAGGGTAGCGTATATTTTGCTAGTGATACTACCGGAAAGAGAGGGGGAGGTATTTATAAAAGTAACCTGAACCCTTTTGATGCAAGCGGTTTGGACACGCTAACCATTCTTAATTGTGCTGCTAATGGAGTGAGTGTGGATAACTCCGGGAAAGGTGATTGTGATGGTGGCGGTGGAATATATACACAGGCGTCATTAGATTTATATAGCGTTAAACACGTGCTTGTGCAAGGCTGTTATGCAGTAAAAGAGGGCGGAGGCATATACGTTAGCAACACATCAAGCCCCATTGTGCTTAAGCTTGCAAATGCTACTATTATTGGTTGTGAAGCAGGACACGATGGTGGAGGTATTGAAAACTATGGTACACAGAAATGTACCATGTTTGTAAAAAATTCTACCTTTTTTAATAACCGCAGTGCTCGCTATGGAGGTGGTATAGGTGCTGGAGCATCGCTCGTGCTGGAAGGCAAAGTTATTCTTGATCGTAATATTGCAGGAACTAATGGTGGAGGAATTTCTCACTGGGATAGTACGCTGAATGTAGCCCATCTCGATACGCTTATTATGACAAATAATGAGGTTACAGCATCGGGTTCCAAAGGTGGCGGAATTTGGACAGTTGCTCCTTTTGACTTATCAGCTGCCCACTATGTTGACATTAGCAACAATTCTGCCAAAGGTTCAGGAGGGGGAATTTACTGTTATTGGAATGATAATGCCTCAAGTTCGGCTGTTGTCAAGAGGTCGCCGCTAACGCTCAAAAACGTTACCTTTTCTGGTAACAGTGCCGTTACGGGTGGTGCTGTTTACGTCGGAGATACCCTCCGGTTGCAAGAAAATGTTCGCTTTAACGGTAATATTGCTAGTACTAACGGTGGTGCTATATACGCTAATAGCCATATTAGTGCCGAAGCGGATAGCCTCATTTTTACTGGTAATACTGCCAACACTAGTGGTGGTGCTCTGTATTCGACTGGTACTGCTGTTAGCATAACTTTTAGCAGAGCTGCCTTTACCCTTAATACCGCTGGTTCCAGTGGTGGGGCTTTATACGTTGGTGGAACGGGTAGCTTGACTGTATCTGCCTGCCGTTTTGCAGATAACTTCACTACTAGCACCGCTGCGGGTGGTGGTGGGGCGGTATACTACACTAACACAGGCATGAATGCCTCCTTCTCCGACTGCGATTTTACCAACAACTCGACCGGACGAGACGGTGGAGCGATTTCTGCCTCATTATCGGGGAGCATAGTTAACCGGCTGAATATTAACAATAGCCGTTTTGCCAACAATAGTGCTGGCATCAATGGAGGTGCTGTTTATTTTTTTAACACGAAGACGGTAGCTACTATTGCTGGTAGTACATTAGGCGGTAATGTGGCCGGCAATAGCGGAGGAGGAGTGTATGGTAGTGGTCCGTTAGTACTGAGTGGTACTACGGTTTCCAACAACAAGGCCGGGTACAAAGCTGGTGTGTACGCTGGCATCTATTATGGTGGTGGAGTATATGCTAACGATACTTTGCAGTTGATTGGTACCGTTACCTTTGCTGGCGACACAGCTAGCCATAGTGGTGGAGCTATTTACAAAACATATTCTAACAGCCGTCCGTTTATAGTTACGGCTTTGGATACACTTACTATAATCGACAATGCCGCCCGAGGTGGCGCAGGTGGTGGTTTTTACACGGCAGCTCCGCTGGATCTGTCAGCCACCAAGCAGGTGAACATTAGTCGCAATTTTGCTGCACAAAACGGCGGAGGGATATATGCTAATCTCGCGTTAAAGTTAAAGAATGCGGTAGTATCAGATAATACAGCTGGCTGGATATTTGCCACCGGGCAATATTCTACGAGTGCCTATCATGGGGGTGGTATGTACGCCAACGACACATTGGTGCTACAAGGGTCACTAATCATTAATGGCAATATCGCCAGCGGTACAGGTGGCGGGATATATAAAACATACACTAATAGCCGTCCCTTCGTAGCCGCCGCTTTGGATACGCTTACCGTAACCGGTAATACCGCTCGAAACGGTACAGGTGGAGGGATACACACAGCCGCTCCACTCGACTTGTCGGTTGTAAAACGGGTATCTATCAGCGGCAATACATCGAGCCAAAGCGGTGGAGGTATTTATGCCAACTTAGCATTAACATTGAAGAATGCAGCCGTATCAGATAATAAGGCTGGCTGGTCCTCTGCCTCAAAGCAGTACACCGGCACCTATTATGGTGGTGGAGTATATGCCAATAATGCATTGGAGTTACAAGGATATATAATTCTTGATAGGGATACAACAAGCAATTCCGGAGCAGGAATCTACAAACATAGCATAGGCAACTTTACTGTAACTGAGTTAGATTCGCTTGTAGCCACTGGTTGTACTGCTTTAGCTGGTGCGGGCGGAGCGTTATATACTGGGGTGGTCTTAGATTTATCTTCCTTGAAAAGGGCACAAATTGTTAGTAACACCGCCGGTACTGACGGTGGAGGGATATATGCTACTAATCAGCTATTGCTAACCAATGCTCTGTTGCGTGCTAATGCTGCCAGAAACAACGGTGGGGCTATCTACAAGTCGGCTACAGGTGAATTATATGTGGGCAAGAGTACGATAGCTGGCAACAGTGCCAAGTTGGGCGGGGGTCTTTATACAGCAGTGGCGGCTGTCGCCAACCGTAATACATTAGTGAATAGTACATTTAGCCAAAACATTGCTACTGCCGGTGGTGGTGGAGCCATCCATGCATCTTCTACCGGAGCGCTAGGGGCAGTTACAGTTGCTTTATCCACATTCAACGGTAACACCGCTACCTTGGGCGGCAACGCTATCCACTTCGCTAATGCTGGAGGTAAGGCACTATACGGTAATATTATTTACGGTAACGGCGAAACCGGTTTGGAGATACAGAATGCGCCAGTAGCAGCCAACTGCAGCTACAACATAGTGAGGAACGCAACACTGGCAGGAGTTGGAAATATGAATTTAGCAAGTGGAATGGCGGAAGATGTGTTTGGCAATGTAATAGGTAACCTAGCTGTGCTAGCCAATAATGGGGGACAGACACCTACGTTGGCTATACGAGAGAGGGGTTACGCCCACAACCGGATTCCCTCAGATTTGGTGAATACATGGGCGTTAGGTTTGGTGGATGTTGACCAGCGCGATAGCCTTCGTTCCATAAGTTGTGGAGTAGATATCGGCGCAGTGGAGTTGCAGGTAAAGGATACAGCTAGCTACGAACTTCGAGATGTGGCTGTTTGTGTTGGAAGTTGGCTTAGTGCCGACACGCTGGTAGTAGCAACACTAAATATCAGGGATACGCTGTTTTTCACTGATGCGACTTATTCACAGCCACTTGAACTACCACTTGTAGTTACCAATAGCCAGCGAATATTTGTGAAGTTTATATCTACTTCCAACTGTGAGATGCTAGATTCTCTTGATATTACCGCTTATGATAGACCCGTTCCCACCATCAGCGGAGAGGGCAGCGTATGCGCGGCTACCAGCGAAGCATACAGCACCGAAGCAGGCATGAGCGGCTACACGTGGACGGTAGCTGGCGGCACGATAACCGGTGACGACAGCACCAGCAGCATCACGGTAGCGTGGGGATCCGCCGGCAGCGGCAGCGTAGCGGTAAGCTACACCAACAGTAGCGGCTGCGTTCCGGCAACACCTACCGAAGAAGCTATCACCATCAACGCCCGTCCTGTTCCTACCATCAGCGGTAGCGCCAGCGTATGCGCGGCTACCAGCGAAACATACAGCACCGAGAGCGGCATGAGCGGCTACACGTGGACGGTAGCTGGCGGCACGATAACCGGCGACGACAGCACCAGCAGCATCACGGTAGCGTGGGGCGCTGCCGGCAGCGGCAGCGTAGCGGTAAGCAACACCAACAGTAGCGGCTGCGTTCCGGCAATACCTACCGAAGAAGCTATCACCATCAACGCCCGTCCTGTTCCTACCATCAGCGGTAGCGCCAGCGTATGCGCGGCTACCAGCGAAGCATACAGCACCGAAGCAGGCATGAGCGGCTACACGTGGACGGTAGCTGGCGGTACAATAGCCAGCGGCGATGGCACGAATAGCATCACGGTAGCGTGGGGATCCGCCGGCAGCGGCAGCGTAGCGGTAAGCTACACCAACAGTAGCGGCTGCGTTCCGGAGGCACCTACTATTCAATCCATAACAATAAATCTGCTGCCTACATTCGCCATAAACAGTGTCGCTACAGACGAAGGAGACGATTTGGTATTTACTGTAACGTTAATGGGTGGACATTGCTCGGTCAATGCTGCTACCGTACAGTATGCTACGGTTGATGGTTCGGCGGAAGCTTCTGCTGATTACACAGATACCAGTGGCACATTGGCTTTCATATTCGGTGAAACCAGCAAGACTATTACTATTGCTACAGCAGCGGATGATGTATTGGAAGGAGCAGAAAATCTGTATTTAAGGCTGAGCAACCCTGTAAATGCTACTTTTACGGGAGGAGATGAAACGCTTGACGGTATTGGTACTATAAACGACCAAACTAACGGAGAAATTATAATAGAAAAGTACCGTCCCTTGCCCGTTGACGTTTCGGCAAGCGAGCCGAGCACCAATGGCAGCTTTTATATCCGGTTTGCAAATCCGGTCATAACCTGCACCACCCCTGTTAAGGTGGGTGTGGCCGTATCTGCCGAAAGTACGGCAGAGAGTGGCGTGGACTACGATCCGATAGATGTAACCTACGTAACTATTCCAGCTGGGCAGAATGGTGTAGAGTTGCCCATAATGGTGAAAAATAACCAAATAGTACAGGGTACTCGCTTACTAGTGCTGACTATTACCAGCATCGTTCCGTAACGAGGTTGGTATGTATTATATATAGAGTAAGAAGAGAAAAATTGGTTGCTTATAATTTGCTAAACCATCAAATCTCTTTCTTACTCATTTGCGAAAAAAATCGTTCTATCTTGGGTTCGGTTGTGAGGTGTTTAAAAAGAAACCGCATATAACTCGACAATACAGCTTGTTGGCATTATTATACAACTATCTGGCGTTATTTTCTTAGTATTCGCAGTTCTACTGTGAGGTAGTTTGTTTTCTTTGCGAATTGAAAATATCATCCGGAAAATTAAAATATTGTTGGCTAGGTTAAAAACCTTAAAATAACAGGAATAAGTTTAATAAATAAAGTGTTATGTTAGTGCTGTTTTTTAATAAAACCTTAGTTATTTATGGGTAAAGAATACAAGCATTCGGGAAACGTTGACTGGGGCAGATCTGCTTTATGGCTTATTATAGGCATGGTGTGTTTTGGGGCTGTTGGAGTTATTTATGGTTTATTGGCACATATTAATCCGATTATTTATTTGCATTTGCTGTTACTGTTTGGTGTTGTATTTGTAATGTCGTCGGTTGCGGCATTTGTGGTACATGGAAGCCATGCTCGTAATAAATACCTAATCATAATTATGGTTGGTATAATGTGCGTCTTTGCTTGGTATTGTGGCTGGTGTATGATGCTTGCCTATGAAGCAGATGTAAACTTCTTCTTTTTACTGTTCAATGTCCCTATAACATTTGATGGTATTATCTATTATGCCAATAATATAGAAATATCTGTTGGGCGTAGAAGCGCCAGCATACCAATCGGATCGATTATGCCCGTTCTTTATATCATAGAGTTTGCTGTATTCTTATATCCGATTTATACTGTGGCTAAAATGAAGCATTTCTTCTGCGAAGCCTGCAAAAAGAATATGTCTTCGGTAACTTTATACTATCCTAATGCAGATGAAATAACACCAAACTTGGATGCCCTTAGGTCGGGGAATGCCTTGTTCTTGAAGGAAGCTCAACCGGTTGGTAATCTTCAGCATTTAGGTCTTGGATATAAAGCATATGAGTTCAACTTCCATTTTTGCTTGTTGTGTAAAAGCGTTGTGGTTAATGTAGAGAGAATATCTATCAGTAAAAATGATAAGGGCAAGATAGAAATAGCAGATAATGACGAGGTGGTTAAGGGAGTTTACCTGGATAAGGAATCGGCAGAAATGGTAATTGCTATAGTTGCTTTGTCGGCATTGGCTGGAAATAAGCAAATGGCATAATATTTTGGTTTGGAGCAAAAAGGCTGTCTAAGCTATTATCGTTTTCTGCTTATTACCAATACCTTTGTAAGCGGATTTAAAACACATTATCATGAAACTTATTTCATACAACCTTAACGGTATTAGAGCGGCCTTGAACAAAGGATTAATGGATTGGTTCAAAGACGAATCTCCCGATATTCTTTGCTTACAAGAAACAAAGGCGCAACCTGATCAGATAGATGTAAAACATTTCGAAGAGCTGGGTTATACTTGCTACTGGAATTCTGCCGATAAAAAAGGGTATAGCGGAACAGCTGTAATAAGTCGCATTCCCATAAACCATGTGTACTACGGCATAGGGTTGGATAAGTTTGATGTTGAAGGTCGCTTAATCAGAGCGGATATAGGCGACTATACGTTGATATGTTCTTACTTTCCATCGGGGAGCATGGGCGATCACAGACAGGAGTTTAAAATGGAATACTTGCGTGCTTTTATCAACTACATAAAGAAGCTAATGCAAGAACGTTCAAAGATAATATTGACAGGAGATTTCAACATATGCCATAAACCCATAGATATTAATAATCCTGAGAAACATACTACGGTTTCTGGCTTCCTACCCGAAGAACGTGAATGGTTCGATCAGCTGATAGGCTTAGGTTTTGTAGATACCTTCCGTGTTTTTTGCCAAGAGCCGAATCGTTATAGTTGGTGGAGCTACCGTGGCGGAGCGCGCGCTAGAAATGTAGGCTGGCGCATCGATTATTTCTTGACCAGCGAGAATATAAAGCACGAATTGAGATGTGCCGATATTCAGGATTGGATAGTACATTCCGATCATTGCCCCGTTACAGTAGATATTAATATCGGTTAATCGCGTGCTAAAATGCCTATTCTTTTAGGTTTCCTTATTATACTATTTTTCTGGGCATTAGGAACGGTTGTTTCTATGTTAATCAACCATCTTATTCCTGGGAGTGTAGTTGGCATGCTTCTTCTGTTTGCAGCTCTATGCTTTAAGCTGATAAAACCGGAACAGGTAAGGGTAGTTGCGGATTTCCTTACCAAAAATATGTCGTTATTCTTTGTGCCTGCAGCGGTGGGGTTAATGGAGCATTTAGATGTATTAAAACAAGGCTGGGCGTTTATTCTTGTCGCATCTGTTGTAAGTACGCTATTAGTAATGATTGTTGTTGCGTTTATTCAGCAAAAAGGAGATAGAACACTTGGCAGATAACATACATAATAGCCTGTTTATGACTTTACTAACGCTGGCTGCGTTTGTGTTATCGCTATATCTATACAAGAAAACGAAGCTGCGCATATTACATCCGCTTCTACCATCTGTTTTGCTGATTATTGCTGTGCTTACCATGTGTAATGTTGATTATGATACCTACAATAGAGGGGTTTTTATTATCGATTTTATGCTCGGCCCGTCGGTAGTCGCATTGGGGCTTGGTCTATATGAGCAACGACATTACATACGGCAAAATTGGCTATCGATGCTAACGGCAATTATTGTTGGTAGCATAATAGGAGTTGTAAGCGTTGCAGGCATTGCGCTATTGATGAATCCCGGCACAGAGCTAACAATGACCTTATTCCCTAAGTCTGTTACATCGCCTATTGCCATTGATATTTCAAAAGAGCTGGGCGGCATTCCATCACTCTCGGCAGTTATTGTAATTGCTGTAGGTATTTTTGGCGGATTGGTTGGTCCGTTTGTGCTGAGATCGTTAGGTATTACAAGTCGCGTTGCCAAGGGATTGGCTATGGGTACTTCTTCGCATGGAATAGGCACTGCTGTGGCAATTGAGATGGGAGCTGTTGAAGGAGCTATCAGCGGATTGGCAATAGGACTAATGGGATTGGCAACTGCTATTGTTGCACCGATTGTAAAGTGGCTAATGTTTTAGCTGTACAAATCCGGTGCCATTTCACGATGCTTCTCGGCAATTATATCATGTACACGCTTTGTCATATCTTTGATTGAAGTAGCTGCGACTTCCTCCGCGCTTATTTCAGGTAATATGAGTAGCTCGAATTTTTGGCGAGGAGGTAACATAAAGTTTTTAGTTGCTTCGTAAGTGCCGTTAACCACAACGGGTAGAATAGCCACTTTATTCATCTTTGCCAGCAAGAACGCACCTTCCTTAAAATCGTGTACCTTTCCGTCTTTTGAACGGGTTCCTTCTGGGAAAATAGCAATGCTAACATTTTTATTCAGCCATACTTTGCCGCTTTTCATCATGGCCTTTGCGCTAGAGGCACTTCCGCGTTTAATCAATATATCGCCACGTAGTGCCAGTATCCATCCAATAAAGGGCATTTTTAAAACCTCTCGTTTAGATATCCAACGAAAAACAAGCGGCAGCTTAAACATTAAAGCAATATCAAGCATTGATCGATGGTTAGAAACAACTATGTATGTTTTACCACGTTTGCAATTTTCTTTTCCCGAATATCTGATCTTCCAACATGGGCTTACCCAAAAGTAAAGCAATCCCCATACTATAGAGAATTTATGCACAACAACACGCCTTTTATCAAAAGGATAGGTAATAATAAATATAAGCAACGCCAACAGGTATAGTATGGGTGCTGAAACTACCAGGTAAGTATAGTAATAGACGTTAAAAAGGAACTTCATGCTTGCGTTTAATTGCGGTTACAGGAAGTAAAGATACCTAAATTTTAAATTTACTAATGTAACAATATGAAAATGTGAGAATGTATGGCTGTAAACCTCATTCTCACATTTTCATATTGTTACATTAAGCTCTAGTTTGTTGTGGGAGTATTTCCCGATCCGCTACTGCTGTTTCCGCCTTGCATAACATCATCATTAGAAATACCGCGCTGAACTTTCTTAATTTGTTGGTTCTTTAGGTTACCAAACCTATATGAAACTCTGAAGCCCACACTCTGCTGCTGATTTTTGAAGATACTTTCTTCGTAAAATGTTTTTCCCTGAGTTTCACGTGTGAATTTTGCTGTTTTTCTGAACGGATCTTGCACGTTGATATTAACGCTAAGCTTCTTGTCGAAGAAATCTTTTCCTAAAGCTAGCCCCATGAATGAATGAGTAGACATTTTGCTTTGCATACTAACGGGCTGCATATAGAATCCGCCAAAAATGCCTGCACGGAAAGATTTTAAGAAAGAGTATGATGCGTTAAAATAACCATTACCACCAAAGCCGCTGTTAGAGGTTCCATTTGTCGATTCGGTCTTAATATCAGCATAGATAATGTTTCCGTTGATCATTAGTCGTAAATCTTTTATGGGAGTCCAGCTACCATAAAGACTCACACCTACAGATTGATTTTTACCAATATTATCGTAAGTAGTGTGCAGCTTATTATCTCCTGCTACGAATGAGTACTCTTGTATTGCATTGGTAGATATGTTATATCTTAATGATGCATTGAAGTTTATTTTTTGAGCAAAGCTTCCATAGGTTAATGAAAAGCTGTGGCTATCTTCCGATTCTAGATTTGGGTTGCCATAACGAACAGAGGTTGGGTCGCTCTCGTTTTTAAAAGGATTTAGGCGCCAAATGTTAGGTCTAAGAATGCGCATGTTGTAGTTAAAGCGCAGCGTTTTTGTCATCCCAAGCTGGTAAGAAATGGCGGCTGAAGGTACAACATCTGTTGTGCTGTTCTTTACGTTACCTGTTGTTTTAAAGTTAAGATCGTTATCGGTATTTTCAACTCTGAGCCCGGCTTTAAATCCCAGCTTTTTCAGCTTATAGCTGTATGAGGCGTATCCCGAAAGAATATCCTGCCTGTAATCTAGCGGATTTTCTTTGTTGGTATTATGCTGCCATGAGTTGGTAAGGTAGTCGTACTCTTCAAAAAATGGATCGCTATCGTTAAGGCGAATAATGTATTTTGCACCCACCTCAACAGTATGCTTACTACTAATAGGATTTACATAATCTAGCTGAAAGGTATGTTCTTTAGTAGACGCTTCGTCACTGCTACGCTCCCACATCTGGGGGTAGTTTACTAAATCGTAAAGTTCGGTTTCATAGCTTGTATTATCCGGCGAGCCATTATATTTGTAGGAAGCGGTTAACAGCATCCCTTTTTTCTTAAAAGATCTTTGGTAGTTTGCATTAAGCTCTGTGCTTCCCCAGTCCCCTTCATAGCTAGTTTTGCGAGTGTATGAGTATGGATTACTTCCGCCTGATAGATCGGTAGATGTGGTACCATTGGTTTTATGGTTCCCAAAATAACGTGTTGCTGCAATAGTAACCATATTTAGGGTGTCGAACTCGTAGCTTAGCTCTGCACTTCCCCATTGGTTATTGTTTTTATTGCTGCTTGGGTGTCCTATCTGGTTTAAGATAGTATTATTAGCATAGTCTTCCCGGTATGAGGAAGATGTGCTTTCCGGAGATTTCCGATAATTATAGCCGTAGTAACCGGAAAATCCAAGCTTTCCTTGTTTAAGTGTGAGGTTTGCATTACCACCATATCCACCCAGCGTAGTTACGTTGGCACCAACGGTTGCCGTGTAGCCATCATCACCGCTTTTAGCCATAGTTATGTTGATGATACCGCCAATACCTTCTGCATCATACTTTGCGCCCGGATCGGTAATTACTTCAATATTTTTGATGTTTGCAGCAGGCATGCTTTTTAGCACTTCGCTCGGGTTATTGGTAATCATAGTAGATGGTTTACCATTTACATATACCTTAAAGTTTGTTGAGCCTTTTAGCTGTATCTTATCTTCACCGTCTACTGTAACCATAGGCACTTTCTTTAGCATTTCAAGCGCTGTTTCCGTTCTCGAATCGGGGTCGCTTTCCGTATCATAGGTTAACCTATCCATTTCTACCTTAATCAACGGTTTTTGGGCTACAACAACAACCTCTTCCAGCTGGCTAACATCAGTAATACGTATGGTTCCTAAATCTACGGTTTTCTTACCCTCTTCTACTGTGAAAGGTATATCTGTGGCTTTGTTGCCAAAATAAAACACAGACAAGATATATTCTCCTATGCTATTTAAACCTATCTGAAAGTTTCCCTTGTCATCTGTGGCCAAAACCTTTACCTGCTTGTCGGGTGCGGCTTTTGTGGCAATAGAGAGCGTTGAATATTGGACCGGAGTGTTAGTGGTTGTATCAACAACCGCTCCTTTAATGTTATATGTAGTTTTTTGTTGTGCATGCGAGCTACTAGAGAAAAAAACGGCGGATAGGATTAATAGGGTCAGAATTTGTTTCATGCTTTTGGGTATTATTTATGATTATTGATGTATTACTGCTATTAAAGACTCATTTTATCTGAGAACGTTACACTATTAACATGTTTTTATATCAAAAATGGTATTGCAAAGATATGATAATTTTTCAGTACTATGTTATGCATGGTATATATTTTTTCAAATATATTATCTAACCCTTGACAATAAGGGTTTAAAATCAAATGCATAGCGTTTTTATTATTAGAATAAAGACAAATATAAACTATTTTTATAGTTGTTAAACTATTCAAATAGTTAAATTATCGATTCTGTAATTAATGAAAGAAATTTGGGGAGAAATATAATGAGTCCGACAGCTAAGGCGGCAAGAGCTGAAATTAAAACTGCTCCGGCAGCAATATCTTTTACCTTCCGTATTTGTTCGTTTTTCTGGGTTGTATAGCAGTTAGCAAGATACTCGATAGCCGTATTCATTGCTTCGGCTCCTAAAACCAAGCCACAGCTTAACGCTATGGCAACCCACTCCATACTCGAAATATTGAAAACAAATCCCAACACTATTGTACAAATCGCGATGCTAAAATGTACCCATGCATTAAGCTCTGTTTTAAAGAGCTGCACTATACCACGTGCGGCATAAACATAGCTTAATAAGTGTTTGCGAAGTGTACGTTTGGGTTGGTACTCTTTGTCGTTCATCACATACGGTTACTTAGGCTCCCAGAAACAGCGTTTTGGCGAAACAATAGCACCACTTGCTTTTAGCTTGGTCATTGCCTTTTCAACTTCCTTCTTGTCAAGACCCGATAGTTCGGCAATTTTACCGGCATTAACAGGTTCGCCTGCTTTACGCATTGTTTCCAGTACTTTTTCTTCTGTGGTCATGTTAGTATGATATTAAGTAATTAAATAAATAACAGCGCAATATCGCAAATCTAGATATTATGCTACGCTTATCAAAGTTAAAAAACTTTTCGTTAATTTTAAATTAGACTAAATAAACTACTAAATGTTTAACGTCTTGAAAAATTCGTCTATTAATTTTTCGTGCTTACCTAACATGATGATATGATGGTTGCCTATCGAATCTTTTAAAAAGTATTCGACGCTCTTGTTTGGTTTTATGATGACCTGTGTACGGCATAAATGCGGGCTGTTTAAGTTGGCTTCCAGCTTAGCATCCGAAACAAAATACTGGCTCAAGTTGCCCGATACTTTAAATATGGTTGCATCTCCGGTAGGTACTTCTCCTTTAATGGCAACACCCAAGCCCGATTCGAAATGTGTATCGAATTTATAGTTCGTTATCATATCGAGTGGGATAGTGCAGTGCGCAAAGGTTACTTTGTTGGTATCTATATCAATGCTCGATGGGTTGGCTTGGAAAGAGCTCTGTCCTGTCAGCTCGCGCGCAATAGCCATTGATAGCATTGCGGGTACATCTCCTTCGCAAGCGGCAGTGAGTTCGTCTTTGTTAAGAATGGCGAGAGCCAGGCAGCTGGTATTACATTTAAGGCTAAGCAGGTCGAAGCAGCGTACCGTAATGGCAGATAAGCGATACTTTAGAGCAAGTCGGAATAGTGCGCCATATACGTATAGAGCCGTTTGTATAGTTGACTTATCAAAGTCTGCGTTCAGAAAATTTTTGGCACTTTCGGGATATGAGTTTTTGTTGATCTCTTCGACAAACTCTTCTATCGTAACATCTATAAGGTTTACACCAAGCTTGTTTTTTACTGCGACATAATCGGCTTGACTTGATATTAACCAGTCTGACGGCGCTCCGATTACACCAAAGTTTTGCCCTTTAAGGTTGTTGATAGCATTAGCAACTCTGATAATAGTTGTAATTCGTTGTGATACATACTTTACACTGCCATGAATGATTTCTGCCTTCTCGCCTTTCTCTCTGAGGAATGAAAGTATTTCCATTGAGGCTGCGAGTGAGTTGTTCTCGCCTGTTGTCAATAAGTAAAATGGAGATTTAAGCGATGGATACAGCTCTTTAAATTTGCCCTCGGAGCCTCCTGTACGAATAAAAATAAGCTGTACACCAAATTCGTCATAGCGTGTAAAATCATCACCTAAATAGTTCAGCTCAAAGCCCGTCTCCTGCCTGATTTCATTTAGAAACAGCTCAGCTCGTTTGTTTAGAACCGCTGCATCATGTATTGATGACGTGATGGAAAAAACACCTATGGTCATGCAAATTATTTATTTTCGGGATTGCTAAAAAAAGATAGATAGTAGGATGTAAATTATTGATTTACACATGTAATAAAATTAAAATCTATACTTTTTGACCAATCCCTTATTTTTTAATGGGTTGGCTTCTTGCTACAACGAACTGGTTACATTGAGTGGCATTATGCAAATCCCACTCAATGTGGGGCTCCATTAGGAGCCAAATCTTTGTAGCAAGCCATTTGTTTGCCTGCTTTTCCGCTCCATTAGGAGCAAAATCCCCAACCATCACTTAATCTTTCTACAAAGAGGTTGCTCCTATGGAGCAAAACTACAGCATCTCTCTTTGTTAGGCTTCTTCTTACTCAGCAGCAAGAGACTCCCTCCCTTTGGGAGGGTTGGGGTGGGCTACCTGCTCAACCTTTTCTAAAACCCTGAAAAAGTTTAAGCTCCAGAACTTCTCAATATCCTCCTCGGTATATCTTCTTCTAAGCATTTCTACCGTAATATTTACAATTCCCGAAGCATTTTCGCACCCAACAACATCGCCGCCACCGTCAAAATCGCTTCCAAAACCAACATGGTCAATGCCTACCAACTTTACAACATAGTCTATATGGTCAACTACATCGGCAACTGTGGCTTTACCATCCTCTTTTGATTTTAAGAAACCGGTCCAGATAGACACTTGTACAACCCCGCCGTTATCGGCTATTGCACGGATAAGCTCATCGCTCAAGTTACGCGGATGGTTGTATAGAGCACGAACGCTTGAATGAGATGCTACGATAGGCACTTTGGTATATGCCAGCACATCGCGCACGGTTTGATCGGATGCGTGCGATATGTCAACTATCATACCTAGCCGATTCATCTCATCAATCAGCTCTTTTCCCGAATCGGTAAGCCCATAGTCTTCGCCTTCTTCTCCCGATGATTTACATATTTCGCTATCTTTCGAGTGGCAAAGCGTAATGTAGCGAGCACCCAAGTCATAAAACTCATTCATGGCACTTAGCTTATCAGTGCCTAAGCAGTATGCGTTTTCTATACCTATAAAGATAGCGCGCTTACCCTCTTTCTTTGCCTGTAAAGCTTGCTGAAGTGTGGTTGTAACAGCAGCTCTATTGTTGTTACGCTCTACCTGAAGGTGAATATTTTCTAGCTGTTTTTTTGAAATTTGATATGCCATTGAAAGAGCACTATCTACTTGAGGTCCTTGTCCATAAAAAACGGCAAAGAAAATACCATCAAGAAGTCCCTCTTCCATTTTAACCAAATCGACCCTTACTTTATCGACACGCTCACCTATGTTTATAGTGGTGTCGCGCGTAAAGCGAGAGGGCGTATCGGCGTGGCTATCTAGGGTAAATATTCGTTGGTGCAGATTTTTTGCTTGTTTAAGCAGCTCGGCATCGTTAGCTTGCCCAAACGCTGTCAGGCTAAGTACACAAAACAGGGTGAGAAGATAAAGCTTATTCATAGGTTAAGGTTTTTGGTTGTTTGCAGTATTTTAGTATAAAAATACTAAAAAAACACTTCGGCAACCTCTTCGGGCGTCGTATTTCTAATATAATCTTGAATACTTACTTCTTTCAGCTTTTTCAAAAGAGCATTACGCTCATGTGGACAACCAGCCAGCTCTTTTTCCAGCTCGCTTAGCTCTTTAAAGAAAAAGAAATCGCCGTATAGCTTAATATCTTTTATACACCCTTCTGCTACGTTTAAGTGTGCCTCGAGATTACCACCTGTGGTTCGAATCAGCTTCGAAGATGAGTATTTTGGCGAGCGTCCGAAATTCCAATCCCAAGTTGAATATTTCTCATCTCGTAGTTTTTCTATTTGAGCAATATCTTCCGGGGTGTACTCGTAGGCAACGCAATTAGGAATAGTTTCGATGATATGCTTCATAACTAAATCGCGAAATTGAAGCACATCCATCGGTTGTTTAAGATGCTCGCTAATGTTGGTAACACGGCTCCGAACAGATTTTACAGCCTTATCTTCAAATTTAAGAGGGTTAACCTGTAACGCTGCAGATAAATCGGTCATTATAGCCGAGAAAAGCAACGTGCCATGATGCTGTGTGCGGTTTTTATATACACACTGCGCATTGCCTGAGAACTTCTTTCCCTCAATAGTGAGATCGTTACGTCCCTCAAAACGGGCATCAACACCCAGCTTAACCAATATATCAATTATAGGTTGGGTAAACGTTTTAAAATCTCCGGTGCTGTCGTTCTCTATAAAAGTAAAGTTAAGGTTGCCTAAATCGTGAAATACCGCGCCACCACCTGTTAAGCGACGCACTACTTTTATCTTGTTTTGCTGCACAAAGTCGAGGTTGACTTCTGCTAATGCGTTCTGAAACTTACCAACTATGATAGATGGTTCGTTTCGCCATAGCATGAAAACATTGTCGGATATATTTTTCAGCACGTATTCTTCGGCTGCAAGGTTAAAATAAGGATCGGTGTGTTGATCGTTAATATATAGCATTAGTGAATAATGATTAATTTTTAATGATTAGTTATTAATGTTGTTGTGCTTAATAATAGGAGATTCTGATTAGCTGTTAATAATAATTAAACATTAGTCACTAAACATTATCTTGACTATTCATTTCTTTCCAAAGCAAATCTTTCAGCTCTTGTATGCCTTTACCTGTAATGGATGAGATAAATATATGTGGAAGATCGGGTAGATGTTGCTTAATTTCTTTCTCAAGCTCATCATCCAGCATATCGG
>JAVBOE010000014.1:0-8706 GCA_031550925.1 Bacteroidales bacterium | reverse complement strand
AACAGGCTTATAAAAGCGTTAGCCGACCCCTCTAAAACCGTTGTTGTGCAAACCGCACCCGCTGTTCGTGCTGCTTTGGGCGAAGAATTCGGACTGGAACCGGGTACGCTGGTTACGGGCAAAATGGCTGCTGCACTACGTACGCTGGGCTTCGACTATGTATTTGATACCGACTTTGCTGCCGACCTTACCATCATGGAAGAAGGTACTGAGCTGCTAAACCGTATCGGTAAATTCTTAGAAGGAGATAAAAATGTAAAGCTGCCAATACTTACATCGTGCTGCCCTGCATGGGTAAACTTCTTTGAGTACAACTACCCTGATATGCTGGATGTGCCGTCAACAGCACGCTCACCGCAGCAGATGTTCGGATCGATTGCAAAAACATACCTTGCGGATAAGCTGGGCGTTAAGCGCGAAAATATGGTTGTTGTATCTATTATGCCTTGCTTAGCCAAGAAGTATGAGTGCCAGCGCGATGAGTTTAAGGTAGATGGTAACCCTGATGTTGACCTTTCAATATCGACCAGAGAGCTTGCGGCACTTATAAAAATTGCCAATATCAGCTTTACCAATCTTCTCGACGAAGATTTTGATAACCCTTTGGGAGAATCTACCGGAGCCGGTGTAATATTTGGTGCAACAGGCGGTGTTATTGAGGCTGCTGCCAGAACTGCATACGAAATCTTCACAAAGAAGAAGCTTGAAAAGGTTGACTTTAACGAGCTTCGCGGACTGGAAGGTATTCGTTCTGCAAGCGTTGACTTTAACGGAACCACTATAAACATTGGCATTGCGCATGGCCTGGGCAATGCTCGCAAGTTGCTAGATGGTATTCGTGCAGGTATGTATAACTTCCATGCAATTGAAATAATGGCGTGTCCGGGCGGTTGCATTGGTGGCGCAGGGCAACCTTACCATCATGGTAATAGCGAAATTATTAAGGCTCGCCACCAAGCAATTTATCGCGAGGATGCAGAAAAGCCTATCCGTAAATCGCACGAGAACCCTTATATTATTAAGCTATACGAAGAATTTTTGGGTAGCCCGCTGAGCGAAAAAGCACACCATCTGCTACATACCCACTATTTCGATAAAAGTAATGCCAACAGCTAACAATATCCGATAATACTAAAATACAACCAAGATATGTGTTCGACAAAAGAGGTATTAAGTCCTGATAATATTAAAACAATAAAGGATATTTGCCAATCATTCAACAATAACGCAGGTAACCTGATCAACATACTTCATAAGGTACAAGAAGTGTTTGGCTACCTTCCCGTAGAGGTTCAAGAAGCTATTGCACAAGAGCTTTCTATCCCTGTAGCAAAGGTTTACGGAGTGGTTTCGTTCTATACCTTTTTTACCATGAAACCCAAAGGTAAGCATCCCGTATCTATTTGTTTAGGAACAGCTTGCTATGTTCGTGGTGCAGAAGAGATACTGGAAGAGCTGAAAAAAACATTGGCTATTAACCTGGGAGAGACTACCCCCGATGGGCTATTTTCGCTTGATTGCTTACGGTGTGTAGGAGCATGTGGACTAGCTCCGGTACTAATGATTGGAGAAAAAGTACACGGACGTGTAGAAGCAAATGATGTCAGAAGAATTTTGAGCGACTATAAATAGCAAAGGTTATCTAAAACGAGGCTTCCTACCAGAGGCCTCGTTTTTATTTATGGTAATTGAACCATACACCAATAATAATGTTTATGCTGTATTCTAATAAAGTTTGTAAAAAATAGTGAATGTCAGTAAAAAACAATAACTTTGTATAGATACAGGAATACGAACCATCGACATTCGCCTAACTCTACTTACTATTTACAATATGTCGTCTCTAAAAGATAAAGTCGTAATAATTACCGGAGCCTCTTCCGGTATTGGCTTGGCTTGCGCTAAAGAGCTGTTTAATCAAGGTGCAAGGCTTGCATTGGCTGCACGAAATATTGAGGCGTTACAAAAATTAGCACAAGAGTTTAATATTGATGCTACACGTGCTATTGCAGTAAAAACAGATGTAACAATACAAGAAGATTGTAAACATCTTATTTATACTACCCTTGAAGCATTTGGCAGAATTGACATACTAATTAACAATGCAGGCATTTCTATGCGTGCATCGTTTACAGATGTTGATATTGACGTTCTGAAACACCTGATGGACGTTAATTTTTGGGGAACCGTTTACTGCTCAAAATATGCTTTTCCGTACTTGCTGAAATCAAAAGGTTCGTTAGTCGGCATATCATCCGTAGCGGGAATACATGGGCTTCCGGGACGAACAGGGTATTCTGCTTCGAAATTTGCCATGCAAGGATTTCTTGATACCATAAGGGTAGAAACGCTAAAAAAAGGATTGCATGTAATGGTTGCCATACCAACATTTACAGCATCCAACATACGCTTTACAGCTCTCACAGCCGATGGCTCAACTCAGGGAGAAACCCCTCGGGACGAAGGTAAAATGATGAGTGCAGCAGAAGCCGCTCGGCGTATCGTTAAGGGAATAAGAAAACGCAAGCGTAAGATAGCAATGAGCTCAGCCGGCAGACTTACACCCTTTGTAAGCCTTTTCTTCCCAAAGTTTGTTGATAACCAGTACTACAAACAAATGAAAAAAGAACCGGACTCTCCAATTTAGCAAAAAGACAATGTGTAAATGTGCTAATATGTAAATGTGAGAATGAAGCACCCCAAGGGAGGGAGTGGCATTAAACCTTAATTTTTTAAAACATTTAGACTGCTTTAACCCTAATTATTATCTCTAATCGCCACCTATGCACACCACCGAAACCACTCTTCGAGTACAGTACTACGAAACTGATAAAATGGGGATAGTACACCATTCAAACTACATCAGATACTATGAAATGGCAAGAACCGAGTTCATCAGATCGCTTGGAGTAAGCTATTATCAACTCGAAGAATCGGGAACTGCAATGCCCATAATAAACGTAAGCTGTAAATACATACAACCTGCTGCCTACGATGAGGTTCTAACGGTAAAAACCATACTAAAAGAATTACCAACCAGCCGAATAACATTTTACTACGAAATATATAACCAGGCAGGAAAGCTTATAAATGAAGGGAATACGGTATTAGCCTTTCTTAATCAAGAAACTCAGCGTCCAAATAGAGCACCGGAGATTCTGATGGAGCGGCTAAGACCTCTGTTTGCCGAATAGATAAATGACACCCGACGAAATACTACACTATGTAGAAGAAAACATCTTCTTCCTACTTTCCATGATTAACTATGGAATGGCTATAGTTATCGTTATTCTTATGGTTTATCGTCGCCGTGACCCTGTAAAAACAATGTCATGGACGTTGGTTCTTCTGCTTATACCTTTTGCCGGTATTATTCTTTACGTTTTCTTTGGACAGAACTTCCGTAAAGAAAAAATATTCAACCGCAAATCCGTTCAAACCATTAAGGTTGTAGATGACATGAGTAAACGGCAAGTAATTCGCATACTCAAAAATCAAGTCTTATATGATGATCCGGAGTTGGTTGATTACAAAAACATCATTGCTCTAATTCTTAACAACAGTCAATCTCCGATAAGCGGTAATAACGATATCAACATATACTACAACGGTAGCGATATGTTCGATAGCTTCAAAAGGGCTATTCTTGAGGCAAAGGAGCATATTCATATTCAATTCTACATCATATCGCCCGATAAAATCGGAAACGAAATAAAAGACCTGCTGATAAAGAAAGCACAGCAGGGCGTTGCTGTTCGTGTACTTTATGATGATGTAGGAAGCTGGGGTCTTTGTCGTAAATACCTCAAAGCCCTTCGTAATGCAGGTGTTGAAATTCATCCGTTTATGAAGGTTGTGTTCCCTTGGCTAACAAGTAAAGTAAACTATCGCAACCATCGTAAGATAACCGTTATTGATGGAAAAGTAGGGTTTGTAGGAGGCATGAACATTGCCGACAGGTATATAGAAGGTAACGAGCTGTTTAAATGGTGGCGAGATACTCATCTCCGAGTTATTGGCGATGCTGTTCAAAGCCTGCAATACCAGTTCCTTCTCGACTGGTACTTTGTTACCAAACAGCTGTTAATCGACGAAAAAAACAGCAGCTATTTTCCCGAAAGCAAAAGTGAAGGAAACACTAAAATACAAATCGCTACATCGGGACCCGATAGCGACTGGGCAAACATTATGCAGGCATATTTTGCAGCCATCTCAAAAGCAAAAAAGTATATCTACATCACTACGCCCTACTTTATGCCTAACGAGAGTATAATAACAGCCATAAAAGTTGCATCGCTTAGCGGTGTTGATGTGAGGCTCATGCTATCGGAAAAATCGGATGCAAAAGTTTCGCAGTGGTGTACCATGTCGTACCTTAGCGAGCTGCTGGAGGCAGGCGTTAAGGTTTACCTGTACCGCAAAGGTTTCAACCATTCTAAAACGTTGGTTATTGACGGCTACTTTACATCTGTAGGCTCTGTAAACATGGATAGCCGCAGCTTTGAGCATAACTTTGAGGTAACAGCCATTATGTATGATAAAGATATTGCCCGCAAAATGGAAGACCAGTTTAAAAAAGATATAAACAGCAGTCGCCATGTCAACCTTCAGCAATGGGAAGAACGCTCAATGATGAGCAAATTCAGCGAAGGCTTTGCACGCCTGTTTTCACCGCTACTATAACAAGCCCCCAACCCCCAAAGGGGGCTTTATATATCGTCGATTACTCCCCCTTTGAGGGTTGGGGGGCTTTACAATTTACACATTATTCACATGAAATCTTACCGCAAAGAACTTTGGTTCGAAACCACTAAACGCAGAGAATACATCAATATTACACGCGAAGTAGAGCAATGCCTGTACGAAAGCGGCATTAAAGAAGGTTTGCTGCTATGCAACGCCATGCACATTACCGCAAGCGTTTTTATTAATGACGACGAAAGCGGGCTACATCACGATTTTGAAGTTTGGTTAGAAAAGCTAGCGCCCGAAAAACCATACAGCCAGTATAAGCACAATAGCTTCGAAGATAACGGCGACGCTCATCTTAAGCGCAGCGTTATGGGGCGTGAGGTAGTGGTTGCTGTTACCAACGGTAAGCTCGACTTTGGTCCTTGGGAGCAAATATTTTACGGAGAGTTTGATGGTAAACGCCGCAAACGGGTATTGGTAAAGATTATTGGGGAGTAAATTAATGTGCAAACAGGCAGCCCCTCCCAACCTCCCCAAGGGGGAGGCGTTTTGTTACAGTTTTTTTTGAACTTCAAATCTTCTTTTTAGCCCCCTTTGGGGGTTGGGGGCTTTTTCTCAACTATTTATATTACCTTTGTATGTTTTATTCTTTTTTTGAACAAGTTTTTACATAACAGTATGATTAAGATAACTTTCCCTGACGGAAATACTCGCGAGTATCCAAAGGGTACTACCGGACTAGAAATTGCACAGAGCATCAGCCCCCGATTGGCCTCGGAGGTGCTAAGTATAAGCGTTAACGATGAACTTTGGGATTTAACGCGCCCTATTAACCAAGATGCAAAAATAGTATTGCATAAGTGGGATGATCCTAAAGGTCGTCATGCTTTTTGGCACTCATCATCTCACCTTATGGCCGAGGCGTTGGAAGAGCTGTATCCGGGAATAAAATTCGGTATTGGCCCAAGTATTGAAAATGGCTTCTACTATGATGTCGATCTTGGAGACCGTACCATTTCGGAAGCAGAGCTAGCCAAAATCGAAAATAAGATGATAGAGCTGGCTCGCCAAAAGCAACAGTTTGTTCGCAAAGATGTGAGCAAAGACGAAGCGCTGAAAACATACAAAGAGAAAGGCGACCAGTACAAAGTTGAGCTGCTAAACGACCTGCAAGACGGCACCATTACCTTTTACACAAATGGTGGTTTTACCGATCTTTGTCGCGGCCCTCACCTACCCGATACCAGCATGATTAAAGCGGTTAAGCTAACTTCTATCGCAGGTGCATACTGGCGTGGAGACGAGAAGAATAAAATGCTTACCCGCATCTACGGCATTACCTTCCCTCAAAAGAAGCTGCTTGATGAATATCTGTTGATGTTGGAAGAGGCTAAGAAACGTGATCATCGTAAGATTGGTAAGGAGCTGGAGCTGTTTACTTTCTCGTCAAGAGTGGGACAAGGTTTACCTTTGTGGTTACCTAAAGGAGCGGAGCTGCGCGAAAAGCTTGAGCAATTCTTAAAGAAAGTTCAAAAAGCATCGGGTTACCAGCCTGTAATTACACCACATATCGGGCAGAAAGAACTGTACGTAACATCCGGTCACTACGCCAAATATGGCAAGGATTCGTTCCAGCCTATCCATACACCGCAAGAAGGAGAAGAGTTTTTGCTTAAACCGATGAACTGTCCGCACCACTGCGAAATATACAGATCGAAACCGCACTCGTATAAAGATTTACCGGTTCGTTTGGCAGAGTTTGGAACAGTATATCGTTATGAGCAAAGCGGCGAGCTGCATGGGTTAACTAGAGTAAGAGGCTTTACACAAGACGATGCACATATTTTCTGCCGTCCCGATCAGCTAAAAGAAGAATTTATTAAGGTTATTGATATTGTTCTATACATCTTTAAAACGCTTGATTTTAAAGATTATACCGCTCAGATATCGCTTCGTGATCCTAATAACAAAGAAAAGTATATTGGCAGCGACGAAAACTGGCAAAAAGCCGAAGCGGCTATTATTGAAGCGGCGGAAGAGAAAGGGCTAAATACTGTTGTAGAGCTGGGCGAAGCAGCGTTCTATGGTCCTAAACTCGACTTTATGGTGCGCGATGCCATTGGTCGTAAATGGCAGCTGGGAACAATTCAGGTTGACTATAACTTACCGGAGAGATTTGAGCTTGAGTACATCGGAGCAGACGATAAGCGTTACCGTCCGGTTATGATTCACCGTGCCCCATTCGGCTCTATGGAGCGTTTTGTGGCGGTACTTATTGAGCATACCGGTGGAAAATTCCCGCTATGGCTAACTCCCGATCAGATTAGAATTTTACCTATCAGCGAAAAATATAACGATTTTGCCCAAAAAGTTTTAAATGTCCTAAATAATTCCGATATTCGCGGCTCGGTTGACGACCGTAATGAGACTATTGGTAAGAAGATTAGGGAGAGCGAGCTTAAGCGAATACCTTACCTGTTAATAGTTGGAGAAAAAGAAGAGCAAGAAAATAAGGTTTCCGTTCGTGTTCAGGGTGAGGGCGATAAGGGAGCAATGAGCGTTGAGGACTTTGCCGATATGCTGAAAAAAGAAGTAGAAAAACAGCTGAATAAATAGCCTAATAGACAAAAAATAAAGACTTTAATAATTGATAATTAACAATTTATAATTATTTACGTAGTATTAACTTAACTGGAGGACAAAGCAATAGCAACACCTAGACCTATCCAAAACAGAGGTAGAAAACCCAGCCCTAAAGAAGAGTCGGGAATTAAAACCAACTTAGAAATTACATCACCACAAGTTAGGCTTGTTGGCGAAAACATAGAGAATCCTGGTGTATTCTCTATTGCAGAGGCGTTACGCTTGGCAGATAATCTGGGGTTAGACTTAGTTGAAATTTCTCCTAACGCAGATCCACCTGTTTGCCGCATTACCGATTTCCAAAAGTTTCTTTACCAAAAGAAGAAGAAAGAAAAGGAGATGAAGGCAAAGACTGTAAAGGTTAGCGTAAAGGAAATTCGTTTTGGTCCGAATACTGATGAGCACGATTACCAGTTTAAGCTTAAGCATGCCATACGTTTCTTAGAAGACGGCGACAAGATTAAGGCATACGTGTTCTTTAAAGGGCGCTCTATTCTATTCTCGCAGCAGGGCGAAATTCTGTTGCTACGGTTTGCAAACGACCTTGAAGAATATGGAAAGGTAGAGCATCTGCCAAAGTTAGAGGGTAAAAGAATGACCATCTTTATTAACCCTAAACCAAAGAAAGGAAGTTCAGGAGCAAGCGCAGGTTCAGGTAGTAGTACAACAACAAAGTAAATCCTTTTTAAAACTAAATATCAACAGACAATGCCAAAAATGAAAACGAATGCCGGTGCGAAGAAAAGATTCGAAATCACCGGATCGGGAAAAATTAAGAGAAAACACGCTTACAAAAGTCACATCTTAACCAAGAAAACGACTAAAAGAAAACGTAATCTTACTTATTCGTCTTTAGTTAGCGATTCTGACGAAGGCCGTATAAAAGCATTACTAGTTAAGTAATTTTCCCGTCAACAAACAACATTTATTTAATCAATTTTATTAACCGGAGTGTATAGCACAAAAGTTTCGTTACCATGCGAGCGCTTACATTCAAAAATAAGGAATTATGCCAAGATCAGTAAATTCGGTTGCATCTAGAGCAAAGAGAAAGAAAATTTTAAAGCTTACCAGAGGTAACTTTCTGGCAAGAGCCAACGTTTGGACTGTTGCCAAAAACACATATGAAAAAGGATTAACCTACGCATACCGTGATCGCATAGCGAAAAAAAGAGACTTCCGTTCACTTTGGATTCAACGTATCAACGCAGGTGCACGTCAACACGGAATGACTTACTCACAGTTTATAGGTAAGGTTTCTGCAAATAACATCGCGCTAAATCGTAAGGTTCTTGCAGATTTAGCGATGAATCACCCAAAAGCATTTGAGGCTATTGTTAAGTCGCTGAAGTAAATTTCGGCTATTTAGAT